>NZ_JAELUF010000001.1 GCF_016429195.1 Brevundimonas sp. ASV9
CGCGGGGGGCGATGACGGTCTTCAGCATGGCGCGCGGGACGATGACAGGGCCGGCCGAGGCGTCCTCGCCGCGCGGCGGAGCCTCCAGCATTTCGCGGTCCTCGTTGGCGCTGGCCATGGCCGAGCCGTGCAGGGTCTTGAGCCGTTCGGCGCCGGCCTTGGACGTGGACAGGCCGCGCGCGATGTCCGAGGTGACGTGGTCGCCGCCGACATTCAGGCTTTCGATATGCAGCAGGGACCGGCCGCCCCACACGGCGGCGCTGGTCGAGCCGCCGCCCATGTCGATGCAGACGGCGCCCAGATCCATCTCGTCTTCTTCCAGCGCGGCCAGAGACGAGACGACCGGTGCGGCGGCGACGCCTTGCAGATCCAAGTGCGCCAGCTCCAGGCAGTGGCTGAGGGTCGTGAAGACGTTCTCGGCCATCGAGACGACCAACAGATCCAGCCCCAGCGAGCCGCCCCGCATCGAGCGCGGATCATGCACGCCACGCGCGCCGTCGACCGACCAGGCAATGGGCAGGACGTGGATCGGGCGACGGTTGGGCAGGCGAATCTGGGCCAGGGCCATGCCGATGGCGCGCGCCAGATCGGCATCGCCGACCGGATTGGCGCCTAGCGAGACCCGGGCCTGCACCCGGTGGCTGGCCATCTGGCCGATGGCGGTCGTGACGACGACGCCGGACACCGGGCTCTGGGCGGCGCGCTCGGCGCGTTCGACGGCGTGGCCGATGGCCTGGGCCGCCTCATCCATATTGATGATGGCCCCGCCCCTGACGCCCTTGGACTGGACGTGGCTGGCGCCTGCGACGCGGATGGTGCGGTCGGCGTGACGGACGCCGTCCGGCTTCATGATGAAGCACGAGACCTTGGATTGCCCGATGTCCAACGCAGCGACCACGGGCGCACGTCCGGCGCGAGGATCCATGCCCCGACCGTGATCATTCGCCGCGCCGCGTTGCTTGGTCATGTCTCTACGGTCCTTAGGCGTCGCCGGCGGGTCGCACGGCGACCTCATCGGGGGTTCTGAGATCGACGCGGGCGAAGCCCAGGTCGAGCAGGCGTTCGCGCTGGTCCAGCGCATCGAGGCGGATCAAAGCCGCCTCCTGTTCGGTGGCGGGAAGCTGGATCAGGCTGCCGTCTTTGAGACGCAGGTCCCAGCGGCGCTCATCCACGCGCACCAAGGCGTCCACCATCCCCATCAGTCGCGGGCGCTGGGCCAGCAGAGGCAGGATTTCGCCCGCCGCCACGTCGGCGCCCTTGCCCACAACCAGCGGCAGCGTCGGATAGCGACGCGCGTCGGCGCCGTCGATGACCTGGCCCCGGTTGTCGATCACCTTGATCTGACCGGCTTCCTGCCAGACGGCGAGGCGGTCGTGTTCCTTGACCTCGACGATCAGGGTGTCGGGCAACAGGCGCACCACGCGCGCCTCCTTGACCCAACCCACGCCCTGAACCCGCGTGCGAATGGCGTCCAGATCCAGGCTTGTGATCGGCTGACCGGAATACAGGCCCAGCGCGCGCTGGATCGCCGGCTCAGCCTCCGGCGAGGCGCCAGTGATGTGCACCCGCTTCAGCGTCAGGCCCATACCGGCCGTCACACTGTCCAGGCCATGCGAAACCGAGGCGCCGATCCGCTCGGCGCGGGCGCCCGTGGCCAGAACCCCGACCAGCAGCAGCGCGCCGGCGCCCAGGGCGATCACGGCGGTGCGCGGCGAAATATCGACACGGCCGATGGCGGCCATCTTGCCGGGAACGGCGGACGCGTTCTGGGCCGCGCTACGCGACCGTCCTCCGCCTTTGGAAGCCGAACCGCGCTGTGGAGCCTGATTAGAACCCTGTCGCCGACCGCCGCGAACTACCGCGGGCATGAGGCGTCCTCCACCATCCACCGAACCAGATCGTCATAGCTCATTCCGGTATGGGCGGCCTGCTCGGGCGCGAGCGAAGTCGGGGTCATGCCGGGCTGGGTATTGACCTCCAACAGGACCAGATCGTCCTTAACATCATCATAACGGAAGTCGGATCGCGACACGCCGCGGCAGCCCATGGCGACATGCGCCGCCTCCGCCTGACGCAGCGCCTGTTCGAACACATGCGGCGGCAGGACGGCCGGCAGGACGTGCACCGATCCGCCCGGCGCATACTTGGCCTCATAGTCATAGAAGCCTTTGGTCGGGGTGATGTCGGTGACCGTCAGGGCGCGCGGTCCGGCCGGTTCGCCCAGCACGGTGACGCACAGCTCCTTGCCGGCGATATAGGGCTCGACGACGACCTGCTCGCCGTAAGCCCAGCCCGGCTCCCCCACTTCGGAAACCGGACGGTTGGCGCCTTCGCGCACCAGGAAGACGCCGACGGACGAGCCCTCGGCATTCGGCTTGACCACATAGGGCGGGTCGATGACGTGGCGGCTGGCGACTTCGCGACGATCGTAAAGACCACCGCCCGGCACCTTAATGCCGGCCGCCCGCAGCACGGCCTTGGACTTCTCCTTGTCCATCGCCAGGGCAGAGGCCAGCACGCCGGAATGGGTGTAGCGAATCCGCAGGGTCTCCAGCACGCCCTGGACGCAGCCGTCCTCACCCCAGGCGCCGTGCAGACAGTTCAGCACCACGTCCGGCTTGATCAGACCCGAAAGCACATTGGCCAAGTCGCGCCCGGCATCCACGCGGCTGACGCGCACGCCCTGCCGCTCCAGCGCGCGCGCGCACTGCTCGCCCGACGAGAGGGACACCTCCCGCTCTGCGGAAAGGCCGCCCATCAGGACGGCGACGTGAAGGTCTTTGAAAGCGCGGGCCATGACGCCCTGGATTGGGGCCTACATGTTTAACAGGCCGTCAACCATTCGCGTCCGCCGACCATTTTTGCGCGGGTTTTTTATCCCGCTCGGCCGATCCGCTTGATTTCCCACTCCAGCTGAACGCCGGTCTTGGCCAGGACATCGGCGCGCACCGCCTCGCCCAAGCCTTCAATATCGGCGGCTGTCGCCTCGCCGGGATTGATCATGAAGTTGGAGTGCAGTTCGCTGAACATGGCCCCTCCCCCGTTTTCGGCGTGCAGCTTGCCGCGCCAGCCCGCCTCATCAACCAGCTTCCACGACGAATGGCCTTCGGGGTTCTTGAACGTCGAGCCGCCCGTTTTCTCGCGGATCGGCTGGGTGGTTTCGCGACGGCCGGTGATCTCGGAGATCCGGGCCGCCACCGCCTCGGGTTCGTCGGTCGTGCCGCGATAGGTCGCCTCGATCCAGATGATGTCGGCCGGCGCCCGGGAATGGCGATAGGTGTAGCCGAAGTCGGCCAGAGCGTAATCGACCCGCTCGCCCGCCCGCGTCAGGCCCCAGGCCGAAACCAGAACGTCCTTGGTCTCGGAGCCGTAGCAGCCGGCGTTCATGGTCAGGGCGCCGCCGATCGTGCCCGGAATGCCGGCGTAGAATTCCAGCCCGGCGATTCCCGCCTTGGCGCTGGCCTTGGCGACCATGGAGTCCAGCGCGCCCGCGCCGGCCGTGACCGCATCGCCGTCCGTCGTGATCTGCGCCCAAGGGCGGCCCGCCAGGCGGATCACCACCCCCTCGACCCCGCCGTCGCGGACGATGACGTTCGATCCGACGCCCAGAACCGTCACCGGCACGGCCGAGTCCAGCGTCTTCAGAAAGTCCGCCAGATCCTCGGCGTCCGCCGGTATGAACAGGGCCTCGGCCGCGCCGCCCACCCGGAACCAGGTATAGGGCGCGAGCGGCTCGTTACGCAGCAGCTTGCCGCGCACTTCGGGCAGAGCGATCACGCCAGAGCCTCCAACTGCGCCGGCAGGCCATAGGCCCAGCTGGTGATATCGCCGGCGCCCAGCAGCACGACGACGTCGCCGGATTTGGCCTCGTCCTTGATCAGTCGCGGCAAGACAGCAGCGTTCTCCAAGGCCTGCACGTGACGATGGCCGTAGCGGCGCACGCCGTCGGCCAGGGCGTGCTTGTCCACGCCTTCGATCGGTTGTTCGCCGGCGGGATAGACGTCGGCGACAATCACGCTGTCGGCGTCCGAGAAGCAGGTCGAGAACTCGTCCATCAGGTCGCGCAGGCGGGTGTAGCGGTGAGGCTGAACCACGGCGATGACCCGTCCGTCCGTCACTTGACGGGCGGCCTTCAGCACGGCGGCGATCTCGACCGGGTGGTGGCCATAGTCGTCGATGATGCGAACGCCGCCCACGACGCCCGTGGTGGTGAAGCGGCGCTTGACCCCGCCGAACCCGGCCAGGCCCGCGCGGATCGCGTCGTCCGACACATCCAGCTCGCGCGCCACGGCGATCGCGGCCAGGGCGTTCGACACATTGTGCCAACCGGCCATCGGCAGATGAACGCCGGAGATCACATGGGTTTCGCCATTCTGGATGACCACGTCGAAGCGACAGCCGTCCGGCCCCATCTCGACATTGTCGGCCCGCACCATCGCCTGCGGATTGACGCCGTAGGTCACGAGCCGCCGGTTATCGATGGCGGCGACCAGCTTTTGCACTTCGGGATGGTCCAGGCAGACAGCAGCGAAGCCGTAGAAGGGGATGTTCTCGACGAAATCGATGAACGCCTTCCGCACCCCGTCGAAGTCGCCGTAGTGGTCCAGATGTTCAGGATCGATGTTGGTGACGATGGCCACCGTCGACTTCAGGCGCAGGAAGCTGCCGTCCGACTCGTCCGCCTCCACCACGATCCAGTCGCCGTCGCCGACCTTGGCGTTGGTGCCATAGGCGTTGATGATGCCGCCGTTGACCACCGTAGGATCCAGGCCCGCCGCATCCAGCAGGGCCGCCACCATCGAGGTCGTGGTCGTCTTGCCGTGTGTGCCGCCCACAGCGATCGAGAACTGTAGCCGCATCAGCTCGGCCAGCATCTCGGCCCGGCGCACCAGCGGGATGCGGCGCTCGCGGGCCGCCTTCATCTCGGGATTGTCGGCCTTGACCGCCGTCGAATAGACCACCGCTGAAACGCCCTCGCCCACATGGGCGGCGTCGTGGCCGATGAAGATCTTGGCGCCGAGCTGTTCCAGCCGTTCGGTATTGGCGCTCGCCTTGGCGTCAGAGCCCTGCACCGAATAGCCGATCTTCAGCATGATTTCGGCGATGCCGCTCATGCCGATGCCGCCGATGCCGACGAAATGAACGGGACCGAGGTCGAACGGGACGGGGCGAAGGCGTGCGATCATTTTCGCCTCATAAACGCCGCCTCGCCTCCTGCGAAGGGCGCGCCGCATACGGAGCGAACTTTTCTAAGGACGATCGGGCGTGGCTGTGCGCGAACTCGCACAGAACTATTGCGCCTCCACCGAGTTGTCTTCGGGAACGCGCGCGGCTCCCGCTTGCGCCGCTGCTCCAAAGGACTCCCAAGATGGCCAAGAACGCAAAGCCGGCCGGCGCGCCAACAATCGGCAACGCCGGCGAGGTGCACCAGACCGCCTCGACGCCTGAGACCCGCCTGACCACAAATCACGGGACGCCGATCAGCGACAATCAGAACTCGCTCAAGGCCGGCCCGCGCGGCTCGACCCTGCTGGAAGACTTCATCCTTCGCGAGAAGATCCAGCATTTCGACCACGAGCGTATCCCTGAGCGGATCGTTCATGCCCGCGGCTCTGCCGCCCACGGCTTCTTCGAACTGACCGACAGTCTGTCGAAGTTCACCACGGCCAAGATCCTGACCGAGGTGGGCAAGAAGACCGAACTGTTCACCCGCTTCTCGACCGTCGCCGGCGGCGCGGGGTCTGTTGATACGCCGCGCGACGTGCGCGGCTTTGCGGTCAAATTCTATACGACCGAGGGCAACTGGGACCTGGTCGGCAACAACATCCCCGTCTTCTTCATCCAGGACGCGATCAAGTTCCCGGACCTGATCCATTCGGTGAAGATGGAGGCCGACAAGGGCTATCCCCAGGCGGCCAGCGCCCACGACACCTTCTGGGACTTCATCGGCCTGATGCCCGAGAGCATGCACATGGTCATGTGGGCCATGTCGGATCGCGGCATCCCGCGCAGCCTACGCATGATGGAAGGTTTCGGCGTGAACACCTTCCGGCTGATCAATGCCGAAGGCGAGGCGACTCTGGTCAAGTTCCACTGGCGGCCCAAGCTGGGCACGCAATCCACCTGCTGGGACGAGGCGGTAAAGATCGCCGGCGCCGACCCCGATTATCACCGCCGCGACCTGTATGAGGCCATCGATCAGGGCGACTTCCCCGAATGGGAGTTCGGCGTGCAACTGTTCACCCAGGACCAGGCCGACGCCCTGCCCTTCGACATTCTGGACGCCACCAAGCTGGTGCCGGAAGAAGAATATCCTATCCGCGTCATCGGCCGCATGGTTCTGGACCGCAACCCGGACAACTTCTTCGCCGAAACCGAACAGGTCGCCTTCCTGCCGACCAACATCGTGCCGGGCATCGACTTTTCGGAAGATCCGCTGCTGCAGGGGCGGCTGTTCTCCTATCAGGACACCCAGCTGTCGCGCTTGGGCACGGTCAACTTCCACCAGATCCCGATCAACCAGGCCAAGGGCTGCCCCTTCCAGAACTTCCAGCGCGACGGCCATATGCAGATGGCAGTGCCCAAGGGCCGCGCCAACTATGAGCCCAACAGCTTGGCCGAAGCGGGCGAGGACGGCGGCCCGCGTGAAGATCCCAAGGGCGGTTTCCGCACCGCGCCTGTTCCAGTTGAGGGCGAAAAGGTCCGGCTGCGCGCTGAAAGCTTCGCCGATCACTACAGCCAGGCACGGCTGTTCTTCCGCTCCCAGACCGAGATCGAACAGGCCCATTTGGCCAGCGCCATCGTCTTTGAACTGTCCAAGGTGTCGCTCGCTCACGTTCGCGAGCGTGTTCTGGCCAATCTGCAGAACGTCGATGAAACCCTGGCCCAGCGGGTCGCAGACGGCCTGAACCTGCCCCTGCCCAAGGCGTCCGACCCCGGTGTGGCGCCCATCGATCTGGACGCCTCGCCTGCCTTGCGCATCGTCGGCAAATATCCCGACACCCTGAAGGGCCGAAAGGTCGCCATCCTGGTCGCCGACGGTTCGGACGGCGCGGTCGTCGACGCCGTCAAGGCGGCGGTTGAAGGCGACGGCGGCTCGGTCTTCATCGTCGCGCCCAAGATCGGCGGCGCCAAGCTGAAGGACGGCAAGACGCTCGCGGCCGACGGTCAACTGGCCGGCAGTCCGTCGGTCCTTTTCGACGCCGTGGCGATCGTTCTGTCCGAGGATGGCTGCGCCCAGATGCTGAAAGAAGGCGCCGCAGTCGATTTCGCCAAGGACGCCTTCGGCCACCTCAAGGCCATCGGCCACACGCCCGAGGCCCAGCCCCTGCTGGACAAAGCGGGCGTCGAGCCGGACCCCGGCGTGATCGATCTGTCCAAGGACGCCACAGGCTTCCTCGCCCCCGCCCGCACCCGGCAGTGGCAGCGCGAGCCCAAGATGCGCATGCTGGCGTAAGGTGAGGGGTAACCGGCGTGAACGCTTCGCGCCGGTTACTCGACCTTAACCACAAGGATTCACCATAGCGGTCTCACTGTTGCGGGGCCGCGTTTCCATGTCCGATCTGAAGACCCCTGTCCTCGCCAAGGACATCATTCATCGTGGCGACTGCATCGAGGTGCTGAAGAGCCTGCCCGACGCCTCGGTGGACATGGTCTTCGCCGATCCGCCGTATAATCTGCAGCTCGGCGGCGACCTGCTGCGTCCCGACAATTCCAAGGTCGATGCGGTCGATGACGACTGGGATAAGTTCGCCAGCTTCGCCGACTACGACGCCTTCACCCGCGCCTGGCTGGCGGAATGCCGCCGCGTCCTGAAGCCCGAGGGCTCGATCTGGGTGATCGGCTCCTACCACAACGTCTTCCGCCTGGGGTCCGCGATCCAGGACCTGGGCTTCTGGGTTTTGAACGACATCATCTGGCGCAAGTCCAACCCGATGCCGAACTTCAAGGGCACCCGGTTCACCAACGCCCATGAGACCCTGATCTGGGCCGCCAAGTCGCGGGATCAGAAGCGCTACACCTTCAACTATGATGCGCTGAAGGCCTTCAACGAAGACACCCAGATGCGTTCCGACTGGACCTTCGCCCTGTGCACAGGCGAGGAGCGGATCAAGGACGCCGACGGCAAGAAGGCTCATCCAACCCAGAAGCCCGAAGCCCTGTTGCACCGCGTCCTGCTATCGGCGACGCGCCCCGGCGACGTCATCCTGGATCCCTTCTTCGGCACCGGCACCACCGGCGCCGCCGCCAAACGCCTCGGCCGCCATTACATCGGTATCGAGCGTGACGAGACCTATGCCGAGGTCGCCGAAACCCGCATCGCCTCGGTCATCCCTGCCCGCCCCGAAGACCTGATGGTCACAGGCTCCAAGCGCGCCGAGCCCAAGGTGCCGTTCGGCGCCCTGGTCGAGGCCGGCCTGCTGCAACCCGGCGACCGTCTGTATTGCCCAAAGGGTGAGCGCGAGGCGCGTGTTCGTGCGGACGGTTCGCTGGTTCACGGTTCGCTCAGCGGCTCCATCCACAAGCTCGGCGCGCTGCTGGAAAACGCACCGGCTTGCAACGGCTGGACCTACTGGCGGTTCAAGACAGACCAGGGGCTGAAATCCATCGACGCCCTCCGTTCGGAAGTTCGCGCCGCGATGTAAGCCGCTGCGACCGCGCGTCGCGTAAGCCACATCAATCACTTAGCCGGCAATCCGCCGCCAATACGTACGATTTCGCACACTCAATATGGGTCAGCTTCGCTGTAACCCCGCGAAACCTATGTGAAAATTCATCAGCTGCGACGGAACTTCGCAGTTGCGAGAACATTGATGTCAACGGCCCGCCAGGATGCGGTGTCGGAGCACATCACCATGAAAATCGCGCAGATCACCCCGTTGTACGAGGCTGTGCCTCCCAAGCTGTACGGCGGTACGGAGCGTGTGGTCGCGCATCTGACCGACGCCCTGGTCGAGCTGGGCCACGACGTGACGTTGTTCGCCAGCGCTGACGCCCAGACCAAGGCGCGTCTTGTGCCCGTGCGTGATCAGGCGATCCGTCTGGATCCGGCGCCGTTGAAATCCGACCTCGCCGCCCACCTGTCGATGCTGGGCGAAGTTCTGGACCGCGCCGACGAGTTCGACGTCATCCACTTCCACACCGACATGGTCCACTTCCCGCTGTTCCAGAAATATGCGGACAAGACCCTGACGACCCTGCACGGCCGTCTGGATATGAAGGACCTGCCCGGCGTCTATGCGCGTTGGAGCGAGTTCGGCCTGGTCTCCATCTCCGACGATCAGCGTAAGCCGCTGCATTTCGCCAACTGGAAAGCCACCGTCCATCACGGCATGCCGGGCGAACAGTACATCTTCTCCCCGAAGTCCGAGGGCTATCTAGCCTTCCTGGGTCGCATCTCGCCCGAGAAACGCCCTGACCGCGCCATCGAGATCGCCACCAAACTGGGCAAGCGTCTGAAGATGGCCGCCAAGGTGGACGCCGCCGACAAACGCTATTGGGAAGAGACGATCCGCCCATTGGTTGAGGGCAATCCGCTGATCGAGTTCATCGGCGAGATCGGCGACCATCAGAAGTCCGCCTTCCTCGGCGGCGCCGAAGCCCTGCTCTTCCCCATCGACTGGCCGGAACCGTTCGGTCTGGTGATGATCGAGGCCATGGCTTGCGGTACGCCGGTGATCGCCTTCCGTTGCGGCTCGACGCCAGAGGTTATCGAAGACGGCGCCACCGGCTTCCTGGTCGACACGATGGAGCAGGCGATCGCTGCGGCCGGGCGCGTCCATCTGCTGGACCGCGAGGCCGTGCGCGCGCGCTTCGATCTGCGCTTCTCCGCCACGGCCATGGCGCGCCGGTATCTGGACGTTTACGGCGACCTGCTGGCGCGCCGTCCGTTTGCGGAGACTGCGCTGGACGATGTGGTCACCCCGCTGCGTCCGCGTGAAGACCGCAGCTTCGCCGCCATCGCCTGAAGCAATACCTTGCCGAGGCGCCGTCGCAATCCTGAGTCTGTAACGGCGTTCACCTAAAAGTTAAGCTTATCCATATACGGTCGTCCCAAATCGGGGCGACCACTATGCATTGGACAGCGATGAGGCGGCGGCTGGCGCATCTGCGCCGGAATACCGCAGGCAACATTGCGACCTTCTTCGCCCTGTCCGCCATGGGCCTGACACTGATGGTCGGCCTGGCCATCGACATCAATCGCTATGTCTCGGTCAGGAACCAGGTGCAAGAAGCGCTCGATGCAGCAGCGTTGGGCGCTGCGGCCTCCCGCGCCCAGACGGTCAAGGAGTTGAAAGCGGTCAGCGATCCCTATCTGGAGGCCAATCTGAAGACCGGCCAACTGATCGACGGCTGGAAGACCGGCACCCAATATGTCGATGGCAAAATCGTCAGGGTGACGTTCAAGGGCGGGGTCAAACCCATCTTCGCGGGTCTGGCCGGCGTCAAACAGTTCGATATCAACGCACTGTCCGAGGCGACGCGTGGCGTGGCGCAGAAGATCGAGACTGTTCTGGTGCTCGATAACACTTGGTCCATGAGCGAAAAGGACAGCCGGTCGATCAAGCGGATCGATGCGCTGAAGACCTCGGCCAGTTTGCTGGTCAACGAGTTGATGGCGACCGAAAGCGACGAGGTCTCGATCGGCGTCGTGCCTTATGCGGACTACGTCAATGTCGGCGTGGCCAACCGCAAGGCCCCGTGGATTTCCGTGCCCGACGACTATGTTCAGGAGCGCACCTGCACGACCAAGACCACCTACAGCGGCGGCACCCCCTACCCGTGCACCACCGTGCGTGACGGCGTCAGCGAGACCGGCACCTGCTACAAGGATCAGGTGGTCAAGACGGTCACCGTCCCGCCCTATGCTTGCAACGTCAGCTACAAGTGGTTCGGCTGCGTCTATTCGCGAAACGTCGGCACGACGCGGCTGAACGACCAGTCGCCGGCGACGCCCTACAAGGGTTTCCTGACGACAGGCCAGAGTTGCCTGAATGCGGTCAGCCCCCTGTCCAAGAGCAAATCCAGCGTCCTGAACGCGATCAAGAACCTTGTCATCAATGTCGGCGGCTACAAACCCGAAACCCACATTCCATCCGGCTTGATCTGGGGCATCAATCTGCTGTCGCCCACCGCGCCGTTCCAGGAAGCCGGGGCCTACGATCCCGCGAACCGCACGCCGCGCAAGATTTTGGTGCTGATGACCGACGGTGTGAACACCCTGCGTTACCGCTCGTCGGACGGCGCGCACGTCGCCACGAACAAAGCCAATGAGCTGGCGGCGACGGATGCCGATTTCGGTTCGATCTGCACCTATGCCAAGTCGAACAAGATCGAGGTCTTCACCGTCGGCCTGAATGTGCCCACGCAGAACGGACGCAATCTGCTGAGGACCTGCGCCACCGATTCCGACCATGCCTTCCTGGCCGAAGACAGCGCCGCTCTGGAAGCCGCCTTCCGCGACATCGCGCGGTCCATCGGCGTCGTGCGACTGATCAAGTAAGTCTCTCGGGTCGTTTGGCGATGAAAAAGCACAGGTTCGCCTGAACCCGTCGGCGACTTGCCCATTAAAGTCTGCAAGCGGCCCCTGAGCGCCGCATTCGGGTGCGACACGTTCGGCCGAGGCCTCACAACGACGGGGAAGAGACCGCATGGACGACGCCTATTCCACTCAACTGACCGCCGGTGAATCGGTCGAGGCCACGGGTCTCGAACAGCTGATGGCGCTGAAGGAAGGCGATACCTTCCTGGTCGCCGACGGATGGGGCGACATGAAGGGCGGCGCCGACGGCCTGTTCGCGGGCGACACCCGCGTCCTGTCGCGCTGGGCCATGACGGTTGGCCTGCTGAAGCCGTCGCGCCTGTCTTCCGGCGTCAGCCAGGACAACGTCTTCTTCTCCTGCCACACCACCAATCGTCCCCTGCCCCCGATGGGCGGCCGATCGGCGCCGGCCGGCGTCCTGCATATCGAGCGCCGGCGCTTCCTGTGGAACCGGCGGATGTTCGAGCGCATCCGCATGGTCAACCACGGGGTGGAGGACATCTTGCTGCCGCTGGCCTTCGATTTCGGCGCGGACTTCTTCGATATCTTCCAGGTGCGCGGCACGCCGCGAGCCAAGCGCGGAACGATCCACACGCCGACCACCGATGGTCGCCGCGTCACCTTCCGCTACACCGGCCTGGACGACGTGGACCGGTCCAGCTGCATCGCCTTTTCCGAACCGCCCGCGCGCCTGACGCATCAACGCGCCGAGTTCATGTTCAGCCTGCCCAAGGGCCGCTCGCTGGACCTCTTCATCGAGTGCGGCGTCGACGCCTGCGAGACGCCGGACGCCGATCGCTGGCGCCAGAACGCCATCCAGGCCCGCCTGGCCATGCGCGCCAAACGCCGGCGCGGCGCCTCGGTGCGCGGCCCGCGCAGCCCGCGCTTCAACGACTGGCTGGACCAGTCGCGCGCCGACATGGCGCTGTTGACCACAGACCTGCCGACCGGCCCCTATCCCTATGCGGGCACGCCGTGGTTCTCGACACCGTTCGGACGCGACGGCATCATCTCGGCCTGGCAAATGCTGTGGCTGGACCCGTCCTTGGCCAAGGGCGTGCTGACCTATCTGGCCTCGCGCCAGGCGACCGAGACCTCGCTCTATCGGGACAGCCAGCCCGGCAAGATCATGCACGAAACCCGCGGCGGCGAGATGAGCGCCCTGCACGAGGTGCCGTTCGGTCTCTACTATGGCGGGGTCGATACCACCTGCCTGTTCGTGGCCTTGGCCGGCGCCTACGCCAACCGCACCGGCGATCTGGATCTGATTCGCAAGCTCTGGCCCAATCTGATCGCGGCCGCCGACTGGATGCGCGACTATGGCGACAGCAACAATGACGGCCTGATCGACTATCAGCGCGGGGCCGACACCGGCCTGTCCAACCAGGGCTGGAAGGACTCCGAGGATTCCATCTTCCACGCCGACGGTCGCTTCCCCAAGGGTCCGATCGCGCTTCTGGAAGTTCAGGGTTACGCCTTCGCCGCCTGGAAGGCGCTGGGCGATCTGGGCGAGCGCCTGCACGACGACCGCACGACCGAATGGCGGATGCGCGCCGAACAGGTCCGCTCTCTGGTCGAGGAAAAGTTCTGGATGGAGGACGAGGGCTTCTACGCCGTGGCCCTCGACGGCGACGGACAGCAATGTCGCGCCATCGCCTCCAACGCCGGGCACCTGCTGTTCACCGGCCTGCCGTCGCTTGAACGCGCGCGACGCGTCACCAAACGCCTGCTGACCGCCGAGTTCCGCACCGGGTGGGGCATCCGCACCCTGGAGGTCGGACAGGCTCGCTTCAATCCGATGAGCTATCACAACGGCTCGGTCTGGCCGCATGATACTGCCATGGCCGCCGCCGGCATGGCGGCTTACGGTGAGCGCGATGCGGTCGCGGAAATCCTGGCCGAGATCTACGCTGCGGCCGCCCATTTCCACCTGCGGCTGCCCGAACTGTTCTGCGGCTTCCCGCGTGAGCCGGGCGAGCCGCCGATCGCCTACCCGGTCGCCTGTCTGCCTCAGGCCTGGGCGGCCGGATCGGTCTTCCTGATGCTTCAGGCGACGCTTGGCCTATCGATCGACGCCTGGACCGAGACGGTCGATCTGGCCGATCCGGTCCTGCCGGCCGGCTTGGACCGTCTGAAGATCACCGGGCTGGAAGTCGGCGGCGCCGTCGTGGATCTGAACATCCAGCACGCCGACGGTCGCGCGGTGGTCATCCCGCATCACAAGCGGGGCAAGGTTTCGATCCGCACGTTGCGCTAGGCCTCAGCCGAACAGATCAGGCGCGCTCGCCCGGTCCAGCGCCTTGGCGAAGACCGTCGGCAGGGCGGCCCGCGCCGCCTCGATCGGCATCCAGCGATAGTCACCGTCCGCATCGACGCGCGCGGTCATCACCGCCAGCGTCAGGCCGAAGTGGGTAAAGACGTGCTCCACAGCCCCCGCGTCGCGCCAGTCGGCCTCGACCGGCGCTGCGGCAGCAGGCTCGCCTATCGCCCAGTCGCTGGTCGGCAGGCCCAGCATTCCGCCCAGCAGCCCCTTTTCGGGCCGCGTCTCGACCGCGACACGCCCCTGGTCGTCAACCAGCACATAGGCGATGCCCCGCCGGTGCGGCCGCTCCGCCTTCTTCGTCTT
Source organism: Brevundimonas sp. ASV9 (assembly GCF_016429195.1). GTDB lineage: Bacteria > Pseudomonadota > Alphaproteobacteria > Caulobacterales > Caulobacteraceae > Brevundimonas. Next base: position 14,169 of record NZ_JAELUF010000001.1, read on the forward strand.
CATCGGAAACCGAGCCGGGTCGCCCGTGGCCAGACCCAGGCATTCGCTGGCTGCCGGACAGGTCCCGCACGACGGTGACTTGGGCCGGCAAACCGTCGCGCCCAAATCCATCAGCGCCTGAGCCCAGTCTCCAGGCCGCTCGTCGGCGACGAACAGGCCGGCCAGCCGCCTCAGCTCGGGCCGGGCGGCGGGGACCGGCGTCTCGACCGCGAACAGCCGCGCCATCACCCGCTCGACGTTGCCGTCCACGACATTGGCCGCCCGGTCGAAGGCGATGGAGGCGACGGCTGCGGCCGTATACGCGCCGACGCCCGGCAGGGCGAGCAGCGCCGCCTCGGTGTCCGGAAACACACCGCCATGCTCGCCCGCCACCGCCCGCGCACAGGCCAGCAGATTGCGGGCACGCGCATAGTAGCCCAACCCGGCCCAGGCCCCCATCACCTCCGCATCCTCGGCCGCCGCCAAGTCCGAGACCGTCGGCCAGCGCGTCGTGAAGGCGTGGAAATACGGCGTCGCATGCGGCACGGTCGTCTGCTGCAGCATGACCTCCGACAACCAGACGCGGTACGGCTCGGTCCGCGGCGCGCCGACGGCGGCTCGCCACGGCAGGGTGCGCGCGTTGGCGTCGTACCAAGCCAGCAGCCGTGAGCGGATCAGGTCTATGTCGGGAGAGACGTCAGGCATTGGTCGAGTTATATAGACCCATGCGCCGCACGCTGCCCACAGACGCCGAGGCCCGCGAGATCCTGTCTCGCCGCCGCACCCGTCCGGTCCCCCGACCGGCGCCGCGCGCGGGCAAGGCGCTGACGCCCCTGATCAAGAAGCTGGACGAGCAGTTCGGACGCGGGGCCGGTGCGCTGGAGCCCCGCTGGCGCGAGATCGTCGGCGATCGCCTGGCGCGCGTCACCCGCCCGCAGAAACTGACCAAGGGCAAGGGCGGCCAGCCCGGCGTGCTGGAGCTGCGCGTCGCCGGCGCCGCCGCCCTGCTGATCCAGCACCAGTCCGAGGACATTCTGGCTCGCGTCAATCTATTCCTGGGCGCCGGGACGGTGGATCGGCTGCGCATCGCCCAGGGTCCGGTCGCCCCTTTGAAGGAGGCCGCCGCCCGTCCCAAACTCAGCGCCAAGCCGCCGCCCCTGGCCGCCAAGGCCGAGGCCGATTTGGCCGCATCGATCGCTTCAGCCCCCGACGATCTGCGCGCCGCCCTGGCCCGGCTGGGCCGCGTCGCCCTGTCGCGCTCAGACATCAAGTCCGACTGAGCGCCGCGCCTTGGTTGGCAGTCGCCCCCCGGTGCTGTAGGAAGAGGTTGTAAAGCGACAAATATCCGCACGGCGCTTCCGGTCGCGCGCCTGTATTCCGAGTCCCGATGAAGCAGCAAGACGACTGGCGACTTACCGATGTCGTCGAACACGAAATCGGGCGTGGAGATCCGTTCGCCGCCGCCATACGCGGCACGCGCATGCCGATGGTCATCACCGACCCGCGTCGCGACGACAATCCGATCGTCTTCGCCAACAAGGCCTTCCAGGATCTGACCGGCTACGAGCGCGACGAGATCATCGGCCAGAACTGTCGGTTCCTTCAGGGGCCGAAATCCGACAAGGCCGCCGTCGCCAAGATCCGCGAAGCTCTTGAGGCCGGCGCCGACATCCACATCGATCTGCTGAACTATCGCAAGGACGGCAGCACCTTCTGGAACGCCCTGTTCATCAGCCCGGTGCGCAACGCCCAAGGGGAGATCGAATATTTCTTCGCCTCGCAGCTGAATGTGACCGAGCGGATTGAGGCCCAGGCCTATGTCGAAAAGCAAAAGGCCCTGGTCGAACGCGAAGTCGCCGCTCGCACCGCCGATCTGCAAGAGGCGCTCGCCGCCAAGACCCTGCTGCTCCACGAGGTCGATCACAGGGTCAAGAACAACCTGACCATGATCGGCTCGCTGCTGCGGCTGCAATCGCGCTCGCTGTCCGATCCGGCCCTGACCGCCACCCTCGACTCCATGCTGGAGCGGGTGGACGCCTTGGCGACCGTTCACCGCAAACTCTATCAGTCCGAAGACGTCACCCAGTTCGACGTCGGCGCCTTTACCAACACTCTGGTCGCCGATGTGATTGGCTCGACAGGACGCACCGATATCGAGGTGTCCGTCGATGTGGAGCCGATGTTCATTCCCTCGACCCATGCCTCGTCGATCGGACTGATCATCAACGAACTGCTGACCAATGCGATCAAGCACGGCTTCCCCGAGGATCGCGGCGGCCGATTGATCGTCTCGGCCAAAAGAACGGAACAAGGCGGCCAGGTCGTTGTTCAGGACGACGGCCCCGGGATTCCCGGCGCTGCGCATCAGGGATTGGGCAAGACTTTGATCGGTCGTCTCTCAAAGCAGATCGGCGGCAAGACGCTGTGGCTCCCGGCCGAACCCGGAACACGCGCGGTCCTCGACTTCCCCGTGAGCGGCTAGGTGCGCGCCGCCGGGCCCCACTTCGACATCCTGGTCGTCGAGGACGAGGCCCTGCTTGTGATGGACCTCGAGGCGATGCTTGAGGACGAAGGCCACCGGCTGGTCGGCGAGGCTATGTCCCTGAGCGAGGTCGAGTCGCTGTCGCTCGACGCGCCGCCCGACATCGCCTTCGTCGATATCCAGCTGGCGGATAACTCCAGCGGTCTGGACGTGTGTCGCCTGATCAAGGATCGCTGGCCGTCCACAGCCGTCGTCTTTCTGACGGCAAACCCCAAGATGATCCCCGAGGACTTCCTGGGCGCGCACGGCGTGATCCCCAAGCCCTTCTCACGGTCCGGCCTGCTGTCGGCGATGCGCTTCATTCAGCAGGGCATAAGCGATCCGCCGCCCCGCCAGGACAGGCCGCAAAGTTTCATCCCCGCACCGGCGATCGATCGGGCGTGGGCACGCGGATAAGGCGCTGTTGACAAAACTTCGCCGCACCTGTTCCAGACTAGTTCAGGGTTGCGCCATTCCCGGGGAATCGCGCGATCATCGCCAACGATCCGATCCGAGGAACCTTCATGGCCGACACTGAATCCCGCTTCGCCCGCATGAGCCGTCGTGCGGCCATCACCGGCGCCGCACTGGCGACCATGGCTTTGGCGGCCTGCGGCGGCGGCGCCAAGGGTGCGGCGGAAGGCGACATGGGTCTGGGCGCGCCCGAAGGCGCCAAGGTCACCGTGGTCGAATACGCCTCGGTCACCTGCCCCCACTGCGCCCTGTGGCAGAAGAACACCTGGCCGGCGTTCAAGGCCAAGTACGTCGACACCAACAAGGTCCGCTACGTCTTCCGCGAACTGCCGACCCCGCCGGTCGACGCCGCCACCGCCGGCTTCCTGGTCGCGCGCTGCGCCGGTCCGGACAAGTACTTCGATGTGGTTCACCAGCTGATGGCGACGCAGCAGGACATGCTGACATCCTCGCCGCGCGACTGGCTGCTGCGCACCGCCCAGGCCGCTGGCCTGTCCGAGCAGCAGTTCAACGACTGCGTCACCGACAAGGACGCCGTCGCCGCCATGGAGAAGCGCGTGCAGGCCGCGCGCGCCCAAGGCGTGACCGGCACCCCGGCCTTCTACGTCAACGAAACCCAGGTCATCTCGCCCGGCGGCGAAGGCGCCAGCCTGGCCGACCTGTCCACCGCCATCGACGCGGCCCTGGCCAAGTAACCGAGGCCAAATCAGATGATGCGACGCGCCTTCATCGCCGCCGGTTTCGCCGTCGCCGCCCTGACCGGCGGTTTGGCGACGCCGGCGCTCGCCGCCGATGCGCCCCCGCCCGTCACGGCCCAGGATCATATCCTGGGTCGGGCGAATGCGCCGGTCACGGTGATTGAATACGCGTCCTTCACCTGCTCGCACTGTGCGGACTTCCACAACACCGTGCTGCCGGCCTTCAAGGCCAAATATATCGACACCGGCAAGGTCCGGCTGGTTCACCGCAACCTGCCGACCGCGCCCGCCAATGTCGCCGCCGCCGCAGCTGCGGTCGCCCTGTGCGCCGCGCCCGAACGCTATTTTGACGTGGCGGCTGTCTTCATGCGCGATCAGGCCAACCTGCAGACCACGGGCGCCCAGCCCTGGTTCGCGGCCGGCATCGCCGCCAGCGGCAAGACTCGCGAGCAGATCGAAGCCTGCTTGAACGGCCCGACCATCCGTACGGCCCTCGACGCCCAGATCGAAGGCGCGCGCGCCGCCGGCGTCACCGGCACGCCCACCTTCTTCGTCAACGGGACGATGGTGATGGAGCATTCGCTGGAGGCCCTGTCGGCCGCCATCGATCCGCTGCTTCGGTAGTCCGCCAGGACGATGCAGTTCCAGCGCCTCCGGCTCGTCGGCTTTAAGTCGTTCGTCGATCCGGCGGAGGTGCACATCGAATCCGGCCTGACCGGCGTCGTCGGCCCGAACGGCTGCGGCAAGTCCAACGTCCTTGAAAGCCTGCGCTGGGTGATGGGCGCCAATTCGGCCAAGGCCATGCGCGGCCAGGGCATGGACGACGTCATCTTCGCAGGGGCCGCCGGCCGTCCCCCGCGCAGCCACGCCGAAGTCAGCCTGACCATCGACAATGCGCAGCGCCGCGCGCCCCAACCCTTTACCGACAGCCCCATGCTGGAGGTGTCGCGCCGCATCGACCGGGGCCAGGGCTCGACCTACCGCATCAACGGCAAGGAGGTGCGCGCGCGCGATGTGCAGCTGCTGTTCGCCGACGCCTCGACCGGCGCCAACTCGCCCGCCCTGGTGCGTCAGGGCCAGATCTCGGAACTGATCGCCGCCAAGCCGCAGAACCGCAGGCGCATCCTGGAAGAGGCGGGCGGCGTCGCCGGTCTGCACACCCGTCGGCACGAGGCCGAGCTGCGCCTCAAGGCCGCCGAGACCAATCTGGACCGGCTGGACGACATCGGCCGCGAGTTGGAGACGGCGCTGAACCGGCTGAAGCGCGAAGCCCGTCAGGCCGAGAAATACAAGAAGATCTCAGCAGAGATCCGCGCCCTTCAGGCCGCCCTGCTCTATGTGCGCTGGAACGACGCGCGCCTGGCCGCAGAGGCCGCCGCCGCCGAACTGCGCGAGGCCGACCGGGCGGTGGCCGATACCACGACCGCCGCCGCCGCCGCCCAGACGGCCGCCCTGTCCGCCCAGGAAGCCCTGAAGCCCGCGCGGGAAGAAGACGCCGTCGCCTCCGCGCTGCTGCATCGCGCCAGCTTGGAGCGCGATCGGCTGGACATGGCTGAACAGGCCGCCCGCGCGGAAGTGGATCGCCTCAAGGCCGAGGCCGTCCGCATCGCCGCCGACGCCGCGCGCGAAGACGGCATGGCCGCCGACGCCCAGCGCGAACTGGACCGGCTCGACAACGAACTGGCCCGGCTGAAGGCCGAGATCGCCGGCGCCCCCGAACGCGGTCCCGAACTGGACAAGGCTCTGACCGCCGCTGAGGACGCCCGCAAGGCCGCCGACGTCGAGGTCGAACGGCTGGCGGGTATGCTGGCCGCCGTCGAGGCCCGCGCCAACGCCGAGACAGCCCGCAAACGCGACGCCGAGACTCGACTGGCCCGCGTCATCGCCCAGCATGATCAGGCCCGCCGCGAGCGCGAGGCTCTGGGGCCGCTGGAAACGCCCGAGTTGGAAACCGCCCGCCAGGCGCTGGAAGCCGCGCAGGCCGACCTCGCCGCGGCGCGCGACGCCGTCGAGGCCGCTGAGGCCACACGCGGCGACCTGGCCCGCGCCGAACAAGAGGCCCGCACCGCCGCCCGCGCCGCAGAGGACCGGTTGGGCCGGCTTCAGACCGAGGCGCGCGGCCTGGCCCAACTGCTGGTCACCGGCAAGCGCGACCATCCCCCCGCCTTGGACAAGGTCCGCGCCGACAAGGGCTACGAGGCCGCCCTCGCCGCCGCCCTAGGCGACGATCTGGACGCGGCGCTGGACGCCCGCGCCGCCGCCTATTGGGCTGGGGCAAACGCGCCCTCCCCGTCCTGGCCCGCCGGGATCGCGCCCCTTTCCGACCATGTCCGGGCCCCGGAACAGCTGACCGCTCGCCTCGCTCTGTGCGGTGTGGCGCCGAAGGCCGAGGCGGCCCGGCTGGCGGGACTTCTGCCTCCCGGCGCGCGCCTGGTGACGGTCGAGGGCGACCTTTATCGCTGGGACGGATTCGTCAGCCGCGCCGACGCGCCGCGCCCGGCCGCCGTGCGGCTGGCCCAGCGCACGCGCCTGGCCGAGCTTGAGGCCGAGATCGACAAGGGCAAGCCCGCCCTGGATCAGGCCCAGGCCGCCCAGAAGTCGGCGACGGAAGCCTTCCGCGCCGCCGAAGAGAAGGTCAAGGCCGCACGCTTGAAGCCCTTCGCCGCCGAAAAGGCCGTGACCGCCGCCCGCGACCGCGTGGAAACCCTGGCCCGCGAGCAGGCCCGCCGCGAGGCCCGCGCCCAGGCGCTGGACGACACCGTGAGCCGGCTGGCGGCCGACGCAGCCGAGGCGCAAGCGGCCCTGGACGCCGCCCAGACCCCCGACGCCCCGTCCGAGACGATCGCCGGCCTGCGCGACGAGCTGACCGCCGCCCGCGCCACGGCCGACGCCGCCCGCACTGCGGCCCAGACCGCCCGGTCGGACCGTGACGCCGAGGCCCGCGATCGTCAGGGCCGCGAGCAGCGGCTGGGCAGCCTGACCCGCGCGCGCGAAGGCTGGGTGACGCGATCCAAGGACAGCGCCGGCCGCGTCGCCGCCTTGGCCAAGGACGCCGACCGGACCGCCGCCCTGCTGAAGCAGGCCGAGGTCGCGCCCCAGGGCTTCGCCGAGCAGCGCGGCAAGCTGCTGGACACGCTGGTCGCCGCCGAGCAGAGGAAACAGGCGGCGTCGGACGCCATGACCGTCGCCGAAACCGAGGCGACCGAGGCCGACCGCGCGTCGCGCGCCGCCGAAACCGCCGCGTCGCAGGCCCGCGAGGCGCGCGCCGGCCTGTCCGCCCGCGCCGAGGCCGCCGCCGAGAAGCTGGCCGAGGCCGAGACCACCCTGCGCGAGACGGCGCAGATGTCGCCGCAGGAGCTGGGTCAGAAGCTGACCGACGACGCCATCGCCCGCCCGCCAGACGCCGCCGGCGCCGAGAGCCTGCTCTACGGGCTGGAGCGCGAACGCGAGGCCTTGGGCGCCGTCAACCTGCGCGCCGAGGACGAGGCGGTCGAATACGGCGAGCGGCTGAACAGCATGAAGTCGGAACGGATCGACCTGACCCAGGCGATCGCCAAGCTGCGCGACGGCATCGACGAGCTGAACGCCGAGGGCCGTGAGCGGCTTGTGGCGGCGTTCGACGTGATCAACGCCAACTTCAAGACCCTGTTCGAGGCCTTGTTCGGCGGGGGCCAGGCCGAGCTGAAACTGGTCGAGAGCGACGACCCGCTGGAGGCGGGGCTGGAAATCTACGCCTGCCCGCCCGGCAAGCGGTTGTCGGTCATGAGCCTGATGAGCGGCGGCGAACAGGCCCTAACGGCGGCGGCCCTGATCTTCGGCGTCTTCCTGGCCAACCCCGCGCCGGTCTGCGTGCTGGACGAGGTGGACGCGCCGCTGGACGACGCCAACGTGGACCGCTTCTGCCGGATGCTGCACGAGATGCGCAGCCGCACCGACACCCGCTTCATCGTCATCACCCACAACCCCGTGACCATGAGCCGGATGGACCGGCTGTACGGCGTGACCATGCCCGAACGCGGCATGAGCCAGCTGGTCAGCGTGGACCTGAAACAGGCGGAGACCCTGGTCGCATGATCGCCCTGCTGCTCGCGCTCGCCGATCCGCAGCTGCTCCCGACCGGCGTGGGACGGTTCGCCATCTATGCCGACGCGGCCTCGATCGAACGCGAGGGCGACGTGGCGCGGATGCGGGAACTGCAGGTGACCGAGGCCGGGTTCAAGGTCGGAGACGTGACCTATGTCGGGGGCTGGTCGCGGTGGGCGTTCGACTGTCGCGCGAGGACGGCGGATCGGTTGGACTTCTCCTCCTTGAAGGCGGACGGGACGGAAGGGCCGGCGACGCCGGACGCCGCCCCGGCCTATGACGCCGCGCCGGGCGGGGATGCAGCCGAGCTGCTGGCCATCGCCTGCCGGGTCGAACGGCCGGCCCAGGCGCTGACGCTGGAGCAGGCCATCAGCCAGGGACAAAGGGCGCTGGCGGACTGACCGTCCCCTCGGCGGGCTTGTCGGACCCTTGCGGCCATTCGATACGGTCGCGCGGCAGGGCATCGCGGCATTCGTCGCGCATGAAGGCCATCAGCTTCTCGCGGATCTCGCAGCGCAGGTCGAAGGCGACCGGGGCCGAGCGGGCGCTGGCCAGGCAGCGCAACTGAAGCACGCGTTCGGTGATGTCGGTGACCTGCATCACCTGCACGTCGCCGTCCCAGTGTTTGGACGCCTTGACGATGCCCTCGAAGGCAGTGCGCAGCCGGTCGATGGGCGCTTCGTAATCGACGTAGAAGAAGGCGACTCCGATCAGGCGGGCGTTCTCGCGCGTCCAGTTCTGGAAGGGCTTGGTGATGAAGTAGGACAGGGGCAGCACCATCCGGCGCCAGTCCCACAGCTTGACCACCACATAGGTCGAGGTGATCTCCTCGACATTGCCCCACTCGTTCTCGACGATGACGGCGTCGTCCAGGCGGATGGGCTGGGTCAGGGCGATCTGGATGCCGGCGACCATGTTCGTCAGGATCGGCTGAAGCGCCAGACCGGCGATGATGCCGACGACGCCGGCCGAGGCCAGCAGGCTGACGCCCCACTGACGGAAGCCGGCGATGGTCATCAGGGCCAGGCCCACCGTGACGATGAACAGCACGACCTTGGCCACCCGCTGCAGGATGCGGGTCTGGGTCAGGTGCTTCCTGGCGAGCAGATTGTCCTCGACAGCGATATTGTACCGCTTGAGGTGCATGACCGACCACATGTCGAGCACGCCCGACGCCATCCAGCCGAGGGTCAGGATGAACAGGAACAGCAGAGCGCTGCGGATATCCTCGGACGGGCCGGGATCCATCGGCGAGACGGTCACGCCGATGCCGATGCCGATGATGATGATCAGAACGCGCAGCTTGACCCGGGCGCGTTCGACCACGCCGCGCCAGAAGAGATCCTTGTTCCGAACGACGCGACGCAGGATGGCGAAGACGATCTTGTGCGTCAGCCAGCCGCCGCCGACGAAGACCAGCAGGACCAGGCCGATGACCGCCCATTCGGGCAGCCAGTCGAACCGGTGCCACAGGGCGCGGATCTGGCGGGTGACGGCGATGATTTCGGGAGGCATGAGCTTCCTAACGCGTCAGGGCCTTTGCGGTTGAGCCGTCGCCTCGACGAGGTCGGCCAGGCGTTGGGCGGCGTCGGGGATGGCGACGCTGCGGGCGGCGGCGGACATGGCCGACAGGCGCGCCGGGTCGGACAGGACGCCGGTCAGGGTCGAGGCCAGGCGATCGACGGTCAGGTCGTCTTCCAGGATGACCTCGGCCGCGCCCGCATCGGTCAGGGCCTTGGCGTTCAGGCGCTGGTGGTCGTCGGTGGCGATCTTCAGCGGGATCAGGACGGACGGCAGGGCTGCGACCGCCAGTTCGGCGCAGGTCGAGGCGCCGGAGCGGCCGACGACCAGATGGGCCCTGGACAGCCGTTCAGCCATGTCGCGGAAGAAGGGGGCGACCTCGGCCTCGATCCCGGCCTCCAGATAGATTTGACGCGCGGCCTCCAGCGTTTCGGGGCGGGACTGCTGCTGCACCTTCAGCCGACGTCGCAGGGCTTCCGGCAGGGCGGCCAGCGCGCGGGGCGTGGTCTCGGACAGGATGCGGGCGCCCTGGCTGCCGCCGGTGACCAGCACATGGATCGGACCGTCGGCGGCGGGCGCGACATAGGGGCGGTCGAACAGGGCGCGGATCTCGGACCGCACCGGCGAGCCGACGACGTGGGAGCGGCCCTGGACCTTGGCCGGCGCGCGTTCCAGCGTCGGGAAGGACGAGGCGACCTGACCGACATAGGGGGCCAGGATGCGGTTGGTGCGGCCCAGGACCGCGTTCTGTTCATGGATCACCGTCGGTCGCTGGGACGTGACGGCGGCGACCAGGGCCGGGGCGGACGGATAGCCGCCGAAGCCGACGACGATGTCGGCGCCCAGCCGGTCGAAGGCCGTTCGCGCCTGAACCACGCCCTTGAAGATGGCGACGCCGGCCTTGATCAGGCCCAGCGGGCCCGAGCCGGTGGCGGCGTCAAGCGCCAGCCGTTCCTCGGCCGGAAAGGCGTGGGCGTATTGTTCGCCCCGATGATCGGTCGCCAGGACCACGCGCCAGCCGCGCGCCGCCATCTCGCGCGCCAGCGCCTCGGCCGGGAACATATGGCCGCCGGTGCCGCCGGCGGCGACGACGCAGAGCTTGGTCATGGGCGAGGCTCCGAAAAAGAGGGGCTGAATAGTCTGAAGTTCAGACGGTGGGCAGGCAAAAACACCGTCTAATTCGTCTAATCTGTCTAATGTCGGCCAGGAACGGTGCGGCGAGGAATGGGGCGGCGACAGGATCGCACGGTTTTGCAGCGTGGGCAGGAGACGGTCGATCGCGAGCGGTAAGCGAAGGAAATCATACGGATGTTTTCGTCAAAGAAGGCTAGCTAATCGCTCTTTCGTCCTCCTTCGCGCGGGGACGAAAGAGAACTACAGCAACCGCCGGCCCATGGTCAGGCTGGCGCCGGGTTCGTAGGCGCCGGGTCTGCGTCGCGTCAGGGCGAGCGCAAAGCCCATGGTCAGCCCCATGGCCAGCATGGAGGAGCCGCCATAGCTGATGAAGGGCAACGTCATGCCCTTGGTCGGGATCAGGTTCAGGTTCACCGCGACGTTGATGCAGGCCTGAAGCCCGATCAGCATGAACAGGCCCGCCGCCGCCGTCTGCTCGAACGGATCGGTCAGCTTCATGGCCCGGCGCATGCCGCGAATGACGATGAAGGCGTAGAGGCTGATCATGATCAGGCTGAGGATCAGGCCGAACTCCTCGGCGCCGACGGAATAGATGAAGTCGGTGTGCAGGTCGGGCACGCGGCGCTTCATCACGCCCTCGCCGATCCCCCGGCCCAGCAGGCCGCCGGCGCGAATGGCCTCGGACGCGCTGTCGATCTGGTGGGTGTCGGTGGTCTCGGGCGAGAAGAAGCGGCTGAGGCGGTCGCGCATGTGGCCGAAGACGAAATACAGCGACACCAGCCCCGCCATGCCCAGGCTGGCCAGAACCGCCATCCATTTGAACGGCACGCCCGCCATGAAGAAGACGGCCATGAAGGTGGTGGTGATCAGAAGCGTCTGGCCGATGTCGGGCTGGATCAGCAGCAGCGAGACGGTCAGCGCATAGAAACCAAACGCGATGGTGACGCCGGGCACCCCCTGCCCCTTTTGCGCCTCGGCGAACATCCAGGCGGCGAAGACGATCAAGCCGGGCTTGGCGAACTCGGACGGTTGCAGACTGAAGGGGCCGAAGTTCACCCAGCGGGCGGCCCCCTTCACCGTGTCGCCGATGAACGGCAAGGCCATCATCACGACGATGGCGCCGAACAGGGCCAGGACGGCGATCCGTCGCACGCCGCGCGGCGACATCAGCGAGGTCGTCAGCATGATGCTGAGCCCCACGCCCGAGAAGACCATCATCCGCCAGGAATAGTGGAAGGGGTCGGTGATCGATTCATCGGCCAGGATGGCGGCGGGGCTGGAGGCGAAGCTAAGCGCGACGCCCAGGGCCATCAGCGCGAGCGCCGCGCCCAGCAGGCCGCGATCCACGGTCCAGAACCACTGGGCCACATGGCTTTGGTCATTACGGGAAAAGGCGGGGGTGTATGGAGCGCTCATGACGCGGTTTCCGAGACGGCGCCGAGGGCCAGGACGGCGGCGCGGAAGGCCTCGCCGCGCGCCTCGAAGTCCTTGAACTGATCGAAGCTGGCGCAGGCGGGGGACAGAAGGACGATCTGGTCGCCGCCGGCCGAGGCTGCATCGGCGGCGGCGGCGGCCACGGCGGCGTCGAGGGTGTGGGCGATGACGTGGGGCGTGTCAGCAAGTGTTTCGGCGAAGGCAGGGGCCGCGTCGCCGATCAGATAGGCCTTGGCGATGCGGGGAAAGAGGTCGGCGAGGTCCGCGATGCCGCCGGCCTTAGGCACACCGCCGGCGATCCAGAAGACGGACGGATAGGAGGCCAGGGCCTGACGCGCCGCGTCGGCGTTGGTGGCCTTGGAATCGTTGATGAACCGCACGGAGCCGAGGCGGCCGACCGCCTCCATGCGGTGGGCCAGGCCGGGGAAGAACAGCAGGCCGGCGACGGCCGCGTCGTGCGAGACGCCCAGCCGCCGTGCTGTCCCATATGCGAACGCAGCGTTCTGAGCATTGTGACGGCCGGGCAACGAACGGGCGGCGGCGAGATCGGTTATGATCACAGTATCCCTGCCTTCTTGCGAAAGAACGCCATCTACTGCTCGGAAACCGAAGCCGCTGATGAATCCGTTTAGCGGCTGTCGAGAAAAGTCCAGCGCTGCTCGATTGCTGACGCAAGCGAGCGACCAGTCATCGCAAATCTGATCCGCGATCCAGTGGCTCCACTCGTCATCGATGCTAACCATCGCGGCGCTGGCGCGTGATGGGCCTGGATTTGCGAAAATCCGGCGCTTGGCAGCCACATAGCCGTCCATGCCGCCGTGGCGGTCCAGGTGGTCGGGGCTGATGTTGGTCAGGATGGCGACGTCGGGGGCGAAGGTCGTGGTGAGGTCCAGCTGATAGCTGGAGACCTCGATCACATAGACGGCGTCGGGCGTCGGTTCGGGCAAGGCCAGGACGCCGACGCCGATATTGCCGCCGACGTGGACGGTCAGGCCCGCCGACTTCAGCACCCAGCCGATCAGCGCGGTGGTGGTGGACTTGCCGTTCGTGCCGGTGATGGCGACGACGCGCGGCCGCTGATCCTTCGGCCGGCCGGCCAGGGCGCGGGCGAACAGTTCGATGTCGCCGACGACGGGCACGCCGGCCGCGCGGGCCAGGTCCACGGTCCAGTGGGGCCTGGGATGGGTCAGCGGCGCGCCGGGCGACAGGACCAGGGCGGCGAAGTCGGACCACTCGGCGGCAGCCAGGTCCTCGACCGTAAAGCCCTCGGCTTTGGCCTGCGCGCGGCCGGCCTCGCCGTCGTCCCACAGGATCGGGACCGCGCCCCCGGCCTGAAGGGCGCGCGCGGCCGTGATCCCCGACCGTCCCAGGCCGAAGACCGCGACCCGCCTGCCTTCAAAGCCGGGAACGGGGATCATCGGATCAGCGCAGCTTCAGCGTCGACAGGCCCAGCAAGGCCAGGGCGCCGGCGATGATCCAGAAGCGGATGACGACGGTGGATTCCGGCCAGCCCATCTTTTCGAAATGGTGGTGGACCGGCGCCATCAGGAAGATGCGCTTCTTCGTCAGCTTGTAATAGCCGACCTGGATCATGACCGAGGCGGCCTCCATGACGAACAGGCCGCCGACGATGCCCAGAACCAGTTCGTGCTTGGTGGTGACGGCGATGGCGCCCAGCGCGCCGCCCAGAGCCAGCGAACCCGTGTCGCCCATGAAGATCTTGGCCGGCGGGGCGTTGTACCAGAGGAAGCCCGCGCCGCCGCCGATCATGGCCGCGCAGAAGATGGCCAGTTCACCCGCGCCAGGCACGTGGTGGACCTGAAGATACTGGGCGAAGACGAAGTTGCCGGCGAGGTAGCTGATCACGCCGAACGCGCCCGCCGCCATCATCACCGGCACGGTCGCCAGGCCGTCCAGACCGTCGGTCAGGTTCACCGCATTGGAGAAGCCGACGATGGTGAAGGCCGCGAACGCCACATAGAACCAGCCGATATTCAGCAGCACGGCCTTGAAGAAGGGGAAGGCGATCGACGTCTCGAGCCCCGGTGAGGTTGGCGACACCGTCATCCAAAGCACGGTCAGGACGCCGGCGACGACGGCGACGACGGTCTGGGCCAGGAGCTTCTGCTTGGAGGTCAGGCCGGCCGAGGTCTGTTTCGTCACCTTGGCGTAGTCGTCGATGAAGCCCAGCACGCCGAAGGCCGCCGTCACGAAGCTGACGATCCAGATGTAGGGGTTGGTCAGGTCGCCCCAGAGCAGCACCGCCACGCCGATGCCGGCCAGGATCATCAGACCGCCCATGGTCGGGGTGCCGACCTTGGACAGGTGGGACACCGGGCCATCGTCGCGGATCGGCTGGCCCCGGCCCTGTTTGGCGCGGATCCAGTTGATGAAGCGGCTGCCCATGGCGACGGCGACGATCATGGCGGTGGCCATGGCGAGGGCCACGCGCACCGTCTGGTACTGAACCAGGTTCAACAGCGGATACTGGTGCGCCACGTCGGCGTAGTAGAGATAGAGCAGGTAAAACATTCGGCTTCCCTATCGCGTCGTGGGCGTCGTGTCGCGGCCTTGAAGGTCGGCGAGCGCCTTGGCCACCAGCGAGGCCTTGGAGCCGTTCGAACCCTTGACCATGACGATGTCGCCGGGCGCGACCAGCAGGGCCGCCTCGGCCGCCAGTTCCGCCGCCGTCGCGCGCCAGACGCCGCGTCGCGAGACCGGAAGCGCGTCGTACAGCCAGCGCATCTCGGGGCCGGCGGCGTGGACCAGGTCGAGGCCGGCGGCGTCGATGGGGCCGGCGAGGCCTTCATGCAGGTCGCGGCTCTGCTCGCCCAGCTCCAGCATGTCGGTTAGCACCACCACGCGGCGGCCCGAGGTCGAGCGCGCGCCCAGGGTCTTGAACCCGGCGACCATGGACAGCGGATTGGCGTTGTAGCTTTCGTCGATTAGGGTGAAGGCGCCGTGTGGCGTCGTGACCGTGCGGGTCTGGCCGCGTCCGGCCAGAGGCTGGAACCCCGCGAGGGCCTCCAGGCCCGTCTCCAGCGTTACGTCCAGGGCGTCGAGCATCAAGAGAACGCACAGGCTGTTCAGGCCCCAGTGGGCGCCGGACTGGGCCAGGCGATAGTCGATGCGTCGCCCGAACAGTTCGGCGGCGACCGCCGCGCCTTCGGCGTCCGGCCGGAAGTCCAGCAGGCGGGCGTCATGGCCGGCGTCAGATCCAAAAGTCAGCAGGCGCGCGCCGACCGCCTTGGCCGCGTCGCACAGGACAGCCGAGAAGGCGACGTCGCCGTTCGCCACGGCCGCACCGCCCGGGACCAGACCTTGGAAGATGGTCGCCTTTTCACGCGCGACCCCGGCCTCGCCGTCCGCGAAGGCCTCGATATGGACCGGACCGACCGTGGTGACGCAGGCGGCGTGGGGGGCGACGAAGCGCGACAGCGGCGCGATCTCGCCGGGCGCATTCATGCCGATCTCGAACACGGCGCGCTGGGTCTCGGCCGGCATCCGGGCCAGGGTCAGGGGCACGCCGATGTGGTTGTTGTAGCTCTTGATCGAGCCATGCGCTGAACCCGCCAGATCAAGGCCCGCCTTGATCGCCTGGGTGACGCTGGTCTTGCCGACGCTGCCGGTGACGGCGCCGCGCTTCACATGGGGCGCGCGCTCGCGGGCGGCGACGCCCAGGGCTTCGAGGCCGCGCAAGGTGTCGGGCACGACGACGCAAGGGCCGCCTTCAACCGGGTGTTCGACCAGGGCGGCCGCAGCGCCCGATGCGAAGGCGCCGCTGGCGAACTGATGCCCGTCGCGTTCGCCCTTGAGCGCAAGGAACAGATCGCCGGGGACGATCTCGCGGCTGTTGTAGGTCAGGCCCGTGATCGGGCGGTCGTCGCCCTGCAGCACGCCGCCCGTGGCGGCGGCGACTTCGGCGGCCGACCAGAGCGGGCGGGCGGAGTGTTCAGGCATAGAGAGACAGGGCCTCGGACGCGACAGTGGCGTCGTCGAAGGGGTGGGTCACGCCCGCGACGATCTGACCCTGTTCATGCCCTTTTCCGGCGATGACCACCACATCCCCGTCACGCATCATTTCGACGGCGGCCTCGATGGCGGCGCGGCGGTCGCCGATCTCGATCCCGTCCGGGCAGCCGGCGCGGACCTGGGCGCGGATGGCGGCGGCGTCTTCGGAACGCGGATTGTCGTCGGTGACGATGGCGATGTCGGCCAGACGCCCGGCGATCTCGCCCATCAGGGGACGCTTGCCACGATCGCGATCGCCGCCGGCGCCGAAGACGACGATCAGGCGGCCCGTCGCGTGCGGACGCAGCGCGTTCAGAACCGTCTCAAGCCCGTCGGGCGTGTGGGCGTAGTCGACATAGACCTCTCCCCGGCCTTCCTGCCCGCCGTCGATGCGTTGGAGGCGGCCTTGCGCCCCGGTCAGGCCTTCCAGTGCGCCGATGATGGCGTCGGCGGGATCACCGGCGGCGATGCACAGGCCGGCCGCCACCAGGGCGTTGGACGCCTGAAACGCGCCAGCCAGGGGCAGCAGGATTTCGCGGATGTCGCCGCGCACGTCGATGGTCAGACGCTGGCCCTCAGGCGTCGCGCGACGGCCGATCAGGGTCAGGTCGCGACCGCGCTCGCCCACGCCCATGACGCCCAGGCCCGCCATGATCGAGGCCGACGCGAAGACCGAATAGGCGTCGGAATCGGCGTTCAGCACGGCGGTGCGGCCGCGCGGCAGCAGGGTTTCGAACAGGCGCATCTTGGCGGCGCGGTAGTCCGCCATGGTGCCGTGATAATCGAGGTGGTCCTGGGTCAGGTTGGTGAAGGCGGCGGCCTTCAAGGCGACCCCGTCCAGGCGGCGCTGATCGATGCCGTGAGACGAGGCCTCCAGCGCGACGTGGGTCACGTCCTTGGCGGCCAGTTCGGCCATCAGGCGCGCGGCCTCGGCGGCGTCGGGGCTGGTCAGGCCGGGGCCGGTCAGGGCGTAGGTCTTGACGCCCTTCTGGCCGATGACGCCCAGCGTGCCCATGCTGGCGGACTTGTGGCCGATCCCGGCCCAGATCTGCCGGCAGAAGGTGGCGACTGAGGTCTTGCCGTTGGTGCCGGTGACGGCGACGCAGGTCTTGGGCTGAGCGCCGTAGAAGCCGCGCGCGGCGATGGCGTAGGCCCGGCGCACGTCGCCCGAGGTGACCAGAACGGGCGCCGCGCCATCCGGCGTGTCGGTCGGGGCCAGAACCGCAGCCGCGCCTTGCGCCAGCGCCTGGGGGATGAAGGCGCGGCCGTCGGCGGCCGTGCCCGGCAGGGCGACGAACAGGGCGCCGGGCGAAACCTTGCGGCTGTCGGCGGTGACGCCGGTGATGACGGGGTCCGAGGACACGTCGCGGCGCAGCAGGTCGGACAGGTGAAGCGCGCTCAAAGCCCGTCCCCCGCTACGTCTTGATACTGCGGGATCTTCTCGCCCGAGGCCGTGCGCCAGCGGTCGTCGCGGCGTTCGACGCCCAGGAAGCCGGCGATGCGGTCCGCGATATTGTGCACAGCGGGCGCAGCGACATAGGCGCCGGTCTTGGGATAGGTCCCCGGCTCGTCCATCACGATCAGGATGGCGTAGCGCTTGCCGTTCAGCGGGCCATCGACGGGGAAGACCGCCGCGAAGGAGCCCAGGGCGTGGCTGGGGTCATAGCGACCGCCGACCAGTTTGTTGGCCGAGCCGGTCTTGCCGCCGACCCGCAGGCCCGGCGCGTCGGCGAAACCGCCCGAACCCTTGACGACGTTGCGACGCAGCAGGTCGAGAATGGCGCGCGAGGTCTCTTCGGTGACGACCTGTTGCGGCTGGACGTTGCGGGCGCCGCCCTTGCGCAGCGACAGCGGGATCATCCGACCGCCATTGGTCAGGGCGCCCATGGCCTGAACCATCTGGGCCGGGGTGATCATGATGCCGTAGCCGAAGGACAGCGACGCCAGGGTCGAGTTGTCCCAGCGACGCGGCACGACCGGCTTGGCCGATTCCTTCAGCTCGATCTTGGCGGCGTCCAGCAGGCCCAGGCGGCGGAAATAGTCGCGCATGGTGTTGGGACCCATCTGCACCGCCAGCTGCGACGTGCCGATGTTGGAGGAGTGCAGATAGACCTCTTCCAGCGTCATCACCCGGTTCTGGGCGTGGAAGTCCTTGATCTTGCGGTCGCCGATCTGGAAGGCCTGGGAGGCGTCGAACAGGGTGTTCATGTCGGCCCGGCCGGTGTCGAGGCCGGCGGCGACGGTGAAGGTCTTGAACACCGAGCCCATTTCGTAGTGGCCCGAGACGGCGCGGTTCAGGGTGGCGCCGTCGGGCGCGGCGCCGCGATCGGCCGAGTTGAAGGTCGGCCAGGACGCCATGCCCAGCACCTCGCCGGTCTGGACGTCGGTGACGATGCCGACGGCGCCCTTGGCCTGGTTCTTGATCGCGGCGGCGGCGAGTTCGTTTTCCAGCACGCCCTGCACGCGCAGGTCGATGGACAGGGGGAAGGCCTCGCCGCGCTGACCCGCCGCGCGGATCTCGTCGTTGAAGGCCAGTTCGGCGCCCGAGACGCCCTGCCCGCCCGTGTCGGCGTCGCCGATCAGATGGACGGCCGAGGTTCCCAACGGATAGGCGCGACGGTCCTCGGGCTCGAAGGTGACGCCGCCCAGCGCCAGGTCGTGGACGGCGGCCTTTTCCTGAGGCGTCAGGCCAGTCAGGGCGATCAGACGACGGTCGCCGCCCAGCACCTTCTTCAGACGCTCGGCCGAGATGCGCGGCAGGGCGCGGCGGATCTGGCGATAGGCCAGATCGCGATCCCAGATCTCGGCCGGGTCGATGTAGAGGCCGTAGTGGACGATGTTGGTGGCCAGCAGTTCGCCATTGCGGTCCGTCAGGTCGCCGCGCACCAGGGCGTTCGGATTGACGCCGCGTCCCAAGCCGTTGGCCGGGGCGAACAGGGCCTTATACGATGCGCCGATGGCCAGGCCGCCGAAGACGCAGGAAAAGACGATCAGGATCAGGAAGATGCGGACGCGGGTGTCCTCTTCCGGGCGGGCGTCGGCGCGGGCGCGCTCGAAGCCGTGCTCCAGCCGCCAGACCAGTTCCGTAAGCCAGCGCCAGAAGGGCGACAGGCGGCCTTGCAGTCGTTCCTGGAAATCGGCGCCCGGCGCGGGGCGATGATAGCGATGATCCTGAACGCTCATTGCGCCGGCTCCGGCGAGGGCGTGGGAACGGGCGCGTCGTCGGCTACGGCGGCGGGCGCCGGCGCGGCCGCAGGCGCGGACGCGGCGGGTTGAGCGGGGACGGGTTTAAGGGCGGTCAGTTGACCTTCCTTGGCCTGACGGGCGACCGCGACGGGGGCCATGCCGATCTGGCGCGACAGGCTTTCCAGACGGGCGGGCTGCTCCAGGCGAGCGACCTCGGCGCGCAGCAGGCGGACGCGCTGTCCGTTCTCGCGGATGTCCTGTTCAATCTGGGCGATGCGGCTGCTTTCACGCGCGGCGGCGGCCTTGGCGGCATAGACCGACACGATCATGATCGCGACCAAGGCCACGCCGATGATCTCGACCCAGCGCACGCCACGCACCTTCCAGTCGAACAGACGCTGAAGGGCGGTGCGGGAATAGGTGAAGAAGGGCGCCGTGGTCATGCCGCCGCTCTCCCATCGATCCGACCCCAGGCCGGGGCGTCGGTGCGCACGGCGGCGCGCAGCTTGGCCGAACGGGCGCGCGGGTTGGTGGAACGCTCTTCCTCGCCCGCCTCGCGCGCGCCCTTGAACTGAAGCGTGAAGCTGGGCTTGCGCAAATCGACGGCCATCGGCGCATGACGCGAACCGGCCGGGCTGTTGCCCGTGCGCTCGGTCAGGAAGGCCTTGACGATGCGGTCTTCCAGCGAATGGAAGGTGACGACGGCGAGGCGTCCACCGGGGGCGAGCGTCGCCTCGGCCGCCTCCAGACCGCGTTCCAGCTCGCCCAGTTCGTCATTGACCGCGATGCGCAGGGCCTGGAACACGCGCGTCGCCGGATGGATGGGCGCGCCGCGACGGCCGCCCAGAGCCTTTTCGATCACCTCGGCCAGATCCAGGGTGCGGGTGAACGGCTGTTCAGCGCGGCGACGCAGGATGGCGGTGGCGACGCGGCCCGACTGGCGCTCCTCGCCATACAGTTTGAAGATGTGGGCCAGGGGACCGTGGTCCCAGGTGTTGACGATATCGGCGGCGGTCGCGCCTTCATCGGACATGCGCATGTCCAGCGGACCGTCGCGCATGAAGGAGAAGCCGCGCTCGGCCTGATCCAACTGCATCGACGAGACGCCGATGTCGAAGACGGCGCCGTCCAGCTTCGCCTTGCCGCTGTCGGCGAACGCCTGAGCCAGACCCGAGAAGGGCGTGCGGATCAGCTGGAACTGGCCAGGGAAGTCGCTGGCGACGGCGTCGGCGTGCGGCTGGACCGTCGGGTCGCGATCCAGGGCGACGACCTGGGCGCCGGTCTTCAGGATGGCGCGGGTATAGCCGCCGGCGCCGAAGGTGGCATCGATCACGACATCGCCGGGTGCGGGCGCCAGGGCCTCGATCACCTCGGCCAGCAGGACGGGGGCGTGGGGGGCGTCAGTCACGATCCACCTCCCGCCAGCTTCATCTGGGCCGCCAGCTTCAGGGCGCCGATCTGGGCCATGCCGGCCTTGGCCAGGGCGCGCTGTTCGGCGCGGCGCGCGGCCCATTTCTCGCGCGACCAGATCTGGAAACGGTCGTTCAGGCCGACGATGACGACGGTGTCGCCCAGACCCGCCTCGGCGCACAGCGCTTCAGGCAAGGTGATCCGACCGCCGGAATCGTAGGCCAGACGCACCTGCTCGCCCATCACCTGCCACTCCAGCGCCGAACGCTCCTCGGAGCCGAACGGCAGGGCCTCGATCATTTCGACATAGACGGCGAACAGGCGGTCGCCGCCCGCTTCCAGACAGTCGGCCTCGATCGAAGGGAAGATGAAGACGCCGCCGGCGGCGCCGTTTTCGGTCGTGCGGAAATCGTTGGGGATGAGGAGACGGCGCTTGCCGTCCAGCTGCTTCTCATAGGTCGAGAGAAACACGCCCTGTCCAATCGAGCCCTTCGGCCCGTCCCTAGATGCCCTGACGAACGCCCGCCGCGCCCGCCTCTCAGCCCCAAATCATGGCGCTGGGATAGCATGGGATGAAATGGGCCTCAATGGGATCAAGGCCAAGATTTAACCATGTTTTGACGTGTGACGACTTAAGCACGCTCGAACAGCTGGAACATACACGGAACAAACAAAGTATTCACAGGCTGTGAGGCGTTCTAACCTTCCATTGCCAGACAATAGGTTAACGCCCGCCAACACGCGGGACCGCCGCCAGAACGCTGAAATGCGGGGATAATCCCAACTCGGATTAGGCGACGGGCTAAGGGAGGGCGCCAACCCCCAGCCCTACTGGCCTCAAGTAGGCCGAAGGCCGATAGGCCCAAAGAAAAACGTCGGCCTCAAGCAGCGCGAAGCGCGGTAAGCCGAGAAAAATGCCAGACGGCCTGTAAGCCGGGTTTTGTACCGCTCCGAAGCCGAGGCCCGGATCGGCGACGATCATTCCTCTGGACCGACCATTGCTGATCGGTTCTCGCGACCTACCCGGACATCTGAGGCGGTGAGCCCCGCGAGCGAGCCCGCGCGATGTCCCTATTTGGTCTTGCTCCAGGCGGGGCTTGCCATGCCGTCCCTGTTGCCAGGTCCGCGGTGGGCTCTTACCCCACCCTTTCACCCTTACCGGCCTCGCAAGGCCGGAGGTTTGCTTTCTGTGGCGCTATCCCTCGGGTCACCCCGGGCGGAAGTTATCCGCCGCCTTTTCACCGTGGAGCCCGGACTTTCCTCGACGGACGCGAAGTCCGCCGCGACCGCCCAGCCGTCTGGCGCGCGCTAGATGCGCGTTAGCGGCGCGAACGTCAATTCAATACGCCCGTGACACTCTCGGCGCTGGCCAGCTGGAGCAGGCCGACCAGACGGGCGCGGGTTTCGCCGTCGGCGACGCCGTCGACGCGGGCAGGGCGCCAATGACGCTGGAAGGCGCGGACGGCGGTTTCGACGGCGGCGTCGTAGTCGCCGCTGGCTTTCAGGCCGTAGCCCAGCCGATGCAGGCCGGCGCTGAGCACCATCGGGCCGATGCCCTGATCGCCCTTCTGCAGCAGGCCGCCCAGGGCCTGCACCCGTTCGGCCGCCGGTTCGAACCACAGGCCGTGCCCAGCCTCTGCCAGACGTTTCCAGGGGAAGAGTTCGCCCGGATCTTCCTTGCGATCCGGCGCTAGGTCGGAATGGGCGATGATGCGGTTGTCGGCGATGGTCCAGCGGCTGCGAATATCGGAGATCAGGGCGATGACGGCCGCGATCTGGGCTTCGGGGAAGGCGCGATAGCCGAACTCATGGCCGGGATTGACGATCTCGATCCCGATGGAGGCGGCGTTGCAGTCGTCCTCGCCCTGCCAGACGCCGCGGCCGGCGTGCCAGGCGCGGCGTTCCTCGGGCACCAATTGGAAGACGCGGCCGTCTTCCTCGACCAGATAATGGGCCGAGACCTTGGCGTCGGGGTCGCGCAGGCGGGCCAGAGCGGCCTCACCGGTCTGCATGCCGGTGTAGTGCAGCACCAGCATGTCCGGCGGCGCACGGCGCGCGTCGAAGTTGGGCGAAGGCGCGTCGATGTAGGACGTCATGGGCGGCGTCGGCTCAGCGGCCGTTGCGCTCCCAGCCATAGGCGACCCAGGCGCCGTCCACCTTGTGCGCTTCGATCAGATCGGGATCGCTGTTGCGGCGACGCGGCGCGATATTGCGGCGGGTGCGCATGACCAGACCGACCAGGAAGACCAGAACGCCGGCGAACAGGGCGATGACCGCCACGGCCGCAGCGGTGAAGACGGCAAGGACGGCGCCGACCGCCATGGCGCAGACGGCGGCGATCATGCCGGCGACCCACATGACGGACGCCACCAGGCCGTTGGGACGGCGGCGGGCGGCATGGCCGATGGCGGCGAGACGTTCAGGCTGGAACATGGATCATCCTTTCAGGCGATCCGAGGAACGCCTGACACGCAATGTCGGTCCATCGGGGCTTGCGGTCAATGGACCGCGACGCACGGTCGCGTGCGCCGCGCCCCGTCAAAAGACCGGCTGATCGGCCAGAACCACCGCGCCCTGGCTGCGCATGCGATCGCTGTCGATCCGGCGCATTACGGCCTGGGCCTGTGGATCGGCCATGACGCCGCCGAGCATGACCAGCGCCTTGGCGGCCTCGGTCTGCACGCCGAACATTTCGGACAGGGCCTCGAACGGCGACTGCTGCTTGGGGAAATGCTTGAAGCGGACGGGCTCGTTGTCGGGAATCTTGGCCAATTGGCGGGCCTTGTTCACCGCCTCGGTCACGCCGCCGAGCTGATCGACGAGGCCCAGCGGCAGGGCCTGAGCGCCGGTCCAGACGCGACCCTTGGCGATTTCGCGCACCCGGTCCGGCGACAGTTTGCGGCCCGTCGCCACACGGGTGATGAAGTCGTCGTAGATCCGGTCCATCGAACCGGCGAAGGCCGCGCGCTGCTGGGGGGTGAACTCTTGCGTCGGCGAGAAGGCGTCGGCGTATTCCCCGCCCACTGTCAGCTCACGCATATCGACGCCGAACCGGCCCAGCGCATCGGCCAGCACGAACTTGCCGCCGAACACGCCGATCGAGCCGGTCAGGGTCGTCGGCTGGGCCACGATCCAGTCGGCCTCGGAACTGATCCAGTAACCGCCCGAGGCCGCATAGGCGCCCATGGACACCACCACCGGCTTGCCCGCCGCCCGCGCCGCGCGCACGGCGGCCAGGATCTGCTCGGACGCCTCGGGCGAACCGCCGGGCGAAGAGACGCGGAAGACGATCGCCTTGACGCTCTTGTCCTCGATCGCGTCGTAGATGGCCTCTGCCGTGTCGTCGGAATGGATGGACGAGCCGCCGCCGAAGCTGGCGCCGCCGCCGCGCCCGGTGACGATGGCCCCCTCCCCGCCCACGATGGCGATGGCGTTCTTGCCCGAACCCGTGCGTTCGCCCTTCTGGCTGGCGTATTTGCCGAACTCGACGATCTCGGCGCCCTTGCCGGCGCGGGTCTTGATGGCGATCTCGGCCTCTTCGACCTGGCCCACCTTGTCGATCAGCCGGTTGCTGAGCGCCTGCTCGGCCGAATATGGGCCGGCCTCGATCACCGTTTTGAGCGCCGGGGCCGTCGTCTTGCGATCCTTGGCCGCGTTGGCCAGGGCGGTGTCGTAGATCGACGTCATCCAGGCCGTCATCGCCTCGCGGTGGGGGCCGGTGTAGTCGCTCTGGGTGTATTCGTTGACGGCGTTCTTGTACTCGTAGCGCTGTTCGAACTCGGGTTTGACGCCGTATTTCTGGAAGGCGCGGCCCAGGAACAGGCTGTCGGCCGAGAAGCCCGTGGCCTGGAAGCCGGCGGTGTTCTGCATCCACAGCTCCGACGCCGAGGCCCCGACCATGTAGGTGGACATCACCGCGCCCGACGGGGCGAAGCCCTGACTGTGTGCGATGACCGGCTTGCCTGCGTTGCGGAAGCGGTGGATGGCCTGGCGCAGTTCGTCGGCGGTGGCGGGTGTCATGCCGCTTTCCGGCAGGCGGATCAGCAGAGCCTTGACGCTGCTGTCGCTCTGGGCCTGATGCAGGCCATCGACCACGTCCGTCAGGGCCAGGCCGGAACTGCCGAAGGCCGCGAACGGATTTGACGACGGCTGGTCGCTGACGCCGCCGCGCAGGTCCAGCTCCAGCACGGTGGTCGCCGGCGTCGTCGGCTTGGACGACGAGGCGACGGCGACCGTCAGCAGCACCACGGGAATAACGACGACGAACAGGATCAGCCCGGTGAAGACACCAAGGACCGTCAGGAAGAATTGCTTCATCGGAGGGAAAACGCGCGCTCGCAGGCCGGAAATGGCGTCGCCAGCATAGGGGGACGCGGGCCGTCGTCAAATGACGCGCGTGCAATCCCTCGGTCGACCTGGCGTTCGCAGCCGCACCCGATTGCTGCGACGCAGCGTGCGGATTGATGCGAGGCACGGAAATCCCTATATGAGCCGCCTGTGAGCGAGGGCCTGCGCCCCGCGTTTTTCTTGCTGGAGACCGCACGATGCTGGTCACCCTGATGAAGTCCAAGCTGCACCGCGCCACGGTGACCCAGGCCGATCTCGATTACGAGGGATCGATCGCCATCGACATGGACCTGCTGGACGCCGCCGGCATCTATCCGCACGAGCAGGTCGATGTGCTCAACATCACCAATGGCGC
Source organism: Brevundimonas sp. ASV9 (assembly GCF_016429195.1). Lineage (GTDB taxonomy): Bacteria > Pseudomonadota > Alphaproteobacteria > Caulobacterales > Caulobacteraceae > Brevundimonas. The sequence continues at coordinate 39,322 of NZ_JAELUF010000001.1, forward strand.
GCGCTTCACCACCTATGCGATCGAGGCGCCGCGCGGCTCCAAGGTCATCGGCGTCAACGGCGCCGCCGCCCGCCTGGTGCAGAAGAACGACAAGGTGATCGTGGTCACCTACGGCCAGCTGCCGCAGGAAGAGGCGCGCCAGTGGAACCCGAACGTGGTCCTGCTGGACGACGCCAACGCGATCAAGACCGCCGGCTAAGGCGCTTCGCTTCTCAGAATGCAAAAAGGCCCGCCGGCGACGGCGGGCCTTTTCTTCATCCGATTGATGCGATCAGCGGGCGATGTCGTAGACGCCCGTGATGTCGATCCGCACCGTCAGTTCGCCGGCGGAAACCGGCGTGCTCTCGGCCCGGTCCATCGACACGGCGCGGGCGGCGAACATCGGCATCGGCGGCTGGGGCGCATAGCCGCCGCCCTCGGTCAGGTTGCGGATGCCCGAGAGCTGGACGTTCAGCGACTGGGCGTACAGCTGGGCCTTGGCCTGCAGGTTGCGCACGGCCAGCTGGCGCGCCTGGTTTTCGGCGGCGGTCGGATCCTTCAGGCCGAAGCTGATGCCGTCGATCTGGTTGACGCCGGCGGCGACCACGGCGTCGGCCGTCGTGCCGACCTTGCTCAGGTCGTTGATGACCACCGTCACGCGGTTGACCGCCTGATAGCCGCGCAGCTTGGGTGGTTCGTTCTGGACATAGTCGTATTGCGCCGACAGGTTCAGACCGGAGGTCTGGATATCGCGTTCAGCAATGCCCGCGCGACGCAGGGCGGCGACGACGCGCGTCATTTGCGCAGCGTTATCGCGCATGGCTTGCTGAGCCGTGACGGCCTCGGTCTGAACGCCGAAGGTGATGGTGGCCATGTCCGGCGCGGCCTTGACCTCGCCATAGGCCGACAGGTTCAGCGACGGCGCGGGTTGCATCATGTGCATGGCTCCCATGGGTTCGGCCGTCTGAGCCATGGCGCGCGGCGTAGCGGCGGCCAGGAAGGCGGCGGCGGCGACGGCACCGCCCAGGGCGACGGTCTTCAACGACAGGGTCTTCAGGGGGGCGGCGGCCAGGGTGCGGGTCATGCAGTCTTCTCCGTGAGCGATCCGGGACCGGCGCGTTCGCCGATCCGTTGCAACGACCTTGGCCGTTCTCGCCTGAACCAACGCCCGTGCGCCGTGGCAGTTTCCGTTCATCTTCGTGAAATCGCCGAAAGATCGCCTTCTTGCCCGCCCCCGCTTGGCAAGCCGCGCCCGCGCCTGCTAGGCGAAACCCCTACCGCCGAGGCGCGCCTTGGGGGCCTGTAGCTCAATGGTTAGAGCCGACCGCTCATAACGGTCTGGTTGGGGGTTCGAGTCCCTCCGGGCCTACCACATCCTGTCGGGACCACCCGAAAACGGCTCAAGACCGCTTCACGGCAGTATCGCGGAAAACACACTCACCAGCGGAAGGTGAAACGACCCAGAGCAGCGCCCAAAACCGCGACGAGGCCGACGCCCAAGGTGTACCAGACCGCCACAAAGGCGGCCGTGTGCTCGGGGCAATGCAGGCCGTAGACGGTCGCGGCCAGTCCTGCGGTCAGAAGACCGGCGGCGGCGCCGGCGAAAGCGGGTTTCACAGGGGCGAATCGTCTTGCGGCGAAGAAGATGAACGGCGCCGCCAGAGCGCCCAGCGACAGGATGTTCGTCGGACAGACCCTGGCGGAGCGCCCCATGACCATGTCCATCCGCGCGTCAGGCGCAGCGCCCAGCAACTCCACGACAGCCCATCCGGCAGCGACGGCCAAAATGGCGGCTAGCAGGATTGCGGGACGGCGCGGCGAAGCGCCCGGTCGCCCCAGTCGATCCAGGAGCCAGAAGCCGGCGGCGCACAAGGCGGCCGTATAGGCCGCCTTGGCCCAGAAGGTCGGCCCGGCGACGGCCGACATCAGATCTGGTCGCAATCCCAGCCACCAAACGACACCGGAAAGGGCGACGCCCGCCGCCGGCAGCATGAACAGCAGGACACGACGGTCCACGTCGCTTTGAGACGTGGGCGGCAAGTCCAGCGCCAGGCTGGTGATCAGGTCGTCAGTCTTCATCGTTGGACCCTGCTGCTCCAGCCGCGAAGCGCGCGGTCAGAGCCTTGAAGCTGCGATGGATGCTGACCTTGGCGGCGGCGACGGAATAGCCGTGACGCTCGGCCGCCTCGGCCACGCTCAGCCCGGTGACTTTCACATCATGGATCAGGGCGCGCTGTCGCGCCGGCAGGATCGACAGGGCGCGGGTCAAATCGCGTCGCATGACCCCGTCCTCAACCGTGTGCTCGGCCAGCAGCACGCTTGCGTCATCCAGCGGCTCGGTGAGGCGTCGGCCTTGGCGGCGCAGGTGATCGATCAGCTTGTGGCGGGCGATCGTGAAGGCCCAGGCCGTGAACGATTGGTTGCGATCCCATGTGGCGCGCTTGGCGTGAATGGCGATCAGGGTCTCTTGCACGAGGTCCTCCGCGTCGCTTTCTCCGTTGAAAAGACGGCGTTTGAAAAAAGGCCGCAGGTGCGCGGCCAGGTCCGACAGCAGCACGCGCCAAGCCTGCGCGTCACCATCCAGGCCATTGAGCATCAAGGCTTTGAGTTGTGATTCCCGGTCAAGCACGTGCGACTGCGACCTACGCTGCGGAGACCGCGACGGTTACATGGCGTCTCGCAAAATGATGCACGAAAAATAGTTGGCTCGAAAATGTAACGCGCGGCGGGTCGTCGGCGAAAGGCGGATTCAGCGGCCACGAACGGCCGTGCTTTTTGAGAAGGACCTCTTGCATGACCCGCACCAAGATCGCCGCCGCAACCCTTGTCGCCCTGACGGCCGGCGCCGGCATGGCCCACGCCCAATCGACCAGGAACGCCGAGACCAAACCGGCCGCTATGGAGAAATGCTACGGCATCGCTCTGGCCGGCAAGAACGACTGCGCCGCCGGCCCTGGCACGACCTGCGCCGGCACTTCGGTGCGCGACTATCAGGGCAACGCCTGGAAGCACACGCCCGCCGGCACCTGCACCAGCATCCGCACCCCGCGCGGCAACGGCTCGCTGACGCCCGTCTCGCGCTGATCGGAGCTGGACCGATGAACCATGGATCGACCGCCACGACGCCTGTCCCCACCGTGGGACTGGGCCTCAAGGCCCGCCATTACGACGAGGCGCTGGCGTCTCCGGCGGCCGGTCTGTGGTTTGAGGTCCATCCCGAGAACTATATGGTCGATGGCGGCCCTCGCTTGAAATCGCTGGAGGCCATCCGTCGAGAAAAGCCTCTGTCACTGCATGGTGTCGGCTTGTCGCTCGCCGGCGATGAGGCGCCGGACCCGGAGCATCTGGCGCGGCTCAGGACGCTCGCTGACCGGTTCGAGCCGTTTCTGATGTCCGAGCATCTGGCCTGGTCGCGGAGCGGCGGCGTCTACCATCCTGATCTGCTCCCGTTTCCGCGCACCCGACAGATGTTGAAGCGGGTCAGCGACAACGTCGGGCGCGCGCAGGACGCGCTAGGCCGACGCCTGCTGATCGAGAACCCGGCCCTTTACCTTGACCTGAAAGGCCACGAGATGGGGGAGGTCGACTTCCTGGTCGAACTGGCTGCCGCGACAGGCTGCGGACTGCTGCTCGATCTGAACAATGTGCACATCAGCGCCAACAATCTCGGCGCAGACCCGCGAGACTATCTGGCGGGCGTTCCGGCCGATCTTATCGGCGAGATCCATCTGGCCGGCTTTGCGCCCGATCCCGTCCACGCAGAGGCGCTGTTGATCGATACCCACGACGCGCCGGTCAGCGACGCCGTTTGGTCCCTTTACGCCCAGACCCTTACCCGGATCGGGCCGCGTCCCACGCTGATCGAACGCGACGACAACATTCCCGACTTCGCCGGGTTGATCGCCGAACGCGATCAAGCCGTCGCCGTAATGGAGGTCTGCCATGTCCAGTGCGCCGCCTGACGATCAGATGCTGTCATTTCATGCGAGCTTCTTCCTGGCCTTGCAGGGGCGGGGCTCTATGCTCGCACCGTGGCTGGCGGATCCAAATGCGCCTGGACTGGCGGTTTATCGAAACACGGTGGCCAAGGGGCGGGCCGACGCCCTGGCGGGTCTCTATCCGACTGTCGAACGGTTGGTCGGCCCGGACTGGTTTCGCGACGCCGCTCTGATCTACGCCGACAGCGCCCCTCCCTCCTCCCCAGTTCTCGATACCTATGGCGAGGGCTTCCCGGAGTGGCTGGCGACGTTTCCGCCCGCGTTTGAACTTCAGTTTCTGCCGCCTGTCGCCCGTCTTGATCGCGCATGGAGCCGCGCGCACCGCGCCGCTGACGCACCGACCCTGCGCCCCGGGACAGTCGCCGCCCTGTCGCACACTGTTCTCAACGCCGGCAGCGCGGTCCTGCATCCGTCTGCGAAAGTCTTCTGGTTCGACTGGACCGCGCCATCGATCTGGCTGGCCAATCGTCTGGCTACGCCTCCGGACGACATGGTGTGGGACCAGTCCCCTGAGGGCCTGTTGATCGTGCGGCCGGAAATGGAGGTCCAGACCCATCGATTGAACCGACCCCAGTTCGCCTTTCTTGACGCCTGCCGTCATGGCCGCACGGTCGGAGCGGCGGCCCGCGCCGCCCTCGCGGCCGATCCCGCAGCCAATCTGTCCGAGCTGTTCAGAGATCTGCTTCTGAGCGGTGCCTTCACCCGTATCGAAACCGGAGCGCCACAATGACCGAACTGACCGCCGCATCGTCGCCGCGCTCCTCTCTGGCGGCCCTTCCAAGCCTGGCCCAGGCTGCGATCCCCCTGCCGGTGCTCAGCCTGATCGCGCGTGTATCGATCGCGGCGGTCTTTTTTCTTTCCGGCCGGACAAAGGTGGAGGGCCTGCTGACTATCACCGACAGCACCTATGCTCTGTTCGCCGAGGAATACCGACTGCCTCTGATCCCCAGCGATATCGCCGCCCACCTGGCGACCTATTCGGAACATTTGTTCCCGGTCTTGCTGGTGCTCGGCCTCGGCGTCCGCCTCGCCGCGCTCGCGCTTCTGGGCATGACCATAGTGATCGAGGTTTTCGTCTATCCCCTCGGTTGGCCGACCCACCTGCTTTGGGCGACGGTGCTGCTCTACATCATCAGGTTCGGCGCCGGGCCGATCAGCCTGGATCATTGGTTGAGCCGGAGAAGCTGATCCGCCAAGCTTGTTTAGTGTGCTTTCCGGCGCCCCTAGCTGCATGCCGTCAACGCAAACCCAGAACAAACGGAGGCGCCATCACAGGCTGCATTAATCAGCAGCCGGAAAGATTAGGTGCTTTTCGCGTGGTGCTTGGGAGACTCTCGAGTGGTCCCGGCGCACTGGGTCGTCAGAACGCGGTCTGAGCAATCGCTTCAGCCGTTGTCGTTGCCGGCGCTTTGGCAGCGGTGTTCGAGCGATAGTCGGCGGACGTCGGCGGCGTTCTGAAAGACGGCGCGGCTGATGAAGGCGCCCATGTCGCGCCAGGCGTTGGATATGGTCTGGAAGGTCTGTTCGTCGGTCTGGCTGGCGGCCAGGGCTTCGTTCCAGCGCGACGTCAGCGCATTGATCTCGTCGAGCATCAAAAGCCGCCCGCAGGCGAGGGTCATCCGGTAGCTTGCGCTTCCTTGGCTCATTGTCAGAACTCCTCCCAGCCGGCCGTGTCCGCCTCCTCCACGACGGCCAGCGCGGCCGAGCCGGAGGATCGCAGCGCGGTTGAGCGCGTAGGCCGGGCCGCGCTCGCCTTGCGCGGCACCGGCGCGGCGAGAGCTTGGCTGCTCAGCTCGGTTTCGCGTGTCAGGCTGAAGCGCTGGACCAGATCCGACAGCTGACGGCTTTCAGAAGTCAGGCTGTGGCTGGCCGCCGTCGACTGTTCGACCATGGCGGCGTTCTGCTGGGTCACCTGGTCCATCTGGTTGACGGCGGTGTTGACCTCTTCCAGCGCCGTCGACTGCTCTCGCGTCGAGGCCGTAATCTCGTTCATGAGCTCGTCGATTTCGGCGACGCGCTTGACGATGGACGATAGGGCCTCGCCCGTTTCTGCGACCAAGGTGACGCCGGACTTCACCTGGACGGACGAGGTGGTGATCAACGACTTGATCTCCTTGGCGGCCTCTGCGGAGCGCTGCGCCAGGGCCCGAACCTCGGAGGCCACCACGGCGAACCCTCGCCCCGCGTCACCCGCGCGCGCAGCCTCCACGCCCGCGTTCAAGGCCAGAAGGTTGGTCTGGAAGGCGATCTCGTCGATGACGCCGATGATCTGGTTGATCTGCGACGACGACTGTTCGATCGCGGTCATGGCCTCAACGGCGCGGCTGACCACCTCGCGCGACTGCTCGGCGGATTGGCGAGAGGTTTCGACGACCGCGGCGGCGCGACTGGCGCCTTCGGCCGCACGCTTCACCGTGGCGGTGATCTCGTCCAGCGCGGCCGCCGTTTCCTCCAGCGTCGCCGCCTGATGTTCGGTGCGCCGCGACAGGTCGTCAGCCGCTTCGCTGATTTCGGCGGCGCCCAGTTGCATGGCGCCCGTATTGCTGGCGATCTCGGCCATGGCGTCGTCCAGACGCTGCATGGCGGTGTTGAAGTCGGCCTTCAGTCTCGCGTAGCCGCCGGTGAAGTCCGACGCGATGCGGATTCGCAGGTCGCCCTGCGCCAGGGCCGCCAGAGCCGCCGCCGTATCCTCCACCACCCGCGTCTGCTCCGCCTCGGCCTCTGCGCGCTTCTGGTCCGCCTCCAGGCGCTTGGTCTCGGCGGCTTCCAGATACAGCGAAATGACGAAATCCATGTCGAGCATGGCGGCCTTCACGACGCTGGCCAGCGTCGCCGACAGAGCCTTGCCGTCATCGCGCTTCGAAAACAGCGACCTCTTGGCGTGGGAGGTGACGATCGCCTCGATCAGCCCTTCCAGGACCAGGGCGTAGCCGCCGATGTACCAGCGCGGCTCCAGGCCGATCCGGGCGTGGGTTTGGCCGATGCGTCGCACGCCCTCGACATAGGCCGGATCGAAGGCGCCCGAGGCGATCAGGCCCCAGTGTCGCGCCTGGGCGTCTTTGGCCCCCGCGATCTGGCTTTCCGCGCCGAAGAAGCGGGCCACGTCCGGCGTCGCGCGAACCTGGTCGTAAAAGGCTTCAAGGCTGGGTTGAAGCGCCGCCTCGATGACGGGCCTGGCGTCGGCGAGGCGGGACCTTGCGGCCTTGTCCATCTTCAAGAAGCGAAGTCTTTGGTCCAGATTCATTGCGTCCGACATGACGGCCCCCTTGCATGGCGGTCAGTTGGACGAGGTTCGATCTAAAGGCCGGTTGAAGTCTCTTCAGCCCGTAGACTGTTTCACAGCGGAAGCATTGTTTGCGCCGGTCTGACGTCAGGTCGCGGTATGACCGACGTCCTTCGCCATGGTCTGCAGCAGCGGGATCAGCTGGGCGGCGGTCTTCAGACCCTCGCTGGTCAAAAGGCCGGCCAGACGACCGTATTGTGACCGCCGATCTTCGAGAACAGCGCGGCCTGCCTCGGTGATTTCCAGCATGGTGACACGCCGGTCGTTCGGATGGGGCGAACGCTTGACGAGATCGGCGCGAACCAGATGATCAACCAGACGCGACAGCGAGGCCGGCGGCGCCTGAAGCGTCGATCCCAGGGCGCATTGTTTGACACCGCGACGGCCCTCGCCGGCAATCAGGCTCAAGGCGCGGACGGCGGCATTGCTTTGACCATCGGCGCGCAGGACGCGATCAAGCTGGCGATCGAGTTCGAGCAAGGCGGTGTCGAGCGCATAGAGCGCCATCGCGGGATCATCGAACTCCCGCACGGTGAACTCATCCATCGTCCCCCGAACACCCATAGGTCCGGTGTGACAGGATTGGCCGCAACCTGCAAGATAGACGAAGGTCAACCCTTAGGGCTATCGAACTCCTAACAGCGCATCCATGAGGAAATGATTTCATACCGACGCAATCCTAGATTGCCGGGCAAGCCTTTGGAAACAAAGTGGCGAGGCAACAACCGGAAAGAGCCGATGGCGTCGGTCAAAAGACATCCCGCCCACCCTTTGACAGCGACCCGATCGCTGGGGATGAGCACGGCAGGCGCGCTGGATGCCGAGCTTCGAAGAGCGCTCGAAGTCGCGGCTATTCTGGTGACGACCGATCGACATGGGGTCATCACCGACTGCAACGAGAAGTTTGTCGCAGTCAGCGGTTACAGCCGAGAAGAGTTGATCGGCTCGACCCACCGGATCGTGAACTCCGGCCTGCATTCCAAGGCCTTCTTCCAGGATCTGTATCGCACGATCCGCAGCGGCAAGGTGTGGACCGGCACATTGCGGAACCGTCGCAAGGACGGCAGCCTCTATTGGGTCGACACGACCATCGTGCCGGCGCTCAGCGGTCCCGAGGGTCCGGCGTCCTACACGGCCATCCGTTTCGAGGTGACCGAACATGTGCTGGCTCTGGAGGCCCTTTCGGAAGCGCGCCTCGTCGCCGAACGCGCCGCCGCGCTGCGCGACACCTTCCTCGCGACGATGAGTCATGAGGTTCGCACGCCGTTGAACGGCGTCCTGGGCCTGGCGCAGTCCCTGTCAGGCGCCGACCTGCCCGACGATGCGCGTCAAAAGGTCGATCTGATCATCAAGTCCGGCGAGACATTGAGGCGCATTCTGGACGATGTGCTGGACCTGTCCAAAATCCAGGCCGGCGAGATGAACCTGGTCAACGAATCCTTTGCGCCGTCCGACACCATTTCCGGCGCGGTCGATCTGATGCGGCCGCTGGCCAGCGAAAAGGGACTTGAGCTGATCTCCCGGTTCGACGGTCTTCCAGCCCATCTCATGGGCGACGGGGCCCGCCTGCGTCAGATCGTGCTGAACCTGGTCTCCAACGCCATCAAATTCACTGCAGTCGGCCAGGTGCTGGTCGATGCGCGCTACTCGAAGCCGTCCCGGCGTCTTCGCATCCGCGTCGCCGATACCGGCATGGGCTTTGATCGATCGACGGCGAAACTGTTGTTCTCGCCGTTCAGCCAGGCCGACGATTCCATCTCGCGGCGGTTCGGCGGCACGGGCCTTGGCCTCTCCATCAGTCGTCGCCTGGCGGAGCTGATGAGCGGCGGCCTCAGGGTGCGTTCAAAGCCCGGTCGGGGAACGCTCTTCGTTCTCGACTTGCCGATGGATCCCAGCGGCGAGATCACCCGCGAAAGCGAGAGCCATGTGGAGGCGCTGGATCGACTCTATGGCGCGCGGATCCTCTTGGCGGAGGACAATCTCGTCAACCAGCAGGTCGTTCAGGCGCTCCTCAGCGGTTTCGGCTGTCAGATCGATGTCGCCGAAAACGGCCAGGAAGCCGTCGACCTGTGGTCAGCGCACGCCTACGACCTGATCATGATGGACATGCAGATGCCGGTCATGGACGGCGTCGAGGCCATCCGCAGCATCCGCAGAGGCGAACAGCAGCGCGAGGTCAACAGGCTCCCGATCGCCATGCTGACCGCCAACGCCTCGTCCAACCATCGCGACTTGGCCTCACGCGCCGGCGCCGACGTCGTTATCCCCAAGCCGCTGTCCGCCGATCATCTGATCTTCGAATCCGCCCGCCTCCTCAACAACGCCGCCCGCTGTCACTGGATATGAAGGCGGGCCACGGGCTTCGAAACGAGGGTCACCGCACGCAGATGCGCGCGCGGTCATTCGTCCAGCAGTCGCCGTCCAGGCGGACCGTTCCAAGCGGATCGCCGGCCTTGTCGTCGTCGGGGTCGGCGTTCCAGGTGGCGTCGGCCGAGCCGTCGGCCATCAGGACGACGACGGCGAAATGTGAGTTCTTGGGCTTGCCCTCGGACCAGGCGTTCATCGTATAGCCGCCGTCGCCGAACGGATAGACGAGGCACGGCTCGTCGAGCAAAACCTTGCCGTCGACCGAGAGATAGCAGGACTTGCGCGACGCCGTCGGCGTTGCGGATGCCGACGGCGAGGGAGCGGGGCTTGCGCCGGTCTTCGCCGGTTCCGGAGGCGGTGCTGTCGGCTCTGGCGCGGACGGCGCGGGGGTCTGCGTCGCGTCAGCTGGCCCAGGCGCGCCGGCGTCCTGACCGCAGGCGGCCGCGACGGCCGACAGCATCAGGGCGGCGATCAAGCTGAGCGATCGTGAAGGGGTTGATGTCACGCGAGCCTCCGTCGTTGTCTCCCAGCGCCAACACGGGGGCGCATGCAAGCGTTCCCGTGTTGGCGCTGGGAATGACGGCACCCCTCCCCTTCGGCCGAGCGCTCGCCTATATCGCCAGCCTGTCCCGCTCCGGAGTTTTTCCCATGGCCTATGTCGCCCGCAACGATCGTCCCGCCGACAAGGCGGCGCGCTATCTGGAGGTCGAGGCGGAAGTCCTGGCCGTGCTGGACGGCGAGCCGAATGTGACGGCGCGAATGGCGACGGTGGCGTCGATGCTGGCAGATGCGTTCGAGCACTATTTCTGGACCGGGTTCTATGTCGTGGCGACGGACAAGGCGGACGAACTGGTGGTCGGGCCCTATCAAGGGACGCTGGGGTGCCTGCGCATCGCGTTCGGGCGCGGAGTGTGCGGCGCGGCGGCGGCTACGGGCCAGACACAGTTGGTCGAGGACGTGCACGCCTTCCCCGGCCACATCGCCTGCGACAGCCGTTCGGCCAGCGAAATCGTGGTGCCCGTGCGCGACGCCTCGGGCGCCCTGATCGCGGTGTTCGACGTGGATGCGACGACGCCGGCCGCCTTTGATGCCGACGATCAGACCGCGCTGGAGCGGTTGATGGCGAAGGTGTTCGCCGACGCTTGATCGGGGCCGGTTGATCCGGCCGCGTCCGGCTCTATGGTCCCCGGCGACATGGAGGATCGGATGATGCAGCGGACAGTCGCAATCACGGGCGGACACGGCGTCCTGGGCCGGGCGGTGCTGGAGGCGGCGCTGAAAGCCGGCTGGCAGGTCGCGGTCATCGACCATGCCTCGGGCCATGCCGTGCCCGACGGCGTGCTGGAGGTCGGCGGGGTGGATCTGACGGACGCCGGCCAGGCGCAAAAGGCCGTCGACGCCGTGATCGCGCGGTTTGGACGGCTGGACGCCCTGCTGAACATCGCCGGCGGCTTCGTCTGGCAGACGACCGACGATGCGGAACCGGCCTGGGACCGGATGCATGCGCTGAACATCACGACCGCCGTAAACACCAGCCGCGCGGCGCTGGATGCGCTGAAGGCCTCGCCCGAGGGTCGGATCGTCAATGTCGGCTCGGCCGCCGCGTTGAAGGCCGGGGCCGGCATGGGGGCCTATGGCGCGGCCAAGGCCGGGGTCCACGCCCTGACCCAGGCGCTGGCCGAGGAGTTGAAGACCACAAAGGTGACGGTCAACGCCGTCCTGCCGTCGATTATCGACACGCCGGCGAACCGCAAGGACATGCCCGACGCCGATCCGGCGACCTGGGTCGCGCCGGCCGATCTGGCGGCGGTGATCCTGTTCCTCGCCTCGCCCGAGAGCCGGGCCATGACCGGCACCCTGATCCCCGTGACGGGCCGCGTCTGATGCGAAGCGACCGGGTCCGCAGCGTCCTTTATCTGCCGGCCTCCAATGCGCGGGCGATCGAGAAGGCGCGGACGCTGGATTGCGATGTCGCCGTGCTGGACCTGGAAGACGCCGTGGCGCCAGAGGCCAAGGCTGACGCCCGCGACGCCGCCGTCGCGGCGGTTCGGGACGGCGGGTTTGGGCCGCGCTTGGGCGTGCGGATCAATGGGCTGGACACCGACTGGGGGTTGGACGATCTGGCGGCGATGAAGGCGGCGGGGGCCACGCTGGTCGTCGCGCCCAAGGTGGAGACGCCCGAGGCCGTGCACGCCCTGTCCGCCGGCCTGGCCAAGGGATGCGCCCTGTGGGCCATGATCGAGACGCCGCGCGCGCTGATGGCCCTGGCCGACATCGCCACGTCGGATGGGGCGCTGGACGGGCTGATGCTGGGGGTCAACGACCTGGCCAAGGCGCTGGGGACCCGGGCGTCGCCGGATCGCGAGCCGTTCAAGCCGTGGCTGGCGATGCTGGTCGCCGCCGCGCGGGCCAACGGATTGCTGGCCATCGACGGGGTGTTCAACCGGATCGAGGATGCCGAAGGCCTGGCGGCCGAGGCACTGCAGGGGCGACTGTACGGATTCGACGGCAAGAGCCTGATCCACCCGTCGCAGATCGCGGCCGCCAACGCCGCCTTCTCGCCGTCCGAAGCCGAGATCGCCGATGCGCGAGCGATCGTCGCCGCCTTCGACGCGCCGGACGCCGAGGGAAGAGGCGCGATCCGCGTGAACGGGGCGATGGTCGAACGGCTGCATCTGGACCAGGCGAAGGCCTTGCTGGCGCGGGCGGGTTGACCGCCTGTCCCCCTCCCCACTTGTGGGGAGGGGGACCGCGAAGCGGTGTAGGAGCTCTGGAAGTCCCACCGACGCCTGTGTTGATTTGAAGAGCCCCTCCGTCACGGCGCAAGAGCGCCGCGCCACCTCCCCATGAAATGGGGAGGAGACAGAAGCGTCGGGCCTAGTCGCGTCGACGCAACCGCCGTAAAGCTCGCGTCGAACCTCAGCGGACCCGACTTGCCCCTACCCTCCGACACGCCTTCGAAAATCCCGGCCTGGGTCTGTGCGCCCGGCGTGCTGAAGGTGCCTTTCCTCGACGTGTTTCTGGCCGACTACGATCTGCGTCGGTTGCCGGGCAAGGACGTGCAGGCGGTGCTGGGCTGGGGGATGAAGCCGACGGCGGCGGCGGGGCGACGGTGGGCCGAGCGGAACGGGCGGCCCTATGTGGCGCTGGAGGACGGGTTTTTGCGTTCGGTCGGCATCGGCGAGGCGGGCGCGACGAGCCTTAGCCTGATCGTCGATGATCTGGGCGTCTATTATGATGCGACGCGGCCCAGTCGGCTGGAGCAACTGATCCAGACGGCTGATGACTGGTGCGACGCGGCCATGAGCGCGCGGGCGCGAGGGCTGATCGACCGGATCGTGGCGTCGGGCGTGTCCAAGACCAATATGGGCGGGCCGCTGGATCCGGGCCTGCTTAAGCCTGGTCGGCGCGTGCTGATCGTGGACCAGACGTTCGGCGACGCGTCCATCGCCTCTGGCCTCGCGACGGCTCAGAGCTTTGACGACATGATCGCCGCCGCTCGGCGCGACGAACCGGACGCCCAACTGATCGTCAAACGCCATCCGGCGGTGGCGGCGGGCAAGAAACGCGGCTGCGTGACGGACCTGACGGGCGTCACTTTGGTCGATACGGATGTACGGCCCGCCTACCTGCTGGCGGCGGTGGATGCGGTCTATTGCGTCACCTCGGCCCTGGGGTTCGAGGCCCTGTTGCGCGGCCTGCCGGTGCGGTGTTTCGGGGCGCCCTTCTATTCCGGCTGGGGTCTGACGACCGATGCGGTGCAGACGGGGCGGCGCCGCGTCGCGCGATCGATCGAACAGGTCGCCGCGGCCGCCCTGATCGCCTACAGCCGCTATGTCGATCCGGTGACGGGCGACAGGTGCGAGGCCGAACAGGCGCTGGAGCGGTTGATCGCGCTGCGCGACCGGGCGGACCGGCTGGCGGGCTCTTGGTCGGCGGTGGGATTCGCCCCCGCCAAGCGGCCGCCGGTGCGCCGCCTGCTGAACTCGCCCAAGGCGTCGATGCGCTACTTCATGTCGCCCTCGCGCGCCGCCGCCCATGCCAAGGCGACCGATGGGCGCCTGATCTGGTGGGCGGGCAAGGAGAGCGAGGCGACGCGCCAGGCGGCGGCTGCATTTTACGGCCCGACCGTGCGGATGGAAGACGGCTTTATCCGTTCGCGGGGTCTGGGTTCCGATTTCGTCGGCGCCCTGTCGGTCGCCCTGGACGATCAGGGCGTCTATTACGATCCGTCGCGGCCTTCGCGGCTGGAAACCCTGATCGAAACCTCGGACCTGTCGCCGGTGCAGTTGGCGCGGGCCGCCGCCCTGCGGACGCGCGTGGTCGATGCCGGCCTGTCGAAATACAATCTGAGGGGTCAGGCGCCGACGGACTGGCCTGTTGATCGCGACATCCTGCTGGTCGTTGGTCAGGTCGAGAACGACAAGTCGATTTTGCTGGGCTGTGCGCCGGATCTGAACACCAACTCGGCCCTGGTGGAGGCGGCGCGACGCGATCATCCGGACGCCTTTCTGGTCTATCGCAATCACCCCGACGTGCTGGCGGGCAACCGGCCCGGGCGGCTGGACGCCGGGGCCATGGCTTCGGTCGACGCGGTGGGGGATGGGCTGGATATCGTGGACTGTCTGAACGCCTGTCGCCGGGTGGCGACCCTGACCTCCCTGACGGGCTTCGAGGCCCTGATGCGGGGCAAGGCGGTGTCGGTCTATGGCCGGCCCTTCTATGCCGGATGGGGACTGACCGACGACCGGCTGACGTTCGAGCGCCGCAGCCGCCGCGCCGGCGTCGATCACCTGGTCCACGCCGCCCTGATCGCCTATCCCCTTTACGTCACGCCCGAGGGCTGGCCCTGCGAGGCCGAGGATCTTGTGGACCGGCTGATCGCCGCGCGCGACCAGCCGACGCCCAAGGCGCCGCGCGGTCAGGTGCAGCGCTGGGCCGCCGGCATCATCGCCAGTCTCGACCGCAAGCCGCCGCCGTCCTATTGACGCGTTCTGATAGGAAACGGACTGTCATCAAGCAGCAAGGTCCCGCGGGCCGAGCGATAGGAACACACTCCTCAAGCAGCGAGACGCCGCGCGTCGAGCGATAGGAACAAACAAGTGTCGAATGCAGTGATCGCCGCCACCGGCCTCTTCACCCCCGAACAGTCGGTCTCGAACGCCGAACTGGTCGACAGCTACAACGCCTGGGCCGACGGCTGGAACGCGCGCCACGCCGCCCAGATCGAGGCCGGCGAGCTGGAGGCCAAGTCGCACTCCTCGCCCGAGTTCATCGAGAAGGCGTCGGGCATCAAGAGCCGGTTCGTGCTGGACAAGGCCGGGATCATCGACCCCGAGCGGATGGCGCCGAACCTGGCCGAACGCTCCAATGACGAAATCTCGATCCTGGCCGAGATGGCGGTCAAGGCGGCGCGTCAGGCGATCGAGGCGTGGGGCAAGCCGGTTTCGGAAATCGGCGCCGTCCTGTGCGCCGCGTCGAACATGCAGCGCGCCTATCCGGCCATGGCCATCGAGGTTCAGCAGGCCCTGGGCATCGAGGGCTTCGCCTTCGACATGAATGTGGCGTGCAGCTCGGCGACCTTCGGCATCAAGACGGCGGCGGACTTCATCGCCGGCGGCTCGGTCAAGGCCGTGCTGATGGTCAATCCGGAGGTCTGTTCGGCCCACCTGAACTTCACCGATCGCGACAGCCATTTCATCTTCGGCGATGTGGCTACGGCGGTGATCGTGGAGTCGTCGGATACGGCGGGACCGGGCGGCTGGGACGTGCTGGGCACGCGGCTGAAGACGACCTTCTCGAACAACATCCGCAACAACTTCGGCTTCTTGAACCGCAATGCGCGCGACACCGCGCATCTGGACAGCCCCGAGGCCGACGACAGCGTGCAGAACGACAAGCTGTTCATCCAGCAGGGCCGCAAGGTGTTCCGCGACGTGGTGCCGATGGTGTCGGACATGATCGTGGATCACGCCGGCGAACTGGGCCTGGATCCGCACGAGTTAAAGCGCCTTTGGCTGCACCAGGCCAACATCAACATGAACACGATGATCGGCAAGAAGGTGCTGGGTCGTGAGCCCTCGGCGGACGAGAACGTCATCATCCTGGACGAATACGCCAACACCTCCTCGGCCGGGTCGATCATCGCCTTCCACCTGCACAACGACGGGTTCGAGGCGGGCGATACGGGGCTGATCTGCAGCTTTGGCGCCGGCTATTCGGCCGGGACAGTCTTCGTCAGGAAGCGCGCCGCCTGAAGCCTTAAAGCCGGGGCAGGAACAGGACGAAGTCCAGGCTCCACAGCCCCGGTCCATTGGCGATCAGCCAGATCAGGATGACCATCAGCAGGGTCTCCGGCAGGTCGAAATAGCTGGAGAGGCGATAGCCGAGGCTGGTCCCCTCCACCGACTTTGACGCCACCGTCACCAGGGCGACCAGGCTGATGATCAGCAGCACCAGGGCCGCCAGGCTGGTGAACAAACCCATGATCAGCAGGGCGCCGAAGGCGAACTCGCACACAGAAACAAACTTCGCGGTCTGGCGCGGCGCGGCGATGCCGGCCTCGACCATCGTCTTGCTCATCTTCTCGGCCTGGGCCGGGGTGAACAGCTTGTAGAAGCCGGACAGGAAGAACATTCCCCCGACCACGACCCGCGCGATCAGGGGCGCGATGTCCATCAGGGCCGGAACGCCCAGGCCGAGGCCGCGATAAAGGTCGATCATGGGGCGAAGGCTCCGCTTGGAATGGCGAAGCCTTCAATGCTCTAAGGACGCGTCGGTTGCTCTGCCAAGGCTTGGGCGGGATGCGTCGCCTTCCATTCCATGGCGCGGCGGATGCGGTTCTCCACGCTGGGGTGATCGTAGAACAGGAACTCCTCGATCGCCGACGGCGATGGCGCGCGGTATTCAGCGGTCTTGATCAGGGCCTTGGACAGGCCGTCCGGCGCATTGGCGTGAACCAGCGAGAAGTGGTCGGCGTCCTCCTCCATCGTGCGGGTCATGGTGGCGAAGACCGGGGTGCCCAGCAAGCCCAGGAAGGCCAGCACCAGGGCCAGGACCGGCAGACCCGCAGGGTCGGCGATGTCGCCTACGCGATCCGCCCTCAGCAGACGATGCGCCACTGGATAGAGCCGGTCGGTCAGCCAGAAGGCCAGCACCGACAATAGGACCAGAATGCCGACGGTCCAGAGAATGTGCGCCCGGACATAGTGGCCCATCTCGTGGCCGACCACGCCGCGCACCTCGGCCAGATCCGCGCCCTGTTTAAACATGGTGTCGCTCATCGCCACCCGCGCCGTGCCGAACAGGCCCGAGACATTGGCGGTGTAGCGGTCGGACTGTTTGGAGCCGTTGTAGATGAAGATTTTGTCCGACGGCGTGCCCGTCTGTTTGGCCAGGGTCACGACGGCGTCGCGCACCGGCCCGTTTGGCGCGGGCGTATAGGTGTTGAAGATCGGCTCGATCACCAGGGGCGCGAGCACCAGGCCGATGACGATGAAGGCCGCCGTCACGCCGGCCGCCCAGGCCCACCAGAACCGACGCGCGCGCCGGATCAGGGCATAGATCGCCACGAGCAGCAGCGAGGTCGCCACGACGGAGATGGCCGCGCCGATCACGGCCTCGCCCAGCCAGCTGCCCAGAGCCTGGCTGGTCAGTCCATACTGTTTCTCGCGCCACCAGCCCTGATAGATCGCCCACGGCAGGGTCAGCGCCCAGCTCATGGCCGAATAGACCAGAGCGACGGCGAAACTGGCCACGACCGGCCGACGACGGCGACGCTCGATCCGGCTGCGGATCGCGACCAGCAGGCCGGTGCGCACGATGATCCAGGCGACCAGGGCCGAGACCAGGAAACTCCACAGGATCAGCCAGTGCGAGCCGTGGGTATAGGCGATGGCGCGGGCCGTTTCCTGGGGCGACAAGGTCGCCAGCCATTGGGCCGTCGCGGCCACCGGATCGAAATTCGTCATGGTTTTCTCCCTTGCGAGAACCAAATCGCTCGACCCGCGTTATGTCAGGTTAATTCGCATCCATGATGATTCTCGCCCGGCCACGCTTGAATCTTTCACGACTTTTTGTCACCCATTCTCCTGTCGAGAACAGGGGATGTCCCAGATGGCTCACAAGACGCCCAAGCAGGTTCTGGAAAGCTTGGCTCATGATATCGCCACCGTGTTGAAGAGCATGGGTGGCTCGGCGCACCAGAACATGGTGGTTGATTGCGTGGCGGCGATGAAGCGCCAGCGCGGCGAGGCGGTCAATCCGCCCGATCTTCGACAAAAGATCATCGAGACCTTTGAATACTATCGCGACTGGTTCGTTCGCCCGTTCGGCGAAGGCTCGCAGCGTTGGGCCCTGGCCGGCGACTTCGGCTGATTTGAATGTCCTGAACGAAAAAGGCGCGCTCCCTGCGGAGCGCGCCTTCGTCGTTAGGACTGATCGATCAGATCAGAAGCGACGGATGTAGCTGACCGAATAGGCGTCGGCTTCACCACCGTTGTCGCGGTAGTCGCGACGGGTCCAGTCGGCGCGCACGCCGTTGACGCCGTCCAGGTAGTAGTTGGCGCCGGCGCCGTAGTTCCAGCTGTCGCCGCCCACGTCGGTGTTGGCGCCCGGGAACTTCTGCTTCAGCTCGGTGTGGCCGTATCCGCCGCGCGCGAACAGTTCCAGCTTGTCAGAGACCGGCACCTTGCCGACCACGTAACCGGCTGCGTCCCACTCGTGCTTGATCTCGCCATCGACGCCCGCGACGGTGAAGTCGTCATGCTTCACGCCGACCGAGGCTTCAGTTTCCACAGCGATGTAACGGTTGAGGTTGACGCCAAGACGACCGGTGACAGCGCCCGTCGTTGCATTGTCGCCTTCAAGATGAGTGTAGCCCAGCGAGCCGTAACCGCGCGGCTCGGGATTGGTTTGAGCAAAGGCCGGAGCGGCGATTGCGGAAACGGCGACAGCAGCGAGAAGAATGTTACGCATTGTTTCTTATTAACTCCTAGATGTGATGAACAGACCGATCATCAGCCCCATCCAGCGAGTGCTTAAATAGGTCACGGCGTCATCTGTTCCAGAGGCGCGAAAACACGACGAATGCCTGTGGACGCCGGGACACATACAACGTTCCGTCAAGATCGGCGACTTTGTGGCGCTGCAGCAAAAAGGGCGGCCTCGACAGAGACCGCCCTTCTTCGGTTCGTCTTGCTAAGAAGGCCTAGCGGTCCTTCTCGCGCTCCACGTTCAGCGCGGCTTGGGCCGCCGCCAGACGGGCGATCGGCACGCGGTAGGGCGAGCAGGAGACGTAATCCAGCCCGGCCTGTTCGCAGAAGGCGATCGACGACGGGTCGCCGCCATGTTCGCCGCAGATGCCCAACTTGACCTCGGGCCGGACCTTTCGTCCGCGCTCGGCGGCGATCTCGATCAGGCCGCCCACGCCGTCCTGGTCCAGACGCACGAAGGGATCGGTCTCGAAGATGCCCTTGTCCAGATAGGCCTGCAGGAACCGGCCGGAATCGTCGCGCGAAATGCCAAACGTCGTCTGGGTCAGGTCGTTGGTGCCGAAGCTGAAGAACTGGGCGTATTCGGCCAGGTCGCCTGCGCGGATGGCGGCGCGCGGCAGTTCGATCATGGTCCCGACCAGATAGTCTATGCTCTGGCCCGTCTCCTCGAACACCGCCTTGGCCGTGCGGTCGGTCAGTTCGCGCAGATATTTCATCTCCAGGCCCAGGGCGACCAGCGGGTGCATGATCTCCGGCAGGGGCGCGGCGCCCGACTTCTGCTTGACCTCCAGCGCCGCCTCGATGATGGCGCGGACCTGCATCTCGTAGATCTCGGGATAGGCGACGCCCAGCCGGCAGCCGCGGTGGCCCAGCATGGGGTTGGTCTCGTGCAGTTCCTTGGCGCGACGCTTCAGCTTCTCGGCGTCGATGCCGGACGAAGCAGCCAGGGCGTCGATGTCTTCCTCGGTGTGGGGGATGAACTCGTGCAGCGGCGGGTCCAGCAGGCGCACCGTCACCGGCAGGCCGGCCATGATCTCGAACAGTTCGACGAAGTCCGACTTCTGGAACGGCGCGATCTTGGCCAGCGCCGCGCGACGGCCCTTCTCGTCATCGGCCAGGATCATCTCGCGCACGGCGGCGATCCGGGTGTCATCGAAGAACATATGCTCGGTGCGGCACAGGCCGATGCCCTCGGCGCCGAAGCCGCGCGCGGTCTTGGCGTCCAGCGGGGTCTCGGCGTTGGCGCGGACCTTCAGGCGGCGCACCTTGTCGGCCCAACCCATCAGGGTCTGGAAGTCGCCGGTCAGTTCCGGCTCGATCATCGGCACGGCGCCGTCCAGCACCTCGCCCTTGGAGCCGTCGATGGTGATGACCTCGCCGGCCTTGAAGGTGCGGCCGCGCGCGGTGAACACGCCCTTGGCCTCGTCGATATGGATCTCGCCGGCGCCGGAGACGCAGGCCCGGCCCATGCCGCGCGCCACGACGGCGGCGTGGCTGGTCATGCCGCCGCGTGCGGTGACGATGCCGCGCGCCGCATGCATGCCGTGAATATCTTCGGGGCTGGTTTCTTCGCGCACCAGGATGACCGCTTCGCCCAGACCCGACATGCGCTCGGCCTCGTCGGCGTCGAAAACAATCTTGCCGGTCGCAGCGCCGGGCGAGGCCGGCAGGCCGGCGGCGACGACGGTGCGCGTCGCATCGGGGTCCAGCGTCGGGTGCAGCAGCTGGTCCAGCGCCGACGGCTCGACCCGGCTGATGGCCTCTTCCTCAGAGATCACGCCCTCGGCGGCGAGGTCCACGGCGACCTTCAGCGCCGACTTGGCGGTGCGCTTGCCGTTGCGCGTCTGCAGCATCCACAGACGGCCCTGTTCGACCGTGAACTCGATGTCCTGCATGTCGCGGTAGTGGCTTTCCAGCTTGCCGACGACGTCGACGAACTGGGCGAACACCTCGGGCATGGCCTCTTCCATCGAGGGGGCGGTCTCGCCCATCTCCTCGCGGCCGATCTTGGTCAGGGACTGCGGCGTGCGGATGCCGGCGACCACGTCCTCGCCCTGGGCGTTGACCAGGAACTCGCCGTACAGGCGCGCCTCGCCGGTCGAGGGGTTGCGGGTGAAGGCCACACCGGTCGCCGACGTCTCGCCCATATTGCCGAACACCATCGACTGGACGTTGACGGCCGTTCCCCAGCTTTCGGGGATGTCGTGCATGCGGCGATAGAATTTCGCCCGGTCGTTCATCCAGCTTTCGAACACGGCGCCCACGGCGCCCCACAGCTGGTCCTTGGGATCCTGCGGGAAGGCGTGGCCCAGTTCGCGCTCGACCACGGCCTTGTAATCGGCGACCACCTTTTCCCAGTCGGCGGCGGTCAGGTCGGTGTCGACCGTGACGCCCAGGCGATCCTTGTGCTGATCCAGCACTTCTTCGAAATCGTCGTGGCTGAGGCTCAGAACCACGTTGGAATACATGGTGATGAAGCGGCGATAGCTGTCGAAGGCGAAGCGACGGTCGCCCGACAGCTTGGCCAGACCCTCGACCGTCTGGTCGTTCAGGCCCAGGTTCAGCACCGTGTCCATCATGCCCGGCATGGACGCGCGCGCACCCGACCTCACTGAGACCAGCAGCGGGTTCTCGACATCGCCGAACGTCTTGCCGACCACGCCCTCGACCTTGGCCAGGGCGGCCTGGACCTGAGCGTCCAGATCGGCCGGATAGGTCTCGTTGTTGGCGTAATAATGGGTGCAGACCTCGGTGGTGACGGTGAAGCCCGGGGGAACCGGCAGACCCAGCGACGACATTTCCGCCAGATTGGCGCCCTTGCCGCCGAGAAGGTTCTTCATCGACGCGTCGCCGTCGGCGGAGCCTCCGCCGAAGCCGTACACCCACTGAGTCATCATGCAGTCCCTGAGCTTTTCGGATCGTCCGGCGGGTTGGCCCCGCTCGCACATGCAGCATGATCTAGCGCGTGAGAGCGGCCTTGACCATTGCGGATGTAACAATGCGTGAGGGGGTGTGCGGTTTCCTTGTCGCCACATGTATTGATCCTTCTCCCGTTGGGACAAGGTGGCCCGGAGGGCCGGATGAGGGGCGCTGACGGGTCAGCTCGCACGCCTGACTCTCACGCTTTCGCGCTAGCACGACGGCTGTCGCCGTCGTGCGCTCAAACCCTCTCCCACCGGGAGAGGGAAGCCGTCTCGTTATCCCGCGATCTGGCCGAAGTCGGCGACCTGGCCCATGACGTCGCGGACCTGGCCCAGCAGCTTCAAGCGGTTTTCGCGTTCGGCGGGGACGTCGGAGTTGACCAGAACGTCGTCGAAGAAGCGGTCCACGGGCGCGCGCAGGCGCGCCAGGGCCGTCATGGCGGCGGCGAAGTCCTCGGTCTCCAGCGCGGCCTCGACGGCGGTGCGGGCGGCGCCGACGGCGAAGGCCAGGGTGGTCTCGGCCTCGGGCTGGTTCGGCAGGCCGGTCTGGACCATGCCGGTCGGGAGAGGGCCCTTCTTCTCCTCGGCGCGGAGGATGTTGGAGGCGCGCTTGTAACCGGCCAGCAGATTGGCGCCGTCGTCCGTGGCCAGGAAGGCGGCCAGGGCTTCCACCCGACGCACGATGCGAACGAGGTCGTCGTCGCCCAGAGCGAAGACGGCGGCGACGAGGTCGTGGCGCTGCCCCCGATCGCGCAGAAGGACGGTCAGGCGGTCAGCGAAGAAGGTGCTGACCTCTATCGCAATGGAAAAGGCTTTATCACTCGTTTGAGCAACCATCTCGGACGCTCGACTAGGGCTTAAAAGCGCAAGGCTTTCCTCGGCAGCAACCTGAGCGGATGGGATATCGAACTGATCGCGCAACGCTAGAGCTAACGTGACTGCTTGTTCAGCATTCTCACGGTCAGGGTAAGTCAGCGCATGTGCGATGGTCGCTGGCATAAATCGGATGAGACTCAGTCGCAGATCATTCTCCAGCACCAGCCGGATCACGCCCAGCGCCGCTCTGCGCAGGGCGAACGGGTCTTTCGACCCCGTGGGCTTTTCGTCGATGGCGAAGAAGCCGACCAGGGTGTCCAGCTTGTCGGCCAGGGCGACGGCGACCGTGACGGGCGCGGTCGGGACCGTGTCGGCGGGGCCCTGCGGTTTGTAGTGGTCGCGCACGGCGTCGGCGATCGCGTCGGAATGGCCGGCGAGACGGGCGTAGTAGCCGCCCATGATCCCCTGCAGTTCCGGGAACTCGCTGACCATGCCCGACAGCAGGTCGGCCTTGGACAGGCGGGCGGCCGTTTCGGCCGCGTCGGCGTCGGCGCCGACCAGCGGCGCGATCTCGCGCGCCAGGGCGGCGATGCGCTCGACGCGCTCGGCCAGGGTGCCCAGTTTGGCGTGGAAGGTGACGCCGGAGAGTTTGGCGTTCCAGGCGTCGAAGCCGACCTTCTGGTCTTCGTCCCAGAAGAAGCGGGCGTCGTTCAGGCGGGCGGAAAGGACGCGGCTGTTGCCGGCGGCCAGGGCCTTGCCCCCGTCGGTCGCCTCGACATTGGCGACGACCAGAAAGTTCGGCGCCAGGCCATCCTTGGACGGATCGCGGACGGCGAAATACTTCTGGTGGACCTTCATCGACAGGCGCACGACTTCCGGCGGCAGAGCCAGGAACTGCGGGTCCATGTCGCCCAGGATCGGGGTCGGCCATTCCGCCAGACCCGCCACCTCGTCCAGCAGGCCGTCGTCATCGACCAGGGCGAGGCCGCGCGCGGCGCAGGCGGCCTTGGCCTGTTCCAAAATGCGCAGCTTGCGGTCGGCGACGTCCAGCAGGACAAAGTTCTTTTCCAGTTGGGTGCGGTAATCAACGAAGTCGCTGACGCGCAGCAGCGCGCCGGACCCCAGGAAGCGGTGCCCCTCGGTGATCGCGTCGCTCTGAATCCCGTCGATCTCGAACGGGACCACCTTGCCGTCGAACAGGCACAAGATGCGCTTGATCGGACGCACCCAGCGCAGCGTGCCGGAACCCCAGCGCATCGACTTGGGCCAGGGGAAGGTGCGGATCACCTGATCCACCGTCTCGGCGACCAGGTCGGTCGTGGCGCGGCCCTTGGACGACAGGACGGCGAACAGGACGCCGTCGCGCTCGGTCAGTTGATCGCGCGTCAGGCCGGTCTTGCGCAGGAAGCCTTCCAGCGCCTGTTCCGGGGCCGAGGCGCGCGGGCCCTTGACCTCTTCCACGCGGTCCGGCGTGGCCGTGGGCAAGCCGTCGATGACCAGGGTCAGGCGGCGTGGACCGGCATAGGTCGTCAGCGCCTCCCACGTCAGGCCGGCGGCCTTCAGGCGGTCGGAGACCATACGCTCCAGGTCGCGCGCCGCGCCCTGCTGCATCCGGGCGGGGATTTCTTCGGAGAAGATTTCGAGGAGGAGTTGGGGCATCAGGCGGTTTTCCGCTCTTGTTCGACGTAGGCGAGGGCGCAGGCTTTGCAGAGTTCGCGGATGCGGCCGATGTAGCTCTGGCGTTCGGCGACGGCGATGGCGCCGCGGGCGTCCATCAGGTTGAACAGGTGGCTGGCCTTCAGCACCTGATCATAGGCGGGCAGGACCAGCGGCTGATCCTGCGGCCCGCGCATGTCCAGCAGGCGCTGGACCTCGCCCACCATATCCTCGAACCGGCGCTTCAGCCCGTCGACGTCATAGCCGTGGAAGTTGGCTTCCGACTGCTGGCGCTCGTTCTCCAGGAAGACCTCGCCGTAGGTCAGCCCCTCCTTGGTGAACTTCAGATCATAGACGTTGTCCACGCCCTGGACGTACATGGCCAGACGCTCCAGCCCGTAGGTCAGCTCGCCCGACACCACATCGACCTCGATGCCGCCGACGCCCTGGAAATAGGTGAACTGCGTCACCTCCATCCCGTCGCACCAAACCTCCCAGCCCAGGCCCCAAGCGCCGACGGTGGGGTTTTCCCAGTCGTCCTCGACGAAGCGGATGTCGTGCAGTTTCGGATCGATGCCGATGGCCGCCAGCGACCCCAGATACAGCTCCTGAAGGTTGTCCGGGTTCGGCTTCAGGATGACCTGGTATTGGTAATAGTGTTGGAGGCGGTTGGGATTTTCGCCATAGCGGCCGTCGCCGGGGCGGCGGCTGGGCTGGACATAGGCGGCCTTCCAGGGCTTCGAGCCAAGCGCGCGTAGGACGGTGGCGGGATGCAGCGTGCCGGCCCCGACCTCAATGTCATAGGGCTGCAGAATGGCGCAGCCCTGCTCGCCCCAATAGCGGTGGAGCGTCAGGATCAGGTCCTGAAACGCGAGCGGCTCGGTCGAGGTGGTCAAATCAGGCTCGTGGGGAGGGGCTGCAAAAAAGACGGCGGACCATAGGGCCCGCCGCCTTCCGCTTCAACACGCTACCGAGCGAGCGCGTGGATGACCCTGATCAGTTCGGGGTCGGTTTGGCTTCGGCCGCGCCGTCAGCGGCGGGATCAGCCGCATCGACCGGCGGCGTGGCCGGGGTGTCAACCTGACCATCGGTCGGGTTGACGACCGGCGATGAGGACGTGGTGGTCGTCATCGCGGCGGGCTGACCGTTCGGCGCCGTCGGGGCCGGCGTCGCCTCAGCGGCCGGAGCGGCGGCCTCGGCGGCTTCTTCATCGCCCATGGCGGCCATGGAGTTCGCCGGGTTCAGGACCTTGTCGATCGGGAAGATGGCGCCGTTCGAGGCGTCCAGTTCCGCGCTGACGACGGTCGCGCCGTCAGCCTTGATGGCCGAACCCGTGCCGTCCAGCAGGACCTGGCTCTCGGCGGCCGTCTCTACGCCGCCCTTCTTGCCCATGATCTGGTCGGGCGTCACATCGGCCACGATCACGTGATACAGCAGCAGTTGGCGCAGTTCGGCGGCGTTGGCCGGGTCCATCAGACGGGTACGCTCGGCCTCGGGCACGGCGGCGAAGGCGGCGTCGGTCGGGGCGAAGATCGAGATGGCCGGGCGGCTGGCCAGGGTGTCGGTCAACTGGGCGGCGTCCAGCGCAGCCAGCAGGGTGGTGAACTGACCGCTGGCCTTCAGCTTGTCGACGACGGTTTCACCGGCGACCGGCGTGGTCGTCTCTGCAGCCGTGGTCGTGGTGGCGGCGGCCTCAGCCGTCGGAGCCGGCGTCTGCGGCATGGCCGGATCGGTTTGCGGCATGGTCGCCGGGGCGGGCGTCGTCGTGGTCGCCGGGGCGGTCATGTCCTGGGCGAAAGCGGGGGCGGCCATCAGGCTGACGACGGCGGTGGCGGCAAGCAGTTTTGCGCGAAGCATGGCGATTTCCTTTTTCCTGTTTGAGGATCGCCACGGGGGAGACGGCGACCCGTTCCAGACATCGGAACTGCCGACTCAAATCAGAACGCCGTGATCTGGTTCCGAGATTTCGAAACAATGCGTAACGTTTGTGATGATCTGGGCGAGACCTGGGCGAAATCGCCGGTTTCGCAGTCTGATCGCCAGCATTCGGCCACAAAGCTTCAGCGTTGCTGTATGGACAGCTGCGTTGCTTTGACCCAGGCCTCGGGATGTGAAGCGGACAGAGCGCGCGCAGCGGATTGGGCCGCGTCGTCGCTGGGATATAAACCAAACACCGTCGCTCCTGAGCCGGACATGCGGGTCAAGGCGATCTGGTCGGTCGCCGCCACCGCCGACAGGGCCGCGTTGATCGCCGGCGTCAGGGCCAGCGCAGGCGCTTCAAGATCGTTGCGCTGGGCCGACAGCCAGTCGATGACGGCGCCGATGGACCAGTCCTGGGGCGGCGCGGGTTTATCGGCGGCCCGCACCGGCCCTGCATCATAGGCGCGATAGACGGCTCCGGTCGGCGAGGGGACGCCGGGGTTGAACAGCACGGCCGGCAGCGGCGGCAGGCGGGGTTCGTCGGTCAGCACGTCTCCCCTCCCCTCGGCCCAGGCCGTGCGCATGCGCAGACACATCGGCCCGTCCGCGCCGACGACGCCCGCGACCGTCTCAAGCGCGGCGTCGTCGAGATCGAGCGCCAGGACGTCGCGCGCCAGCTTCAGCGCCGCGCCCGCATCGGACGATCCGCCGCCCAGCCCCGCCGCGATGGGCAGGCGCTTGTCCAGCGTGACCTTCAGTTTCGGCTCTCCGATGCCGCAGGCCTCGCCCAGCTGACGCAGCGCGCGCAGGATCAGATTGTCGTCCGTCGGCCCCAGCCCGCCGCCGAACGGCCCGGCGACCGTCAGCGACAGACGATCCGCCGGCTCGACCGACACGCGATCCCCGACATCGGCGAAGGCGACCAGGCTGGACAGCGGATGATAGCCGTCAGCATCCACCGCGCCGACGTGTAGGAACAGATTGATCTTGGCCGGCGCCAGGGCGGTCAGGGCAGGCATGACCTATTGCGCGACGCCCTTAGCGCTCGGCGCGCCGTCCAGCCCATTGGCGATCTTGCGTTCGACCTCGGCCCGACGTTCGGGTTCAGGCTCCAGCACCAGGACGCGATTCCACAGCCAGACGGCTTCGCGTTGACGGCCGACCTTCCAATAGGCGTCGCCGAGGTGATCATTGATCTCGGCGTTGGACGGTTCCTTGTCGACAGCTTCTTCCAGCGTGTTGACGGCGGTTTCGTACTGGCCCTGTTTGAACTGCGCCCAGCCCAGGGAATCCTGGATATTGCCGTTGTCGGGCTCCAGCGCATGGGCGCGGGCGATCATCTCGGCGCCTTCCTGAACCCGCAGCCCCTTATCGACCCAAAGATAGCCGAGGTAGTTCAGCATGTCGGCGTCGTTCGGCGCGGTCTGAAGCGCGGCCCAAAGTTCGGCCTCGGCCTCGGGAACACGACCCAGCGCCTCATAGGCGGCGCCGCGCAGAAAGTGGACGCTGGCGCCCTGATCGGCGGTGTTCAACAGCGGCCCGTCCAACAGGGCGAGCGCCTCGTCATGCTGTTTCAGCTGCATCAGCTGACCGGCCAAGACCAGGGCGATCTGCCGATCGTCGGGGCTGGCGGCGGCGGCGCGGCGCAGCTCGGTGAGCGCGTCCTGCGACTGGCCGTCCTCTTCCAGCGCCACGGCCAGCTGAGCGCGGGCGGCGGCATAGAGCTGCGGATCGGCGGTCCCGACCCGCGACAGGGCGTTGCGGGCGGCGGATTTCAGACCGGCGCGGGAGAGCACCTGGGCCAGCTGATATTCCGTCTCGTCATCGTCGTGCAGGTTCTGGGCGAGGCGCAGATAGACGGCGGCGAACTCGTTGCCGCGCTCGGCCGAAGCCTGGGCGGCGGCGGTGATCAGGCCCTGGGCGGCGCCTTCGCGGAAGTCGGGCAAGGCGGGCGGGCGGCCGCCGTCCTTCAGCCGTTGCAGCGCGCGGGCCACGCCCGGATCGACGGGTTGCACCGCCATGGCGGCTTCATACAGGGCGACGGCGTCGTCGCGGCGACCGCGCCGTTCCAGAAACTCGCCATAGGGGCGTTTGAACAGGGCGCCGACGCCGGCGACTTCGGAAGCGGTCTTCAACTCGACCTCGGCCTCGGCATAGTCGCGACGTTTTTCCAGCAGGGCGGCGCGATTGATGCGGGCGAAGGCCAGGGTCAGGGGATCGCCGGCGGTCGGGACCGGCTGAAGCGCCCGAGTCCAGTCGCCGGCTGCGGCGGCGATCCACGGCGCAACCAGCAGACCGGCGCGCGCGTGCGGGGTCCCGATGGGCTGACGGGCCAGTTCGGCGTTCGGCGTCCTGGCGTCGCCGCGCACGAAGTCCTGGACCAGACGCACCAGCCGTCCGCCCTCGACGAACGCGGGAGACGCGGTCGCATCGGTCGGGGCCAGGGCGGCCGCCACATCCAGATCGCCGGTCAGCAGGGCGGAGGTGAAGGCCTGTTCGCGCACGCGCGGCTGTTCCGGCGTCAGCCTTTCCGCCTGGGCCAGATAGTCCGAGCCGGTCGCCCCCTCGCCCTGCATCAGGGCCAGCTTGCCCGCCAGATACAGGCCATAGGCGCTGCGGCCCTCGGCGTTCGTCGGGATCGGCGCCCAGACGGCCGGAATCGCCGGCGTCGCGGGCGTGTCGCTGATGATGATGTGAGGATTGGGCGCGGCCTCGGTCGGCGCCTGACTTGGTGTGGCTTGGCCCGGCGCCGTCTGGCCCGGTTCCAGGATGACGGCCGGCGGGTGGGTGTCCGGCGTCGGGGCGGGCGGCGTCGCTTCCTGAGCCGAGGCATGGCCGGAAAGCGCCACGGCGAGGACGGTCAGGGAGGCGGCGAACAGGCGAGAACGGGAGGCGATCATGCCCGGACCCTTCACGCTTTTGCAGCGGCGGGCAAGGGCGGAACGCCGCCCCTGCCCCGTTCCGTCACATGTTCGGATAGTTGGGACCGCCGCCGCCCTCGGGCGTGGTCCAGACGATGTTCTGCGACGGATCCTTGATGTCGCAGGTTTTGCAGTGAACGCAGTTCTGGGCGTTGATGACGAAGCGGGGATCGGCCTTGGCCGCCTCGTCGCCATAGACCACCTCGTACACGCCCGCGGGGCAGTAAAGCCGCGCCGGCTCGCCGTATTTGGGCAGGTTGACGCGGATCGGGATCGACGGATCCAGCAGCTTCAGGTGGGCCGGCTGGTCCTCGGCGTGGTTGGTGTTGGAGATGAACACCGACGACAGCTTGTCGAACGACAGCTTGCCGTCCGGCTTCGGATAGGCGATCGCCTTGTGGTCGGCGGCCAGGCCGGTCGAGGCGGCGTCGGTCTTTTCGTGCTTCAGCGTCGGGATCGGCGACAGGCCGCCCAAAAGGGTGCGGCACCACATGTCAAACATGCCCAGCGCCCCGCCCAGCGTCGTGCCGAACTTGGACAGCAGCGGCTTGGCGTTCCGGACAACCGACAACTCTTTATAGACCCAGCTCTTTTCGAAGGCGGCCTGGTATTCGACCAGTTCGTCGCCCGCGCGCCCGGCCTGAACGGCCTCGTAAGCGGCGTCGGCGGCCAGCATGCCGGTCTTCATGGCGTTGTGGCTGCCCTTGATGCGGGGCACGTTCACGAAGCCGGCCGAACAACCGATCAGCACGCCGCCGGGGAAGCTCAGCTTCGGGATCGACTGCAGGCCGCCCTCGGTGATGGCGCGCGCGCCGTAGGAGATGCGTGTTCCGCCCTCCAGGTGCTGGGCGATCTCGGGGTGGTGCTTGAAGCGCTGGAACTCGTCGAACGGCGACAGGAACGGGTTCTTATAGTTCAGGTGAACCACATAGCCGACGGCCACGTAGCGATCGCCGAAGTGATACAGGAAGCTGCCGCCGCCAGTGTGTTCGTCCAGCGGCCAGCCGGTCGTGTGCTGGGCCAGGCCGGGCTGGTGCTTGTCGGCCGGCACCTGCCACAACTCTTTCAGGCCGATGCCGTATTTCTGGGGCGACTTGCCGTCCTGAAGCTTGTGCGTGGCGATGATGGTCTTGGCCAGGGAGCCACGCACGCCCTCGGCGATGAAGACATATTTGCCGTGTAGTTCAATGCCAGGCTGGAAATCGCCGGTCGGCTTGCCCTCGCGGTCGATGCCGAAGACGCCGGCGACGACGCCCTTCACCTGACCGGTCTCTTCTTCCCAGACGACGTGGCTGGCGGCCATGCCGGGATAGACCTCGACGCCCAGGGCCTCGGCCTGCTCGCCCAGCCAGCGCGTGACGTTGCCCAGCGAGGCGATGTAGCAGCCGTGATTGTGCATGAAGGGCGGCATCAGCGGCATGGGCAGCGACGCCGACCCCTGCGGGCCCAGCAGCAGGAACTTGTCCTTCGTGACCGGCGTTTCCAGCGGCGCGCCGCGTTCCTTCCAGTCAGGGAACAGTTCGTTCAGCGCCTTGGGATCGATGACCGCGCCCGACAGGATGTGACCGCCAACCTCGGCCGCCTTTTCCAGGACGGCGACGGTGATTTCCTTGCCGTCCTTTTCCGCGCGCTGCTTCAGGCGGATAGCCGCCGACAGGCCGGCCGGACCGCCGCCGACGATCACGACATCATATTCCATGATCTCGCGCTCGACGCCGTTCAGCGCCTCCAGCGGCGGCAGATTGTCGATGATGGCGTCCTGACGGGCGTTTTCCGCGCCGCCTTCGATGGCGTCTTCGGCCATGGTTTCCCCTGAATCCCGGTTATCTGTGTGGTTATGCCGCTTATCGGAAGGTGACGCGAGGGCGGTCAAGGCTTATCGGTGGTTCGAGACATGAACGCGCAACCCCATGACATCGCTGCAGTCGAAAGCCTGCTCGCCTTCTGGCGGGATGCGGGGGTCGACGCCTGCTATGGCGATGCGCCCGTCGATCACACCCATGTCGCCCCGCCGCCGGCCGTCAAGGCGGTGCAGAGGGCGACGGCCTCGGTCGTCATGCCACTAGCCGGCGTCAACGCCGATGACGCCCTCGCCGAGGCGCGGCGGCTGGCCGCCGGCGCCGCGACGCTTCAGGATCTGGCGGCGGCGGTCGCGGCGTTCGAGGGCTGTCCGCTGCGCGGCATGGGCGCGACGCAATCGGTGTTCGGACGCGGCAACCCCAATGCCTCGGTCCTGATTATCGGCGAAGGGCCCGGCGGGGACGAGGATCGGGCGGGACAACCCTTCGTCGGCAAGGCCGGGCAGTTGCTGGACCGGATGCTGGCGGCGGCAGGTCTGACCGACAAGGTGTTCATCACCAACACGGTCTTCTGGCGCCCGCCCGGCAACCGCACCCCCAGCCCGCAGGAACAGGCGGTGTGCGCGCCCTTCGTCGAGCGCGCCTTCGCCCTGCTGAAGCCCAGGGCCGTGCTGCTGCTGGGCGCAGCCTCGGCCAAGTCGGTGCTCGGCGCCGAGGAAGGCATCATGAAACTGCGCGGCGCCTGGAAGGAATGGCGTCTGCTGGAGGGGGCGGTGTCGGCGCCCGTCATGCCGACCCTGCATCCCGCCTTTCTGCTGCGTCAGCCACAAGCGAAACGGCAGGTGTGGAGCGACCTGCTTTCGCTGGCCGTTCGCCTTGAAACGGACTCGGTTGAAGAACAAGGCTAATCGCGGCATGTTCGCATGCTGACGACCGATCGCCATACACGCGCCTGTATCTTACGCGCGTCGCCAACGAGGGGGCCGCCGCTTATGTTTCTGTTCCGCCGCGCGATCCTCGCGTCGACGCTTGTCCTTGCGTTCTGCGCCGCCACGACGGCCGCGACCGCCGAGACGCCCTACGGGTCAACCGCCGAGGCCGGAGCCGGGGCCGGTTCCGGACGTCCCACCGCGCTGAGTTCGGCCGACAGAATCTCCTACACCACCGCCTTCGACGCCCTGCGACGCGGCGACATCGAGACGGCCCGCACGGCGGCCCGTCAGGCGCAGGACCGCGTGCTGCTGGGTCAGGTCGAGTTCGAAAGCCTGTTCCATCCCGATCATGTCGCCACCTACGAAGAGCTGACGGCCTGGCTTGAGACCTATTCGGATCTGCCGTGCGCGGACCGGGTCTATACGCTGGCGCTGCGTCGTCGCCCCGACGGCGCGCCCGAGCCGGTGCGTCCCGGCGGCGTGCTGGGCCGCACCTGGAACAGTCTGGTCAGCGCCGTGTCCGGCGACGGCGGCGTGACCGATCCGGCCAAGGCGGCGCGCGTCGCCTACAACAACGACGACCTGACCGGCGCCTCGGCCCTGGGGCGCCAGATCGGCGACTGGTGGACGGTCGGCCTGGCGGAATGGCGTCTGGGCCAGTTCCACGAATCCTTCGCCGCCTTCGAACGCGTCGCCAACGATCCGACCGAGGACGCCTGGGTCCGCGCCGGCGCCGCCTTCTGGACCGCGCGCGCCGCCGCCCAGTCGGGTCGTCAGGATCGCGTGACCGACTATCTGCGCCTGTCGGCCCAGTGGCCGGCCACCTTCTATGGCCAGATCGCCCTGCGTCAGCTCGGAGAAGAGCCGACGATCGAGAACATGGGCCCTCGACCCTATGAAGCCGAGCCCCGCCTGCGCCGCGCCGCCTATGTGCCCCAGAGCGCCGCCGTCGAACCGACCGCTTTGGAAGCCTTCGTTCAGGCCGACGCCCGCGCCAAACGCACCGTCGCCTTCTATGAGGTCGGGCGCAACGCCGACGCCGAGACCGAGCTGCGGTCCGGCCTGCGCACCGCCGTCGGCGATGCGGCCAAGATGTGGACAGCCCTGGCGCGCGCCATCCTGCCGGTCAACAACGGGGACGCCACCCGCATCGACGCGACCCGCTATCCGATGCCCGACCTGACGCCCGAAGGCGGCTTCGTCATCGAACGGGCGCTAGTCTACGCCCTGGCGCGCAAGGAAACCGACTTCAACCCCAACGCCCGCTCCAGCGTCGGCGCATATGGGCTGATGCAGGTCATGCCGACGACGGCGGCCGAAATGACCGGCGATCGCACCTTCGTCTCGGACCCGACCAAGCTGCTGGTTCCGGCGGTCAACATGCGTCTGGGCCAGGCCTATATCAACAAGATGCTGGCCCTTCCGGCTTTCCAGGGCGATCTGCTGCGGGCCGTGGCCTCCTACAACGCCGGTCCCGGACCGATGCTGGCGGCCGTCAGGAAGCTGGGCGCGGACGCCGATCCCCTGCTGCTGATCGAGACGATCGACGTGCCCCAGGCGCGCGACTACGTCGAAAAGGTCATGGCCAGCTACTGGATCTATCAGCGCTTGTTCGGCGGCCCGCTGAAGACGCTGGACGCCGTCGCGTCGGGGGCGCGCGCCGTGCCTATGGCGCTGGATTACGTGGCCCCGCCGCCGCAGGCCGAGCCGGTCCTGATCGCCGAGACTACCCCCATCGCCGGCGCGCGCTGACCTCTTAGAAGACCGCGAACAGCAGGCTGGCCCAAAACGCCGCCCCGACCAAGGCCGCAAGCCCATAGGCCATGACCGGATTGAGGCCGCGCGCAGCGGCTTGGGTCGGAGGGCTGGGCAGGATCGGGCTCGTCATGCCCATACAGATAACAGCGCTCACTTAACGCTGCGTCAGCCGGGATGGTTGTCGTGCGTTAAGCCCAGCGCGTCGGCTTCCCACTCCCGGAAGTGGGGATGGGCCAGCAGGGTCTCGGCATAGGCCCGGGCCGGGCCGTCGTCTCCATGGGCTGAGAGGTCAAGCTGGAAATGGCGGATGCGGGCGGCGACCGGCGTGAAGAAGGCGTCCGGCACGGACCAGTCGCCGAACAGATACGGCCCGCCTGCGCCAAACCGCTCACGCAGGCTCCGCCACAGTTCGACGATGCGGCGCAGATCCTTGGCCAGTCCCGGATGGTCCGGCGCGGATGCGCGACTGGGGCCGACCATCCAGTGATCCGGGCCGGTCGAACAGGCCGTGCGCAAGGCGGTGAAGCCGCCGTGCATCTCGCACGCCGCCGAACGCGCCAGCCAGCGCGCATGGGCGTCCGACGGCCAGAGGCGGGCTTGCGGATAGCGTTCCGCCGCCCAGACGGCGATGGCCATCGAATCCCAGATCACCTCGCCTTCGACCTTCAACACCGGGACGAGACCGGACGGCGAATGCTCGCGGATGCGCTGATCGGTGTCGGGCTGGTTCAGCGGCACGAGGATTTCGTCAAAGGTGGCACCGCAATGTTTCAGCACCAGCCACGGCCGCAGCGACCACGTCGAATAGGCCTTGTCGCCGATCACCAGTTCCATCACGCGTCTCCTGTCGCCGCCATCAATGGCTCGCCGCCAGCTTCAGCACAACCAGGCCCGATGCGACCAGGACGACGCCCGCGATCCTGAGCGGCGTCAGCGGCTCGCCCAGAAAGACCGCGCCCGCCACAAAGGCGCCGACTGCGCCGATGCCGGTCCAGATGGCGTAGGCCGTGCCCAGCGGCAGGGTCTTCATCGCCAGCGACAGCAGACCGAACGAACCGATCATGAAGACG
Organism: Brevundimonas sp. ASV9; assembly: GCF_016429195.1. Taxonomy (GTDB): domain Bacteria; phylum Pseudomonadota; class Alphaproteobacteria; order Caulobacterales; family Caulobacteraceae; genus Brevundimonas. The sequence goes on from NZ_JAELUF010000001.1 coordinate 73,735, forward strand.
ATCATGCCCACGGTCGGCCACGGTCGCGTGAAGCCGGCCGACGCCTTCATCAGAAACGCCCAGACGACTTCGAGCAGGCCGGCGAAAACAAGGAATACCCAGGCCATGACATTCTCCCTGCATGGCGTCGGGTCGTCCCGGCGTTGGTCCCATGTGGGGGAGGTCGTCCTCCTGAAAGCGCGCTGAATCTGGGACAACGGCCGGCAAAGTCAACCGCGCCGTCCCGCAAACCTTGACTCCACGCCCCCCACGACCGACACGACCCGCCCATGATCACGCGCTACTCCCGCCCCGTCGCCGCCGCCATCTGGTCCCAGGAAACCAAGTACAAGATCTGGTTCGAGATCGAGGCCCACGCCGCCACGAAGATGGCCGAGTTGGGCGTGATCCCCAAGGAATCGGCCGACGCCATCTGGGCCAAGGGCAAGGATGCGAACTTCGACGCCGATCGCATCGACGAGATCGAACGCACCACCAAACACGACGTCATCGCCTTCCTGACGCACGTCGCCGAGATCGTCGGCGAAGAAGCCCGTTTCCTGCACCAGGGCATGACTTCCTCGGATGTGCTGGACACCTGTTTCGCGGTTCAGCTGGCGCGCTCGTCGGACCTGCTGATCGAAGGCGTCGATCGGGTTCTGGCCGCGCTGGAGACACGCGCCAAGGAGCATAAATACACCCCGACCGTGGGCCGTTCGCACGGCATCCACGCCGAGCCCGTCACCTTCGGCCTGAAGCTGGCCGGCTATCACGCCGAGTTCCAGCGCGCCAAACGCCGCCTGATCACCGCCAAGGAAGAGATCGCCACCTGCGCCATTTCGGGCGCCGTCGGCACGTTCGCCAATGTCGACCCGGCCGTCGAGCAATATGTCGCCGACCAGATGGGCCTCACCGTCGAACCCGTCTCGACCCAGGTCATTCCGCGCGACCGCCACGCCGCCTTCTTCGCCGCCCTGGGCGTCGTCGCCAGTTCGGTCGAACGTCTCGCCGTCGAGATCCGCCACCTGCAACGCACCGAAGTCCTCGAAGCCGAGGAGTTCTTCGACAAGGGTCAAAAGGGCTCGTCGGCCATGCCGCACAAGCGCAACCCGATCCTGACGGAGAATCTGACCGGCCTGGCCCGTCTGGTCCGCTCGGCCGTGACGCCCGCCATGGAGAACGTGGCCCTGTGGCATGAGCGGGATATCAGCCACTCCTCGGTCGAACGCGGCATCGGCCCGGACGCCACCATCCATCTGGACTTCGCCTTGCACCGTCTGGCCAATGTGGTCGAGCGGCTGAACGTCTACCCAGAGAATATGCAGAAGAACATCGACCGCCTGGGCGGTCTGGTGCACTCGCAGCGGGTGATGCTGGCCCTGACCCAGGCCGGCGTGTCGCGCGAAGACGCCTATGCCGCCGTTCAGGAAAACGCCATGAAGGTCTGGCGCGGCGAAGGCGCCTTCCTGGATTTCCTGAAGGCCGACGACCGCGTCACCCTGCCCGCCGACCAGCTCGAAGCCCTGTTCGACCTCGGCTACCACACCAAGAACGTGGACGTGGTGTTCAAGCGGGTGTTCGGAGACTGACGTCATGAGCGAGCGCACGATCCGGCTCAATCCCCGGCTCGATCCCCGCGACTATGCGGCGGCCTATGCGCGCGACGGCATGGTGCAGGTGCCCGATCTGCTGGATGAGGTCAGCGCCGAATGGTTGGAGCTTGCGCTCGAACACGACACGGCTTGGCATCTGTCCTTGAAGACGCCGGAAGGCGGCAAGCTGCTGTCGCCGCAAGACATGCAGGCCATGGGCAGAGATGCTATCGGCGCCCAGATGCAGCGCGCGCTGGGGGAGGGTCGCGACGGTTTCTCCTTCATCTATCTGGCTTATCCGATCATCACGACCTTGCTCACCGGCAAGGACGAGGGCCATGCGACGCACGCCCTGGTGCAGTTCTTCAACGACACGCCCTTCACCACATTCGCCAAGGCGGTGACCGGCGAAGCCAGCGTGACCAAGATCGACGCGCAAGCCACCTGGTTCCGGCCCGGCGACTTCCTGACCCAGCACGACGACACGGGCGTGGGCGAGCGACGGGCGGCCTATACGCTGGGTCTGTCGCGCGATTGGCGGCCAGATTGGGGCGGCCAGTTGCTGTTTCACGACGCCAACGGCGATATCGAGCGCGGGTTCAAGCCGGGCTTCAACGTCTGGACGGTGTTCAAGACGCCCCGCCAGCACTCCGTCGCGCCGGTCGCCGCCTACGCCGGCGGCAAGCGCCGCTCGATCACTGGCTGGCTGCGCGACGACCCGCCGGTCAAGTGACGGATCACACGGGCGATCGCAGGCTGGGGTTCGCACCCGTCGTCGATACGGAAACCCGATTGTTGATCCTGGGCAGTTTGCCCGGCGACGCCTCGTTGAGGGCGGCGCAGTACTACGCCCATCCGCGCAACGCCTTTTGGCCCCTGATCGGCGGTGTGTTGGGCGAGGACCTTGTAACCCTTCGCTATGAGCAGCGGCTGGACCGATTGAAGGCGCGCGGCGTGGGGCTGTGGGATGTGATTGCGTCGGCGGAAAGGTCGGGCAGTCTGGATGCCGCGATCCGCTCGCCGGAGGCGGCTGATCTGCGCGGCCTGATCGGCAGCTTGCCGCGGCTGAGAGCGGTCGCCTTCAACGGCAAGCTGGCGGCCAAGTTGGGACGGCGCATTATCGGCGACGTCGCAGGGGTTGGCCTTATCGACCTGCCTTCATCCAGCCCGGCTCATGCCATTCCACTGGCAGGCAAGGCGAACATCTGGAATTCGTTGACTGATCTGATCGAACGACAGGTCTCTTGCTGCAAAGCAGCATAGAAGTGCGCGCGAAAACTGAATGGTGAAGCTGCGATGTCTTGTCGCGCGGCATGCATCCATTGTGCGTTGTCGCGCGTAACGTTCCCGTTACCGCCTTGAGAGCGGCCCAAAGGGAACGAAACACATGACCAAACTTCGCAATCTTATGCTCGTCGCCGTGTCCGGCGGCGCGCTGATGGCGCTCGGCGCCTGCGGCAACAACGAGCCGGCCGCCACGACGCCGGCGGAATCGACTGCCATGGCCCCGGCCGACGGCGCCGCCATGGCCCCCGCGACCGACCCGATGGTGGGCGGCGCGGCCATGAGCCCGAACGAGACGATCGTCGCCAACGCCTCCAAGGCCTCCAACCTGACCACCCTGGTCGCCGCCGTGAAGGCCGCCGGCCTGGTCGACACCCTGCAAGGCGCAGGTCCGTTCACGGTCTTCGCCCCTGACAACGCCGCCTTCGACAAGATCCCCGAGGCGACGCGCACCAGCCTGATGCAGCCGGCGATGAAGGCTGATCTGACCAAGATCCTGACCTACCATGTGGTCGCCGGTCGCCTGACGGCCGCCGATATCGCAGCCCAGGCCGAGGCCAACGGCGGCACCGCCACGCTGAAGACGGTTCAGGGTGAAGAACTGAAGGTTTCGGCCGGCCCGAACAACACCTGGGTCATCACCGACGCCAAGGGCGGCAAGTCCACGATCACCCAGGCCGACGTGGGCCAATCGAACGGCGTCGTCCACGTCGTCGACACGGTTCTGATGCCGTAAAAATATTTGGTTTCAGGGCGGCGACGCCTGAAACCAAATCTCGGCCCTGGTGTTCTTCAGGAGCGCGAGACGCACAGTACGCCGGGTGAGACATCCCCCCAACGTCCCCGGCAAGAAGAAAGGGCCGCACTTTCCCCCGGGTGCGGCCCTTTCGAATTCTCAGATCAGTCCAAAGACCGAAGCGATTACTCGCCGGCGCGAATCTGCTCACGAGCGATCGAGGCCAGTTCGTCTATCTTGGAGCGAATCTCGCCCTCCGACACCGACAGGCCCGAGGCCTTGAAGTCGCCGGCGACCTTGCGGAACACGTCCTCGTCTCCCGGCTGCTCGAAATCGGCGCGCACCACGGCGGCGGCGTACTGGTCCGCGCTTTCGCTCGACAGGCCCATCTTTTCCGCAGCCCAAAGGCCCAGCATCCGGTTGCGCCGGGCGATGGCCTTGAACTCCTGCTCCTGATCGAGGGCGTATTTGGCTTCGAAGGCCTTTTCCCGATCGTCGAAGGTCGTCATTTCGCTCAGCAAAGCTCCGTCCACCCCGCTAACGTCGGGGCAAGCGCCGTCTATAGACCGCCCGCCCGCGAACGCAACCTGACTTCCGTCGCATGGACATCCTGTCCCCAATGATTGCAGCGCCGGCCATCCTCATTTGTATCGAGGGCCGCCTTCGGCTAAGGAGACCCCGAACGAGATTGACTGCCCGAACGATTCCGAAACGCGCCGCCAGGACCGGGTCTTCCCCCTCCACATATGGCCGCGCGATTTTTGTTTCTGGAGGGCGCCCGTAAGCCGGGACCGGACCATGAACAGCAAGCGCAAGAAGATCTACGAAGGCAAGGCCAAGATCCTGTACGAAGGACCCGAGCCCGGCACCCTGATCCAGTATTTCAAGGACGACGCTACCGCCTTCAACGCGCAGAAGAAGGCCGTTCTCGAAGGCAAGGGCGTGGTGAACAACCAGATCAGCGAGTTCATCATGTCGCGCCTGAACGGCATCGGCGTGACCAACCACTTCATCAAGCGTCTGAACCTGCGCGAGCAGCTGATCCGCGAAGTCGAGATCATTCCGCTCGAGGTCGTGTGCCGCAACATCGTCGCCGGCTCGATGAGCCAGCGCCTGGGCATCGAGGAAGGCACGCCCCTGCCCCGCTCGATCATCGAGTTCTATTACAAGAAGGATGAGCTCAACGACCCGATGGTCACCGAAGAGCACATCACCGCCTTCAACTGGGCCTCGACCCAGGAGCTGGACGACATGCTGGCGATGACGGTGCGGGTGAACGACTATCTTTCCGGCATGTTCAGCGCCGTCGGCATCACCCTGGTCGACTTCAAGATCGAGTTCGGCCGGGTGTGGGAAAACGACTTCAGCCGCGTCCTGCTGGCCGACGAGATCAGCCCCGACAGCTGCCGCCTGTGGGACGCCTCGACCGGCGAGAAGCTGGACAAGGACCGTTTCCGCCGCGACCTGGGCAATGTCATTGAAAGCTATACCGAAGTCGCGCGTCGCCTTGGCATCATGAAGGGCATGCCGACGGTGATCCAGGGAGGACTGCACTGATGGCCCCAACCGCTTCAAGCAAGGTCAAGGTTCACGTCTTCCTCAAGCCCGGCGTCCTGGATGTTCAGGGCAAGGCCGTCGAAGGCGCCCTGCAGGGTCTGGGTTGGTCGGGCGTCTCTAACGCCCGCGTCGGCAAGCTGATCGAGTTCGACCTCGCCGGCGCCGAAGACCCGCAAGGCGAAGCCAAGAAAATGTGCGAGCAGCTGCTCGCCAATACGGTGATCGAAAGCTACCGCATCGAGGTGGCGTAAACTCTGCTGTCTCCTTTCCCATGTCGCGGGAAGGAGACGGTTGCATCCTTCGGCATCGACGCCAGTTTAGCAGACGGCTTGATTGACGGAGCGCCCATGACCTTCACCCTCACCTCCACCGACATCCAAGACGGCGGCGTGCTGCCGGACGCCCAGGTGCACGCCAAGGGCAACCAATCGCCCCAACTGTCATGGTCCGGCGCGCCGGAGGGGACCAAGAGCTATGCGATCACCTGCTTTGATCCCGATGCGCCGACCGGCTCGGGCTTCTGGCACTGGACGGTGGCCAATATTCCGGCGGATGTGACCGAGTTGCCGTCCGGCGCCGGTTCGCCGGGCGGGCATCTGCCCCACAGCGCCATCCAGGGCCGCACCGACTACGGTCAGCCCGGTTTCGGCGGCGCCGCCCCGCCCCCCGGCCATGGCCCGCACCGTTACATCTTCACCGTCTTTGCGGTGGATGTCGAAAGCCTGGACGTCACGGCCGACAATTCCGGCGCCGTGTTCGGCTTCAACCTGCATTTCCACACCCTGGCCAAGGCGTCGATCACGGCGACCTACGAAAACAAAGCGTGATCGGCGCCGGGCGGTGTCGCCCTTGTGGCGTCATGAACGCTGATTAGTTTGCAGCGCAACATGACCGACGCCGCTCTCGACACCCCCCTTCCCGTCCGCTCGCGCGGGGCGGTCGCCCTCGTGCTGATCGCTCTAGCCATGGGCGGGTTCGCGATCGGCGTGACCGAGTTCGCGGCCATGAGCATCCTGCCGGACTTCGCCGCCGGGCTTGGCGTCGATGCGCCGACCGCCGGCCATGTCATCAGCGCCTATGCCGCAGGCGTCGTGGTCGGCGCGCCGATCCTGGCCGTGCTAGGAGCGCGCTACCCACGCTGGCTGCTGCTGATCGCCTTCATGGCCCTGTTCGCCATCGGCAATGTGGCCAGCGCCTTGGTCCCGACCTATCACTGGATGCTGGTCTTCCGGTTCCTCAGCGGCCTGCCGCACGGGGCCTATTTCGGCGTGGCGGCCCTGGTCGCGGCCTCAATCGTGCCGCTGCATTTCCGTACGCGCGCGGTGTCGACCATCCTGATGGGACTGACGGTCGGGACCGTTCTGGGCGTTCCCGTCGTCAACATCATCAGCCACGCCCACGGCTGGCGCTGGACCTTCGCCATCGTCGGTATGCTGGCGGTTCTGACCATGGCGCTGGTCGCCCTGTTCGCGCCGCGCGATACTGCCCACCCCGACGCCAGCCCCTGGCGCGAGCTGGGCGCCTTAAAACGCAGCCAGGTCTGGCTGACGCTAGGTGTCGGCGCCATCGGCTTTGGCGGCATGTTCGCGGTTTACGCCTATCTCGCCTCGACGCTCGAGGCGGTGACGGGCGCCAGTGCCGCTGTCCTGCCTTGGGTTTTCGCCGTATTCGGCGTCGGCATGTTCCTGGGCAATATCCTGGGGGCCTGGGCGGCGGATCATCTCGGGTTCAAGGCGGCGGGTGGCCTGTTGCTGTGGAGCGCGGCTGCGCTGGCGCTTTATCCGCTGGCGGCGCCCCACCTGTGGGCCGTGATGGTCGTGCTCTTCCTGATCGGTGGCGGAGGCGGCCTGGGTTCGATCCTCCAGACGAGACTGATGGACGTCGCCGGCGACGCCCAGACCCTGGCGGCGGCGCTCAATCATTCGGCGTTCAACACGGCCAACGCCATCGGCCCGCTGCTCGGCGGGATGGCGATCGCGGCCGGCTATGGCTGGGCCTCGACCGGCTGGGTCGGCATGGGCCTGTCGCTGGGAGGATTCGTCATCTTCCTGATCGCCTGGCTGACCGGTCGGGCGCGCACTACGGCCTGACAAGGCCACAGAACCCTGCTAAAGGCCCGCGCCATGAGCGCAGCCGTCATCGTCTTCCCCGGTTCCAACTGTGATCGCGACTGCAAGGTCGCCGTCGAACGCTCCACCGGCGAGCCGGTCTCGATGGTGTGGCACGCCGAGACCGAACTGCCTCAGGGTCTGGACCTGATCATCATTCCCGGCGGCTTCTCCTACGGCGACTATCTGCGTTGCGGCGCCATGGCGGCCCAGTCGCCGGTGATGCAGGCGGTCAAGAAGGCTGCGGACGACGGCGTCGCCGTGGTCGGCATCTGCAACGGCTTCCAGATTCTGTGCGAGGCCGGAATGCTGCCCGGCGCCCTGCTGCGCAACAAGGGTCTGAAATACGTCTGCAAGCCCATCGCCTTGACCGTCGCCAACGGCCAGACGCGCTTCACCGCCGGCTATCAGGGCCAGCGCGAAGTGACGATGACCCAAGGCAACGGCGACGGAAACTTCTTCGCCGACGCCGAAACCCTGGCCCGGATCGAGGGCGAGGGTCAGGTGGTCTTCCGCTACGTCGACAACCCCAACGGCTCGGTCAACGACATCGCCGGCATCCAGAACGCGCGCGGCAATGTCCTGGGCATGATGCCCCACCCGGACCGCGCCTTCGAAGCCGAACTCGGCTCCGCCGACGGCGCGACCCTGTTCCGGAGCATCTATGCGGCGGCTTGACGCACCCTTGCGCTAGGCCTCAACGCTAAGCGACTATCGTCGCTCGCCCAAGTTGACAACCTCCCCGCGCCGCGCCATCCAACTGGCATTGGGGGAGTTCAAAATGATCAAGAAGTTCGTCGTTGTCGCATCCGCGATGCTCGTCACCGCATGCGCTACGCCTTACGTTGCGACGCCGTATGAGCGCGCGGACTCGAACGTGCGCACCATCACCGTCTTGGACGATTCAGCGGAAGACCAGGCGATCGCCTACGAAGTCGCGTCCATGGGTTCGAACTTCGGCCTGATCGGCGCGCTGGTCGACGCCGGCATCCAGGCCGAGCGTCGGGCTGCGCTGAACCGTGCGCTGCAGACGGCGTCCTTCGACGGCGAAACCCTGTTCGAGACGCGGCTGGCCGAAAGACTCGGCTCGCAAGGCTATCAGGTCAAGGTCCAGAAGACGGACGCGCCGCGCGGGAAGCGTGATTTCCTGGTCAGCTATCCCACGCCGGAGGGGCCGGTGGACGCCTATATCGACGTCGTCGTCACCCACTACGGCTATCTTTCGGCGGGCGCTTTCCAACCCTTCCGGCCATCCGTGGGGGCCAAGGTTCGCCTCGTGGCCGCCAATGACCCGACCAAGATCTTGATGGACAACCGCATCGTCTACAACATGATGAACACCGAAGGCTCTGGCGCCATCACCCTGTCGCCGAACCCGGCCTATGAGTTCAAGAACCGCGAGGCCTTGCTGGAAGACCCGGCGCGCACCGCGGCTGGCATCCAGGACGCACTGTATCAGGTCGCCGACACCGCGGCCCAACTGCTGCGCTAGTCTCGCCATGCGTTTCGTCTTCGCATCCGTTGTCGCTTCGGGCGTCGTGGGGTTGGCCGGTTGCGTGACCGTCGCACCGCCCACGCCCGCCACGCTGACGTTCGACCGCACAGACTGCATGGCAGTGGACCTGACAAAGGCAGTTAGCCTGACCCCTCCCAAGGAACAGGCGGTCCACTATGTCTCGGCGCCCGTCGACCAGACTGCGCCCTGCGCGGCTCTCGATGGCGCGTACTCGGCCTATGCTCTGTTCGCCATTCCGGACGACACCGAAGACAAGACCCTGACCGTAGGAGCCTATCTTGAGCCTTTGCGAATTCTGTCGCCGGCCGTGACGATTTTCGACGCCGAGGGTCGTATGACGCGCGGTTTCGGTTCCGAGGAATTCATGTATCGCGGCATGAACTATTCGGTCTTATTCAGACCGCGCGCCAACGAGCGCTTCGTGATGGTGTCCAGCGATCCGTCACGGGTGGGCCAGCGATATGATTCCATCAGCATCGGAACGAGTGCGACAACGGCTTATACAGGCTACGGGACCGCGACCATCGTAAGTGGCGTTGATAGTGCGCAATCACGGGTCTTTTCCTACGACGGATTGGCCCAGGTGACGGTGAACGACGCCGATACCAAGGAAGAGGCCGCCGCTCCCAGGCCCTGAGCGTCAAGCGATCTCGTCATCCGTATCGGGCGCTTCGTCCGGCGTAACCACGCCGCCCGGTTCGCGCTGGGCGGCCAGTTCGCGGGCGCCGACGCCGAGGCCTTGTTCGATAGCGCGGTTGGCGGCGACTTCGTCTTCGAGCGAGGGCTGGGGCTGGGTGTTTTCGATATCGGCCATGATGGACTCCTAAGTGTGGATTGCATCTGACAACCACGCGGTCGAGCCGATTGTTCCTACCGGCCGAAAAACGGCTCCAGGCTGGCGCGCGACAAAGGGCGGAAGATCAGGAACTGACCATCCACCGTCACCGTGACCTCATGGGCTTGCGGACGTTGCAGCAGGGCCGGATCGTCGAGCGACACGGCGCGGCCCGAGGCGATATCGCGAGCATCCAGCGCCGGCGTCGTCGGCCGTCTGTTCTCGTTGGCGAGCGCCGACAGGAAGCCCCGCACCTCATTGGCCTGCTGCTGAGGCGTCAGGGCCGCGCGAACGCGTGACCAAGCGGTCTGGATCGTGGTCGGCAGGGGCGCTCCGGTCGTCTGCGCGGACGCCTGGCCCGCGGCCACAGCTATCGCGATGAACAGAGCAGGCAGAGAGGCTTTGAGCATCATGTCGAGCAGAATGAAGCCGCCGCCCGCCAATGCAAGCTTCACTTTTCTGCCGCTCGCGGTGAACCTTCTGGCGTGGCGAGGCGTAAAGGCGGGAACACGCGTCGCACTGGAAATCGAATGTCCTCCATCATCCGTCCCACGCCCCGCCAACGCACCCGTCGACTGGTCGTCCTGGCCGCCGCCCTGTTCGCCATCGTCGTGCCCCTGGTTCAGAACCTGGCGGGCCTGGGCCTGAACCAGGCCGAGTTCGCCGCAGACGGCAACAGCACCCTGCGCGTTGCGGGCTACGCCTTCTCGATCTGGGGCCTGATCTATATCGGCATTCTGGCCTATGCGATTCGTCAGGCCCTGCCGCAGACCGGCGAAAGCCCGCTGCTGGGCCGAATGGGTCTGCCGTCCGCCGTCGCCTTCTTCGGCATCGGATTCTGGATCATCGTGGCGGCCCTGAACCTGAAGGCCGCCAGCGTGGGCGTGATTTTCGCCTCGCTGATCGCGCTGTTACTGCCGATGCTGGCAGTATCCGGCCACATCCGCGCGCTGCGGATGTTCGATCGAGAGCGCATCCTGCTGGTCTGGCCGCTGACGGCACTGGCGGGCTGGCTGACGGTGGCTGCGCCGTTGAACCTGATCACGACGGCGACCGCGTTCAACGCCCTGCCCGCCGCCCTGTCGCCTGACCTGTGGGCCATCGTCGCCATCGTCGCCGTCACAGTCGTCGCCCTGGCGGTGACGGCGGTGCTGCGCACCCTCGCCTATCCGCTGCCGACGGCCTGGGGCCTTCTGGGCGCGTTCGTCGCCGAACAGGCGGACAAGCCGACCGTCGCCTTCACGGCCCTGGCCGGCGCGATCGTCCTGCTGATCGGCGGCCTGCTGCTGACCTTCCGCCTGCGACCCGGCGTCGAACGCGCTCGCTAAGACTCAGGGTTTGTCGGTGACCGCGTCGTCCTGAGGCGCGTGGTCATCGGCGCCCACGTCGAAGGTGCCGGTTTCATCGAAGCCGACGCTGCCGACCCCCACGGCCGAACCAGTCAGCCGCTGACGACGGCTGGCCAGAGCCGCCTCAGGCGCTGCGGTGTCCATCTCTGCTGTGGTTTCTGGATCGTTCGAACGATCCATCTGCTGGCCCGAGGCCGGGACGATGCGGTCGGTGTGGGGCTTGCTCACGCCTCGTCCTCCTCGGTGTCGTCGGCCCGTTTCTGAGCCCGTTCCGCCAGGGCGGAGGCGCCGGCGTCATCGGCGGCGATCTCGGGCAGGTCGTCGTCTTCGGGGGTGGCGGCGGGGTCGATGGGCGTATCGGTCATGGCGGCTCCTTTGGCTGTCGACGGAATCAACCACCTGCGATGGACGATGTTCCCCGATCTTGCGCCGCGCGGGCTGACATTGGGCCCATCTGCGGCTAGAAGCGCCGCCCATGAGCGCTCCGCAAAAGACCCCCCAGAAGTCGATGGCTGAACTGGCCGCCGAATACGGCCTGGCCCCCAATGAATATCAGGTCGTCCTCGACCGACTGGGGCGCGAGCCCAACCATGTCGAGCTGGGTGTCTTCTCGGTCATGTGGTCCGAGCACTGCTCCTACAAGTCGTCCAAGATCCACTTGGGCAAGTTCCCCACGACTGGAGAGCGCGTCATCTGCGGACCGGGCGAGAACGCCGGCGTGATCGACATCGACGACGGCGACGCCTGCATCTTCAAGATGGAGAGCCACAACCACCCGTCCTACATCGAACCCTACCAGGGTGCGGCGACGGGCGTGGGCGGCATCATGCGCGACGTCTTCACCATGGGCGCGCGGCCGGTGGCCCTGCTGAACGCCCTGCGTTTCGGCGATCCCAGCCATGAGAAGACCAAGCGCCTGGTCAAGGGCGTGGTCTCCGGCATCGGCGGCTACGGCAACTGCGTCGGCGTGCCGACGGTCGCCGGCGAGACCAACTTCCATAAGGGCTACAACGGCAACATCCTGGTCAACGCCATGTGCGTCGGCCTGGCCCGCGCCGACGAGATCTATTATTCGGCCGCGCCGGAGGCGGGCCATGACGTCGTCTATTTCGGCTCCAAGACCGGCCGCGACGGCATCCACGGCGCCACCATGTCCTCGACCGAGTTCGACGACGAGTCGGAAGCCAAACGCCCCACGGTCCAGGTCGGCGACCCCTTCGCCGAAAAGCTGCTGATCGAGGCCACGCTGGAGCTGATGGCGTCCGGCGCCGTCGCCGCCATTCAGGACATGGGCGCGGCGGGCTTGACCTCCTCCTCCGTCGAAATGGCGGGCAAGGGCGGCGTCGGCATCGAACTGAACCTCGATAAGGTGCCCCAGCGCGAAACCGGCATGACGGCCTATGAGATGATGCTGTCGGAAAGCCAGGAGCGGATGCTGGCGGTGCTGAAGCCCGGCTATGAAGACGTCGGCTATCGCATCTTCCAGAAGTGGGGCCTGGACTTTGCCATCATCGGCGTGACCACCGACACCGGCCACCTGGTGCTGAAGCATCACGGAGAGACCGTCTGCGACGTGCCGCTGGCGCCGCTTTTCGACGACGCGCCCCTGTATGACCGCCCGTGGGTCCAACCGGAGCTTCAGCCCAGGCTGAATCACGCCGACATTCCCGCCCCCGAAAACTGGGCCGATGCGGTGATGAAGGTCGTCGCCTGCCCCGACATGGCCTCCAAGCGCTGGATCTGGGAACAGTACGACCGCCACGTCATGGCCGACACGCTTCAGGACTCCTCGACAGGCGCCGACGCCGGCGTGGTGCGCGTGCACGGCACGGACAAGGGTCTGGCCGTCACCTCGGACTGCACCCCCCGCTACGTCCAGAACGACCCCTATGAGGGCGGCAAACAGGCGGTGGCCGAGGCCTGGCGCAACCTGACCGCCGTCGGCAGCCGTCCGATCGCCATCACGGACAACCTGAACTTCGGCAATCCGCAGCGCCCGGAGATCATGGGCCAGATCGTCCGCGCCATCGACGGCATGGCCGAGGCCTGCCGCGAACTGGTGTTCCCGGTCGTGAGCGGAAACGTGTCGCTCTATAACGAGACCAACGGGGTCGCCATTCCGCCGACCCCGACCGTGGGCGCCGTCGGCCTGCTGCCCAACTACGATGTGGTGACCGGCTTCTCGACCATGGCCGAGGGCGATGCGCTGGTCCTGATCGGCCAGACCCAAGGCGAACTGGGCGCCTCCATCTATCTGCGCGAGGTCCTGGGCCGCGAGGACGGCGCCCCGCCGCCCGTCGATCTGAAGCTCGAAAAGAAGACCGGCGATTTCGTGCGCGACCGGATCGAGGCGGGCGAACTGACCGTGGTTCACGACCTCTCGGACGGCGGCCTGATCGGCGCCGCGGCCGATCTGGTGCTGGCCTCCGACGTCGGCGTGACCCTAGACGCCTCCAGCGCGGCCCACGCCCACATCTTCCTGTTCGCTGAGGATCAGGCCCGTTACCTGGTCGCCGTCCCCGACGCCGACGTCATCATCGCCAAGGCGCGCGAGGCGGGTCTGCACGCTTCGGTCGTCGGCCATGCGGGCGGCGCCGCCTTCGCCTCCAAGGGCGACAAGGGCGAACTGTTCAGCATCCCCGTCGCCCATCTGCGCGAATGGCACGAAGGCTGGATGCCGGGTTGGCTGGGCGACGCGGCATGATCCGGGTCCTGACGCCGCTTGTCCTGCTGGGCCTGCTGAGCGCCTGCGACGGCGGCGGCGATCCAGTGCAGCAGGCGCTTCGGGATACCTCCGCCGCCAACCAGGCTGCGGCGGCGCGCACGACGGAACAGATGGAAGCCGCGGGTCATGCCGGTCACGATATGGGCGGCCCCACCGCGGGCGCCACCTCTGGAGACAAAGCCTTCGCCGCCTCCGAGGCCGAGATGCACCGCAAGATGGCCGCCGCCTCGGGTCAGACGATCGACCAGGCCTATGTCGCCAAGATGATCGCCCACCACGAAGGCGCCGTCGCCATGGCCCAGGTCGCCCTGCGCGACAGCCGCGATCCGGAAATCCGCCGCATGGCCCAGGCGGTCGTCGACACCCAGACGCGCGAAATCGCCGAAATGAAGGCCTGGGTGCCGACCGCTCCTCCGGCGAACTGAGATTGGCCAAGGGACCCTATCGCGGCGGCGGAAAGCCAGCGGGGCTCACCCGCACCAAGGCTGCGTCGGGTGGGCGCCCGTCCTCCAAGCCTTCGCAGATCACCAGAGACGAGCTGAAGCATTTCGCCTTTCGTGATCGCTCCAAAGAGGCGTTTCTGGACGAGCTCGACCCCCTGCTCCGCGCCTGTTTCAAGGGCGGCTTCACCCGGCCTAACGAGGTCGCCGGCCTGCTGAACAAGGCCGGCAAGAGCACCGCCTGCGGTCAGCCGTGGACGCCTCACCTCGTCTGGGGTCTTCAACGCTTCCTTTTCGAAAGGCGCGAAAAGAAGAGAGCGGCTCAAGCCGCTCCACCCGCAGCGACGGTTTCGAAACCCGCCGTGTCCAGCCAGCGCTCGAAAGACCCAGCCGCTGAAGATATGACGCGGTTGCTCGCCGCGATCGGCAGGGCGCGCCCGTCGCGTTAACGTCGCGTTGACGTCGCATCGATCCCGCATGAACGCAGGAGCCGGATGGCGCGTTTCAGAAGCGATGCGCCTGGCTGAACCGGCGACTTGAACAGGGAGCGTCTGATGGACGCGACGACCGCCGACACCATCTTCCGCCCGGCCATACCGCCCCGGCGCGCGGGCAAGCCGCTGTCGCTGCTGCCGTTCCTGTGGATCAGTTGGCGCGATCCGATCCAGATGTGGTCCGAGCGGCATTTCACCGAGCCGCAACTGCATGGATCTTCGGCCTTTGGTGAAATCCTGGTGGTCAGCCATCCCGAGGGCGTGCGGCACGTCCTGACCGAGAACGCCGCCAACTATGTGAAGGGCGATCTGCAACGGCGTGTGCTGGGGCCGATGCTGGCTGAGGGCCTGCTGCTGACCGAGGGCGAGGTCTGGCGTCGCGCCCGGCGTATCCTCGCGCCGCTGTTCACCCCCGCCAAGATGGCGACGCTGAACGCCCGGATGGCCGAGGTCTGTCACGCGCGCGTGGCCGCCTGGTCGCTGTCGGCGCGCGGCCGGGTGCTGGATATCGACAGCGAGATGTCGGGCCTGACCTTCGACATTCTGTCGGCGACCATGTTCTCGGACGAGCTGGGCGGCGAAGCGCGTGGGTTCGAGCGGGCGCTGAACCAGTTCCTGGCCAATGGCGGGCGCATCGATCCGCTGGACGTGCTGGGCGCGCCGGACTGGGCTCCGCGCCTGGGTCGCCTGGCCAGTTTCCGCTCGGCCCGCTTCTTCGAGCAGCGCGTGACCCGGCTGGTCGAGGCCCGCCGCGCCCGAATCGAAAGCGGTGACGCGCCGCCCGACGACCTGCTCAGCGCGCTTCTGTTGGCGAAGGATGAGAATGGCGGTGCGGGCCTGACCGACGAAGAGGTCGCGGCCAACATCCTGACCTTCATCCTGGCGGGGCACGAGACCACGGCCCGCGCCCTGGGCTGGACCCTGCACCTGCTGTCGCGCCAGCCCGAGTATCTGGCCCGGCTCCAAGCCGAGGCCGACGCCTTCGACGTCTCCGATCCCAAATGGGCCGAGGCCCTGCCCTGGACCCGCGCCGTGCTGGAGGAGACGATGCGCCTGTTTCCGCCCGCCCCGACCATGGCCCGCAAGGCCCTGGCCGACGACGAGATCGGCGGACAGTCGATCAAGGCCGGCGCCACCGTCATCATCTCGCCGTGGATACTCCAGCGCCACCAGCTGCTGTGGGACGACCCCGACGCCTTCAGGCCCGAGCGCTTCCTGCCCCAGAACCGCAAGGCCATCGATCGCTACGCCTACATCCCCTTCAGCGCCGGACCCCGCGTCTGCATCGGCGCCGCCTTCGCCCTGCAGGAGGCGATGATCGCGCTCGCCGCCATCCTTCGCGTCACCGATGTCGAAGCCCTGACCAAGGTCGAACCCCGTCCGGTCCACCAGATCACCCTGCGCAGCCGCGATCCCATGCGACTGCGGCTGAGGGCGCGCCGAAAGGGCTGACCGAGCGGCGCCGTCGCCGTTCCGCCACGAACCGTCTATAGGTCGCGCCGTCCTTTCCACCGGATGCCGACCGTTGCGCACCGCCGTCCTGCTCCCTCCCGGCTGCCTGTTTTCCGAAGCCCAACCGAACTCGATGGAGACGGTGGTGCGGACGATGGCGGGCGTCGATCAGGGCGGCGAGACGCGTATCTTCTGCTGCCAGGGTGCGGAGGGTGGTCCGGCGTCAAGCGTGGACGCCCTGCCGGCGGGGCGCATCCGCATGCCGACACTTATCGAGCGGCTGCGCGCCTTTCGGCCCGATGTGATCGAGCATCATCAGCAGGTGAAACAGGCGCTGGCCGTGCAGCGGGCCCTGCCCGAGACGCCGCATCTGCTCTATCGCCACAACGCCCTGCGCCTGCCCCGCCACCCCATCGACCGCTGGCGTTATCGGGCGCGTTATGAGCGGCTGGACGGCCTGGTCTTCGTCAGCGTGGCCGAGCGGGACGCCTTCGTGCGCACATTTCCTGATCTGCACGACCGGGCGTTCGCGGTGCCCAACCCCATCGACGCCGGCACCTGGCTGGCCTCGCCCGAGGATCGACAGCCGGTGATCGCCTTCGCCGGGCGCGCCATGCCGGAAAAGGGCGTCGATGTCCTATGCGCCGCCCTGCCTTGCGTTCTGGAGGCCCACCCCGACTGGCGCGCCGTGCTGATGTTGAACGACTGGGACGATCATGCACGCTGGGCGGCCCGGCATGTCGCGCCGTTGGCGAGGTATGGCGACCGGTTGGAGGTGCTGAAGTCCGCGCCATTGTTCGAGGTGCGGCGGCGCATGCAGACGGCGGCCATCGCCCTGACGCCGTCGGTCTGGGACGAGCCGTTCGGACTGACGGCGATCGAGGCCCATGCGGCAGGCGCAGCCCTGATTTCTTCCGGGCGCGGCGGCCTGCGCGAAGCCAGCGGTCCGCACGCCCTCTACGTCGATGCGGTGACGCCGAAAACATTGGCGGCGGCGATGGACCGGCTGATCTCGTCACCTGAGGAACGATTGGCGCTGGCGCGATCCGCCCAAGCCTATGTGCTGGCGATCCATACGCCCGAGCGTCGTGCGGCCGAGCTGAAGGCCGTGCGCCAGACCTTGATCGACCGTCGCCGGGCGCGTCAGACGACCGGGATCGCCTGAGACAACCGCCCGCCGATGCGGATCGGCTCAACCCGCTTGGCCAGACCCGTCCGGTCGTCCGTCTCGACGAAGACCCCGCACACGGTCGCCGGGCCGGAGGCCGGCATGTAGCGGCCGCCCGAAATCCGGGTGGTGAAACGGCGCAGCGGCTCTTCCTTTTCGTTGCCGATCACGCTGTCGTAGTCGCAGCAGCCGCCGGCGTCGGTCTGATAGGCCGTGCCGCCGGGCAGGATCTGGCAGTCGGCGGTGGGCACATGGGTGTGGGTGCCGACCACCAGCGACGCGCGACCGTCACAGAAATGGCCCATGGCCATCTTCTCGGACGTGACCTCGGCATGCATGTCCACGATCACGGCGTCGGCCACCGCGCCGAGCGGCGCCGCCGCCAGCTCTCGCTCCACCGCCCCGAACGGGTCGTCCATCGGGTCCATATGCACCCGGCCCAGGACATTCATGACCAGAACCGTGCGGCCCGAATGGGTCTCGAACAGATTGGCCCCGGCGCCTGGTGCATCCATCAGGCGCGGATAGTTGGCCGGCCGGATCAGGCGCGGCTCGCGCACGATATAGGTCAGGGCCTCGCGCTGGTCCCAGCTGTGGTTGCCCAGCGTCAGGCAGTCGGCGCCCGCCATGAACAGCTCGCGCGCCGTGTTCTCGGTGATGCCGAAGCCGCCCGCGGCGTTCTCCGCATTCACGACCACGAAGTCGAGTTTCAGGTCCCGCTTCAGGCCCGGAAGATGATCGCTGATGCCGTCACGGCCGGACTTGCCGATGACGTCGCCGAAAAATGCCAGTCTCATGCGAAAAGTCTCATGCGAAAGCCGTATAGCCGGTCTCGGTCAGAACGCCATGCAGTCGAATGTCGTGCGGCTCCAACGCCAGCCGCTCGACCCTTTGGCCGGCATAGGCGAAACCGACGCGGATGGCGTCGGGTCGTGCGGCGAATGTCCGGTCATAATAGCCCCCGCCCTGCCCCAGGCGTCCGCCCCGATCATCAAAGGTCAGCAGCGGCGTCAGGATCATGTCCGGCAGGACGACCTCGGCCAGCGGCAGGGGTGCAGGACATCCGGCGGCGTCCATCTCCAGCGGCTCGCCGGGCGACCAGGCGCGGAACGCCATCGGCGCGTCGCGCTGGAGCACGACCGGCAAGCACAGACGGCGGCCCGCCGCCTCCAACGCTGCTGCCAGCGCATCGGTGTCCAGCTCCGACCCGATGGCGTGATAGAGCGCGACGATCCGAGCGGCGGGAAGCGCATCCGCATGGTCCGCCGCCCGGCGGGCGGCCAGCGGATCGACCTGGGCCAGACGCTTGCGCAAGGCGCGGGCGGCCGATCGAAGTTCGTGCTTGTTCATGATCGCTCCCTATCCATGCCAAGTCTTACGGACCGGCGCACCAATCGCGCTCAAGCAGCGGAGCGACCGCGTCGCGAGCGTTAGCGCCAAGAAAAAGAGAGAGGGTGGCGGCGCCGCGCGAACCGTGAAGAACGTTTAAATCCTCTCGACCTGGGTAGCCAGGTGGGCTCCGTATGCCCAAGCCCTCGAGCCCGGACAGGGACAGATCCCGTAGAGTGAATTAAGGTCAGAAGGATATGTTGTCTTCGACGTGAGCCGCAGCATGACCCGCCGTCGATCAAGATAGGCCTTCATCGGGCCCGACGCCAGCATCCGCAGCGGAATAATCGACTAGAGGTTCTGGGCAATCTTTTCGATCCTTGCGGCGACCGCGTTCAGCGCCTCGGCGACCCCGTCCGTCGAGGCCGGAGCCGGGGCTGTCGCTGACGAAGGCCCCGCCTTGCCGGCGTTCAGCCGCGCCTCGTGCAGTTCGTCGGCCAGGATCAGCGCGGACATCAGAAACAGCCGCAGATCGCCGACATGGCCCACGTCGCCTGCGACCTGACGCACCTGATTGTCGAACTGTTTGGCCAGGATGCGGACCCGCTCTTCCTGCCCGTCGGCGCACCCCACCGCATAGGGGCGGCCGTTGACCTCGACCGTCACCGTCGCCATCAGCCGGCCTCGCTTTCGGCCAGGACTTCGCGCACGGCCTGGGCGGCGCGGCCCAGCGCCTCGGACGCCTCGCGCCCGGCGGCCTCCAGTTCGGCCACGCGCTGATCTGTGGCGCGCGAGGCGAAGAGGTCGTCGTCCGCGATCGCGGGCGCCGAGGCGGGCCGCGCCTTCAGCTCCAGAATCTTGCGTTCCAGTTCGGCCAGGGCGCGGTCGATACGCGCCCGTGCGGCCGTGGTGGCGTCTGCCATCGGTCGCTCCTTTAGATTCCGTATAGAAGCCGAGGACGCGCCGGGGTAAAGGGGCGCGCCCCCTTTTTCCGCCTTCCCAACAGAGGTCTCCACAGTGACCGACGCCAAAACCGCACCAAAGGCCACGCCCGAGCAGATGGCGAACGCCATTCGCGTCCTCGCCATGGACGGCGTCGAAAAGGCCAAGTCCGGCCACCCCGGCATGCCGATGGGCATGGCCGACGTCGCCACGGTGCTGTTTTCCCGCTTCCTGAAGTTCGATGCCTCGCGCCCCGACTGGGCTGACCGCGACCGCTTCATCCTGTCGGCCGGCCACGGCTCGATGCTGATCTACGCCCTGCTGCACCTGACGGGCTACAAGGGCGCGACGAAGGAAGAACTGTCCAACTTCCGTCAGTGGGGCTCCAAGACCGCCGGCCACCCGGAATACGGCCATATGCCGGGCGTCGAGGTCACGACCGGCCCGCTGGGCCAGGGCCTGGCCACATCGGTCGGTTTCGCCATGGCCGAGCGCCATCTGGCGGCGAAGTATGGCGACGATCTGGTCGATCACCGCACCTGGGTCATCGCCGGCGACGGCTGCCTGATGGAAGGCGTGTCGCAGGAAGCCATTGCGCTGGCCGGCCGTTACAAGCTGAACAAGCTGCACGTCCTGTGGGACGACAACGAGATCACCATCGACGGCAAGGTCTCGCTGTCGGATACGACCGACCAGAAGGCCCGCTTCAAGGCCGCCGGTTGGGCGGTCAAGGCGATCGACGGCCACGACATGAACGCCATCAAGGGCGCGATGAAGTGGGCCATGCGTCAGGACAAGCCCACCCTGATCGCCTGCAAGACCAAGATCGGCAAGGGCGCCGCCACGATGGAAGGCAGCCACAAGACCCACGGCGCGGCCCTGGGCGCCGCAGAGATCGCCGCCACGCGCTTGGGCCTGGCGTGGGATCACGATCCGTTCGAAATGCCCCAGACCATCGCCGACGCCTGGAAGAAGGTCGGCCGTCGCGGCGCCAAGGACCGCAAGAAGTGGGAGGCCCGCCTCGCCGCCTCGTCCCAGGCCGCCGACTTCACCCGCGCCATGAAGGGCGACCTGCCCGAGGCCGCCTTCGACGCCCTGAACGCCAAGATCGCCGAACTGGTCGAGACCCAGCCGGCCCAGGCGACGCGCCAGTCTTCGGGCGCGGCGCTCGACGAACTGTTCGCTGCCATTCCCGAATTGGTCGGCGGCTCGGCCGACCTGACCGGCTCGAACAACACCTTCGTCAAGGGCACGCCGATCCTGGATGCGCCGACCTATGAAGGTCGCTACGTCAACTGGGGCATCCGCGAGTTCGGCATGGCCGCAGCCATGAACGGCCTGGCCCTGCACGGCGGGGTCATTCCCTACGGCGGCACCTTCATGGTGTTTTCGGACTACAGCCGCCCGGCCATCCGCCTGGGCGCCCTGATGGGCGTGCGCGCCATCCACGTCCTGACCCACGACTCGATCGGCCTGGGCGAAGACGGCCCGACGCACCAGCCGGTCGAACACCTGGCGGCGCTGCGCGCCATTCCGAACCTGCTGGTCTTCCGTCCCGCCGACACCATCGAGGCCATGGAATGCTGGCAGATCGCCTTGCAGACCAAGACCGCGCCGTCGGCCCTGGCCCTGTCACGCCAGAAGACCCCGGCCGTCCGCACCGTCGCCGCGACCGAAAACCTGTCCGCCAAGGGCGCCTATGAGATCAAGGCCGCCAGTGGCGAGGCCAAGGTCACTCTGTTCGGCACCGGCACGGAATTGGCTCTGGCGCTGAAGGCCGCCGAAACCCTCGAGGCCGAGGGCGTGGCGACCCGCGTTGTCTCGGTCCCCTCGTTCGAACTGTTCGAAAAGCAGGACGCCGCCTACCAGGCCTCGGTCATCGGCCGCGGCACGGTCCGCGTCGCCGTGGAAGCCGCGATCAAGCAAGGCTGGGAACGCTTCATCGGCGAAGACGGCGCCTTCATCGGCATGACCGGCTTCGGCGCCTCGGCCCCGGCCGAGGTTCTGTACGAGAAGTTCGGCATCACCTCGGACGCCATCGTCGCGGCGGTCAAGGCGCGGCTTTAATCCTCAGATACTCCCCCGCTTGCGGGGGAGGGGGACCGCGCGCAGTGTGGTGGAGGGGGCGGATACGAGCGAGATGTATCCGCCGGCTCTCGAACTATAATGGCGACCGCCGGTGCGAGGTCCGCCCCCTCCACCGCTTCGCGGTCCCCCTCCCCCGTTTCGCTGCGCTTCACGGGGGAGGATTTCAGGAGCCTCCGATGAAACCCCTCACACTCGGTCTTCTTCTGGCCCTCGGCGCGGCACCGACCCTCGCCCAGACCGCTCCCCAGACGCCCGCCATAGCCGAAACCCCCATCGCCATCGGCCGGTCCTACGCCCTGCCCTCTGCGATCATGGGCGCGACGCGTGAGATCAACATCTGGCTGCCGCCTGGTTATGCCGACAGCGGCCGGGCCTATGCCGTCCTTTTTGTCCTCGACGGCGGTCAGGATCAGGACTTTCACCACATCTCGGGCCTCGCCCAGTTGGGGACCATCGTCGGCACGACCCGCGACGTCATCGTGGTCGGGATCGCCTCGGTGGATCGCCGCGACGAACTGGCCCTGCCCACCACCGATCCTGACTTGATCGCCCGCTATCCGACACAGGGCCATTCGGACCGTTTCCGCCGTTTCGTGGCCGAAGAGGTCCTGCCCTTTATCCAGACCCGCTTCCGCACCAGCGGCGAAACCGCCCTGATGGGCGAGTCCCTCGCCGGCCTGTTCGTGGTCGAAACCTTCCTGAAGGAACCGCAGATGTTCGACGCCTATGTCGCCGTCAGCCCCAGTCTATGGTGGGACGGCGGTGAACTGGCGCGTCAGGCGGGGGCCCGTCTGCGCGACCAGTCGAATGATCCGCGGACCCTGATCCTGACCCTGGGCGACGAGGGCCCCGAAATGCAGGCGCCGATGGACGTCCTGACGGCCAATCTGCGCGACCACGCGCTGCCCGGCCTGAGCTGGAGCTTCACGCCCCGCCCGACCGAGAGCCACGCCACCATCTATCACGGCGCGGCCCTGGACGCCTTCCGTCAGCTCTTTGCGGAGCCCGCGAAATGAGCCGCATAGGCGCGATCAGCCTGCTTGTTCACGACTATGACGCGGCCATCGCCTTCTATGTCGGCAAGCTGGGTTTCGACCTCAGCGAGGATACCGACATGGGCGGCGGCAAACGCTGGGTGCGGATCACGCCCAAAGGTGGCGAGACCAGCCTGTTGTTGGCGCGCGCCACGACCGACGCCCAGAAGGCCCAGGTCGGAAACCAGGCCGGCGGCCGGGTCTGGCTGTTTCTGGAAACCGACGACCTGATGCGGGACCACGCCGCCTGGCTTGCCGCCGGCGTCCACTTCCGCGAAACCCCGCGACATGAGACCTATGGCAAGGTGGTGGTCTTTGAAGACCTCTACGGCAACGCCTGGGACCTGATCGAACCCGCTACCGGAGCCTGACGCCCATGAAACTCGGCACCCCGCTTTCCGACACCGCCGTGCGCGTCATGCTGCTGGGCTCGGGCGAACTGGGCAAGGAGGTCGCCATCGAGCTTCAGCGGCTCGGCGTCGAGGTCATCGCCGTCGATCGCTATCCCAACGCCCCGGCCATGCAGGTCGCGCACCGCAGCCACGTCATCCCGATGACCGACGCCCAAGTGCTGAACGGCGTCATCCTGGCCGAGGCCCCGCATTTCATCGTGCCCGAGATCGAGGCCATCGCAACCGGGGTTCTGGCCGATATCGAGGCCGCCGGCATGGCGACGGTGATCCCGACGGCTCGCGCGGTGCAGTTGACGATGAACCGCGAGGGCATCCGCAAACTGGCCGCCGAAGAACTGGGCCTGCCCACCAGCCCCTACGCCTTCGCCGGCTCGGCCGAGGAACTGGCCGCCGGCGCCGAGGCCGTCGGCTATCCCAACTTCGTCAAGCCGGTCATGTCCTCGTCCGGCAAAGGGCAATCCTTCGTCGAAAGCGCCGATGAAATCGCCGACGCCTGGACCTATGCGCAGGACAGTGGTCGGGTCGCCGGCGCCCGCGTCATCGTCGAGGGCCGGATCGACTTCGACTTCGAGATCACGCTACTGACCGTCCGCTCGCGCGACGCCGACGGCTCGACCCGCACGGATTTCTGCGCGCCCATCGGCCACCGCCAGGTCAAGGGCGACTATGTCGAAAGCTGGCAGCCGCAGGCCATGACGCCCGCTGCGCTGGCCGCCTCCCAGGCCATCGCCGCCAAGGTGACTGAGGCCCTGGGCGGTTACGGCGTCTTCGGCGTCGAACTGTTCGTCAGGGGCGATGAGGTCTGGTTCTCCGAGGTCTCGCCCCGCCCGCACGACACCGGCCTGGTCACCCTGGCCAGTCAGACCATGAGCGAGTTCGCACTTCACGCCCGCGCCATCCTGGGCCTGCCCGTCGACGTGACCCAGCGCGAGCCCGCCGCCAGCGCCGTCATCTACGGCGGCATGAACGCGCAAGGGATCGCCTTCGAAGGCGTTGCGGAGGCGCTGTCGATCCCGACCGCCGACCTGCGTCTGTTCGGAAAGCCCGAGGCCTTCGAGCGCCGCCGCATGGGCGTGGCTGTCGCCCGCGGCGCCGACGTCGAACAGGCCCGCGACCGCGCGCGGGAAGCCGCCGGACGGGTCAAAGTCGTTCGGAACTGACACCGCCGTCTCCTCCCCGCTAGCGGGGAGGGGGACCGCGAAGCGGTGGAGGGGTTCCTGAAGTCCCATTGGCGCTCGTGACGCTGTGGAGAACCCCTCCGTCTCTCCGCTGCGCTTCGAGCCACCTCCCCATGACATGGGGAGGTGACGTATTTCTACGACTTTAGTCGATTGGCCTTGTCCCGCATTGTGGTGCAAACCAAGGGCGAGGGTCGCAGTCAGCCGGCCGGGAGGGATCTGTCGTGGGCAAACTCAGCACACCCATAATCTTCGGCGCCATCGCCATCCTGGGGGCGGTGTCCCTCGGCATCATCGCCCTGCATCAGGGCGAAAGCATCAGCGCGGTCTGGATGGTGGTCGCCGCCGTCTGCACCTATGCGATCGCCTATCGGTTCTACAGCCGCTACCTGGCCAACAAGGTCATGCAGCTGAACCCCGCGCGCCTGACCCCGGCCATGCGCCGCAACGACGGGCTGGACTATGTGCCGACGCCCAAGAACGTCCTGTTCGGCCACCACTTCGCCGCCATCGCCGGCGCAGGCCCGCTGGTCGGGCCAGTGCTGGCCGCCCAGATGGGCTATCTGCCGGGCGTCCTGTGGATTCTGGTCGGCGCCGTGCTGGCCGGCGCGGTGCAGGACATGATGGTCCTGTTCATGTCCACGCGTCGCGACGGCAAATCGCTGGGCGACATGATCCGCACCGAAATGGGCAACATCCCCGGCATCATCGCCCAGGTCGGCGTCCTGATGATCATGGTCATCATCCTGGCGGTTCTGGCCCTGGTCGTGGTCAAGGCCTTGGCCGAAAGCCCGTGGGGCACCTTCACCGTCGCCGCCACCATCCCCATCGCCATCTTCATGGGCCTATACACCCGCTTCCTGCGGCCGGGCCGCGTGGGCGAGGTTTCGGTGATCGGCGTCGTCCTGCTGATCCTGGCCATCATCGGCGGCGGCCATATCGCGGCCGATCCGTTCTGGGGTCCGGCCTTCACGCTGACCGGCCCGACTCTGGCGATCCTGATGATGGTCTATGGCTTCATCGCCTCAGTCATTCCGGTGTGGCTGCTCCTGGCGCCGCGCGACTATCTGTCGACCTTCCTGAAGATCGGCGCGATCGTGGCCCTGGCCGTCGGCATTCTGATCGTGCGTCCGCATCTGCAAATGCCGGCCATCACTCCCTTCATCGACGGCACCGGCCCGGTCTTCGCCGGCGCCCTGTTCCCCTTCCTGTTCATCACCATCGCCTGCGGCGCGGTGTCGGGCTTCCACGCTTTGATCTCGTCGGGCACCACGCCCAAGCTGCTGGAGAACGAAGCCCAGATCCCGATGATCGGCTACGGCGCCATGCTGTGCGAAAGCTTCGTCGCCGTCATGGCCCTGATCGCCGCCACGGTGCTGGACCCGGCCGTCTATTTCGCCATGAACAGCCCGGTCGCCGTCATCGGCAACGATGCGGTCTCAGCCGCCGCCGCCGTGGCCCAGTGGGGCTTCCACATCACGCCCGGAGAGCTTGAACAGCTCGCCCGCGACGTGGGCGAACATTCGATCCTGTCGCGCGCAGGCGGCGCCCCGACCCTGGCGGTCGGCATGGCGCACATCCTGTCCGGCGTGATCGGCGGCAAGGCCATGATGGCCTTCTGGTATCACTTCGCCATCCTGTTCGAGGCCCTGTTCATCCTGACCACGGTCGACGCCGGCACACGCGTCTGCCGCTTCATGATCCAGGACCTGCTGGGCGTCGCCGTGCCCAAGATGCGCGAGACGAAGTCGTGGGGCGCCAACGTCGTCGCCACGGCCCTGACGGTCGGGCTGTGGGGCTATTTCCTCTACACCGGCGTGGTCGATCCGCTGGGCGGCATCAACAGCCTGTGGCCCCTGTTCGGCATCGCCAACCAGATGCTGGCCGCCGTCGCCCTGATCCTGGGCACCGTCGTCCTGTTCAAGATGAAGCGCGAGAAGTTCGCCTGGGTCATGGTCGTTCCCGCGACCTGGCTGCTGATCTGCACCCTGACGGCGGGCTTCCAAAAGCTGTTCCACCCGGACGTCCGTATCGGCTTCCTGTCCCACGCCCGCAAATATCAGGAGGCGCTGGGCGCCGGCGAACTGATCGCTCCGGCCAAGAGCATCGGCGACATGCACCGCATCGTGGTCAACGACTACGTCAACTCGACCCTGACGGCGGGCTTCCTGTTCGTGGTCGTCACCATGGTCGTCTATGGCGTCCTGGCGTGCCGCAAGGCCTATGCGAACAACCACCCGACGGTCCGCGAGTATCCGGAAAGCCACCAACTGACGGCGGCCGACGAGGCGGCGGATGCGGCCCGTGCCTAACCCGTCGCAAGACGACCTGCTGTGCCTGTGCCGCGACACCGCCCTGCGGTGGGGTCGCGGCGTTCGGCGCACGGCCGGCGCCATGATCGGTCAGCCGGATTATCAGGCCTATGTCGATCACGCGGCGGCGACCCATCCCGACCAGCCGCCACTGGACAAGATCGCCTTCTTCCGCCTGCACGAGCAGCGCCGCTTCGGCGGCGCCGGCGGGTTCAAATGCTGCTGAACTAAAGCCCGCTGGCGGGGGTCGAACCCCTCGCCCGATCCTCCGCTCGAAGCGCGGCGATCGCCGCCTCCAGCGTCGGGTCGTCGCCCGCGCGGGGCTGGGCCACGGTGCGAGGCGCGGCGATGTCGGGCGTGACCCCCCGCTTCTCCAGCCGAATCCCGCCCAAAGTCACGAAGTCCGCCCGGCTCAGCGTCAGCCGCCCGCCGTCCGGCAAATTGGTCTCCTGAGCGATCAGCACCGATCCGCCGGTCTTCTCGCCCACCACGATGCCACGCCGCGCCTCCTGCAAGGCGGCCGGCGTCAGTTCGGCGGCGCTGCGGCTGCCTTGATCCACCAGAACCGCCACATCATTGGCCAGGGGATCGCGCCGATCGCCGCAGTCGCCCGCCGCCCTCAGCACCACCGGCCGGCCGCTGCGTCCCGTCCGCGTCGCCCAGACGTGATCGCGCGGCAGGAAACAGGTCAGGACCGATTCCGCCTCCATCAGCCGCCCGCCGGGATTGCCGCGCAGGTCCAGCACCACGTCGACATCCGGCGGCAGGCCTTCCAGTTCGCTGCCCATCCAGGCGCCGAGGCCTTTGTCGAACTGCTCGACGCGCAGCACCAGCACCCCCGGTCGCGACTTGTCGGCGGTGAATGGTTCGATGGCCTCCATCACCCGCGGCGTCAGGGCGATCTCGCGCCTCTGTCCCCCATCGTCGGTCAGGACCAGTTGCACCGGAACCCCGTCATAGGTCTCGACATCCGGTCCCCACGGCTTCCCATCGACCGAGTTCAGGGCCCAGCCCATCTGCACGCCCGCCGCCTCGGCTGGCGAGTCCGGCCGGACACGCTCGACTGTCCAGTCGTCCGGCGTCTCGCCCCGCATCAGGGTCAGGCCCATCACGGCGCGCCGGGCGAACTGCGCCTCCTGACGACGCACCGCCGCCGGCGGACTGGCCGCCGCATGACCGTCGTCCAGCAGATCCAGCATCGCATTGATGACGCGGTAGAGCCCCCGCTCGTCGCTCGCCGCCAGGGCCTGGGGCCGGAACGTCGTCCGCGCGGCGTTCCAATCCACGCCGTGCAGGGTCGGATCGTAATAGCCCCGCCGCACCTCGCTCCACACCCGATCGAACACCCGCTGGTTCAGCCTCACGCGGTCGCGCGAGGGCGCTGTGGCGACGACCGGATCGACAACCGGCGAATCGACCGGTTGGGCCACGGCCGGAACGCTCAGAGGCAGGCCGAGCAATAGAAGGCTGAAAAGCCGGGTGGAAATCCTCAGACGCATGACCACCATCTGACGCCAGTCGGCCGGTTCGCTCAAGTCACGACTGTGCGCTATTCGGGCACCCGCACCCCGTCCCAGGCGAAGACGCCGCCGCTGTCGTCCGGTGTCAGGTTCGACAGCACAGACAGCAGCCGCTCGGCGGAATAGTCGGCTGTGAACAGCTTGCCCTCCGCCACCCCCTTCTGGAACGGGGCGCTCAGGTCCGTCGCCACCGTGCCCGGATGCAGACCGGCGATCACCGCCTGCGGATGGCTGCGTGCCGTCTCGACCGACAGATTGCGCAGGATCATGTTCAGCGCCGCCTTGGACGCCCGATAGGCGTGCCAGCCGCCCAGCCGGTTGTCGGCAATCGACCCCACCCGCGCCGACAGGGCCGCGAACACCGCGCGCCGATCGCGCGGTATCAGCGGCAGCAGATGTTTCGCCGCCAGCGCAGGCCCCACCGCATTGACGCGGTAGTCCCGTAGCAGGTGTTCCGCATCCAGCTGACGAAACGACCGCTCCGGCTGAAGCCCGTCGTGCAGCACTCCGGTCGCCACGACGATCAGGGTTGGGGCTGGCCCCAGGCCGATCCGCTCGGCGGCGGTGGCCAGACTTGCCTCATCCTCCAGATAGGCGGCTAGCGCCTGCGCGCCCGCCAAATCCGCGCCTGAGCGCGACACGGCCCACACGGTCCCGAACGCGCCGTCCGCCACGATCCGCTCGACCATCGCCCGGCCAATGCCGCCCGTGGCCCCGATCACCACCGCCGATCCGTTCATCGCGTCTCCCTTCCTCGTTCGTCCCATGATAGGGGCGCGGCATGAGCATCACCACGGTCGGCCTCGATGCCGACGATACCCTCTGGCACAACGAGACGATCTTCCGCCTAACCCATGCGCGGTTCGTCGATCTTCTGGCCGACCACGGCGACGAGGCGACCATCGAGGCGCGCCTGGCCGAAACCGAGCAACGCAACCTGCGGCTCTATGGCTACGGCATCAAGGGCTTCACCCTGTCGATGATCGAGACGGCGATGGAGCTGACGAACGGCGCCGCCCCGCCCCATGTTGTGCGCGAGATTTTGGCCGCCGGCCGCGAGATGCTGGCCCATCCGGTCGAGACCCTGCCCGGCGTGGATGCGGTCGTCGCCGAACTGTCCGAAAAATACCGCCTGGTCCTGATCACCAAGGGCGACCTGCTGGATCAGGAGCGCAAGCTGGCGGCCTCGGGCCTGGGCGACCTGTTCAGCGCCGTCGAGATCGTCTCCGAAAAGGATCGCGCCACCTACGAGCGGGTCTTCACCCGCTACGGCACGGGCCCGGCCGAGGCCGTCATGGCCGGCAATTCCATGAAGTCCGACGTCCTGCCCGCCATCGCCGCCGGCGCCTTCGGCATCCACATCCCCTATCACGTCACCTGGGCCCACGAACTGGCCGACGCCCCGGTGGATGAGCCACGCTATGTCTCCCTCGCCCGCATCGACGAACTGCCCCACTGGATCGCGGCGATCGATGATCAGGCGTAGCCGAGCAGCGCCCTTAAACCCGGCGCATGGAAATCAACTAGGGCCTTCTGCTGCGCGGAGAGTTCGACTGGGAAAGTGATCGCGTTCGCGGCCTTAAGGTTTTCTCGCGCCGTGCGGCTGTAGCGCCTGTCAGCACCAACAACTACGCGCTCAGCCCAGTCGTCAGGCCGCTCAATCCCGCACGCCTTGAACAGTTTGTCGAACAGTACATCCGCCTCCGGCGTGTCGATGGATTGGACAGCGCCCAGCAGGTCTTCATACCGCAGCAGATGCACGCCTGTGCCCAGCCAAGCGGCGGCGTTGTGAGTGAAAATATCGATCAGTCCCGGCGTCTTCTGATGGATGCCGAAGATCATCATGTTGATCAGCGCGTCGGTCGAGAACACGCCGGATTTCAAATGCGCGATATTGTCCTGCTGAAACTCTTCCGACACGAAGAAGCGCGCGCGCGCCAACACCCAATCGTAGGGATCGCGCACCAGGAGAATGTGCCGTGCTGTGCGCACATTGGCGTAGGACTGATCGCTGAACAGCAGATGGGCTGCGCTGAGCATCGGGGCATGCGGGTTGAAGGCTTCCAAATGCTGATGCATGTTCGGCACCTGCACGAAATCAGCGTTGTAGTGCTGCTCTACCGGCACAAACATTCGCATGATGTTTCGCAGGAGATGCGTCCCTCCCTTGGGGACGCTGTTCAGCATGATCGGCTGCTCCAGAGGCCGCTGTGAGAATTTGACGACCTGTTCGTCGAGAGTGTCGGGGATACCGCCAATACGGGCCATTTTCAGTTTCTCGCATGACTGCATGTGAAACGGGGCGGCGGATCGCTCCGCCGCCCCGTGACAGTGGTTGCTGGGTCTGACCTTAGAAGGTCTTGCTCACCCGCAGGAAGCCCCGACGCCCATAGAAGGCTTCGGTATACTGCGATCCGAAGACTGAGTTGCCTTGAACCGTCGTCGCAAAGGAACTCGCCGCCGGCGGCAGTTCGTCGAACACGTTGGAGACACCGCCGCTGACACGCCAACCGTTGCTGCTATCGTAGCTCAAAGACACGCTGTGGAAGCCGGTGAACTCCGCAACGGCTTTGACCTCGACCCGACGACCATCGATGGTCTCGAACAGATCGCCGTTGTCATCGATGTAGTCGAAGCGGCTGTCCTGATTGCCGATCCAGTCGAAGCCCCAGAAAGCCGTCCATGGACCTCGGGCCAGGCTGGCGTTGATGTTGCCGACCAATTCCGGATTACCGATCCGGCCTAGCGGGTCCACCGGAGCATCTTCGAATAGGGCGGTGCGATCCTCCAAAGTCCAGGTCGTCTGGCTGTCCAGCGTCAACTCGCCGAAGGGTGTGTCGGTGATGTAGCGAACAGTGAAGTCCAGGCCACGGTTCGTTTGTTCAGCCACGTTCAGATAGGAGTCGCGCACTTGGGTGATGCCGCTGGAATTCACATCGCGGTCGAACTGGTTGCAGATCGGATCCGTCGGGAAGTTGTCCGAGGTGTAGCAGGCAGCCAGGATAGACGCCGCACCAAGGTTTCTAACCTCGTCTTGAATTTCGATTTCGAAATAGTCCACTGCAACGCTTAGGCCGCTGTTCGGCGGCGTAACGATAACGCCGAGGACGGTAGCCTTCGACGTTTCGGGCTCTAACACGCCCAGACCGCCGCCGGTGATAATCGTTGCCGACGACGGCGCACCTGCATAGGCTCCGTCAACACCGCCGCCAGGCCCCGAGGCGCTGGTGCAGTTATTGTACACTTGCTGCGACACAGAGCCGTCAGCGAGCCTATTATCCAGGTTGAGGCAGGGATCGATCGAGCGCTGGGCCAAGAAGCTTGTCTGGTCGGCCAGATACAATTCGAACAGCGCTGGGGCGCGGAACGACGTTCCGTGCGAAGCCCTGAAACGAATGCCGTCAACCAACTCCCAGTTTAGCCCAACCTTATAGGTGCTTGCATCGCCGGAGGTCTTGGTGTCGGTGTACCGACCAGACAGCGATAGATCGAGTTCGCGGAAGAAGGGTACGTCGCGCGCCAGAGGGACGGACAGTTCGGCGTACACTTCGCGGGTGTCATCCGAACCGGCAGTGATTCCGGAGCCCGTCAAACCCCAACTGTTGTCCGCGAGCGTCACAGCGCCGGGCGTGTCGTTGATTTCATCACGACGAATGTGGAAGCCCAAGGCCAACCCGAGCGGGCCAGCCGGCAACTGCATCACGTCGCCGCCGATAAAGCCTTCGACATAAGTCTGCTCATACAGCGTGTTTCCTGTCTCTGTGTCGAACAGGAAGGCGCGTTCTTCATCGGTGAGACGTCCCGCCAAAAAGTCCGGGTCGGTGAAATCGACATCGATACACCGACGACCGCTGACTGGCAGGGTTTGGCCCACGCAGCTTGCGGTCTTGAAGCTGGTTGAATCTACCGCGTCTTGCAGAATGACATCGGACGTATAGTCGCCATCTGAACGGCTATATTGAACGAACAGATCCCACTTCCAGCTCTTTAGCGGGCCAACGGTGAGATCTCCCCGAATACCAGCGACACCACGCACGTAATCGACGCGCTGTGATTGGTCAAAATGATCGGTAATCGGAGTCGCGCTAAGCAGATTGGGTCCAGTAAAACCCGTCACCGGGTCGCCACCTGCTCCAGGACCGTAGATGTAGTCAAAGAAATCTGCAGTATAAGTATAGTTCCAAAACTGCCGGAATCCGTCGGTCCGGCTCTCACGGCGATTCAGAAGAAACTCGCCGTAGATTTCAGCACTACCAACTTCGTAAGAACCTTCGACAAACGCAGTATATCGATCAACCTCTGGGATGATTGATGCTTCTCTAGCAAAATCTGGCAGATTGTTCGTCACAGCACGCGAAGGTACGTCATAGTTGACGAGATAGAATCCGGCGGGTGCATTGGCGTACTGAGCCGAAACAGCGGGATCTGTCGGTCGTGCCGGGATATACCGGCCCAAATCGCCGTCGTAATCAAATTGGAAGCGGCCGGGACGACCGGAGAAGTCGTCACCGTAAACGTAAACCTGACCCCAAGGCGTATCCGTGCACTGCGGTTGTCCAGTGCGAGGATCGATGCGATCGGCGCGGTTGCGTGTGCCCGGTTCGAACACGTACTGATTGGTGCAAATCAGATAGTCGCGGTCTCCAGCGCGTAGCGCCTCTTGGCGATAATAATCCGCAGAGAAGTTGACGTGACCACGATCAAACTTTTTTCCAAACGATCCAGAGACATTGAACTGCTCGCCGCCACCTTCAAAGGGCGCCGTGGCAAAGATCGACATTTCACCGCCGTCACGGTTCTGATCAGTGATCAGGTTAACAACCCCAGCGACAGCGTCAGAGCCATAGATGGAAGAAGCGCCATCCTTCAGAATGTCGATGCGATTGATCGCGGACTGCGGAATGACGTTCAGATCGAAAGATGATACGCCGCCACGGGTCCCGGCGGGACCTGCACGACGACCATTCAGAAGAACCAGCGTGCGATTGGCGCCTAGCCCGCGCAGTGAGATCGTGGCGGCGCCAGGCCCGCCATCCGTCACAAACGCGCTCGAGATGGCAGAGTTCACCTGAGGCGAGCCGGCCGCAAGGGTGGATGACTGGAGGAACTGAGCCGTGTCGCTGATGCCGCGCTGTTCCGCGCGAGCAGCCGTCAGCACCTGAACCGGTGATGCACTAGTGAACTCGTTACGGGGAATGCGTGAACCCGTAACCACAATCTCGCCGACCTCTGTCGCCGAGCCCGCAGGTTGCTCGCCCTCGACAGGCGGAGGCGTTTGCTGAGCGAAAGCGGGAAGGGCGACCATGAGGCCAACTGCAGAAAGCATGCTGCCAGCCAGCAAACGAGACCGATGGTACGTCAAATTCAAGCCCTCCAGGCCAATGCAAACATCGTGCGGACACGCGACAGCACGCTGCTGCGCAACTCCTCATGACGTCACATTAGAACCAAAGACCAGCCCCATCCAAGTCGGGAATGTGTCATCGGCGCAACAAGTTTGTTTCAAAGATTGATGTATCTCGAGTTTAGAGTGAGGCGATCCTCAAATTAGTCCGTCTTTATGGGTCGAGGTTGATGGGTATGCCGGGATCGATCGCACGCAATGTTTCCGGTTGCCCCTTCGCCCCACCCTCTCTAAACGGGCCGCTTAACCGACAAGCAGACGTGAGCGTCGCAGGGCCAGGCTCTGCGGGGGGCTTCTCGCGCGCGTAGAGAACGAAGGACGACGCACTCCCTTGGACGCCTCGGACATCCGTCATGACGAACGCGACGCCATGGTGCGCGCGGCGCTGGCCGAACAGGGCGACAGCGGCGTGACGCCGCGCCATACGTTGTTCTACTTCTATGGCGAGGGCGACCACGGCGACCTGAACGAGGTCGCCCGGCGCGCCGGCTTTCTGACGCGCGGCGCCGACGACATGACGGTGCTCGAAACGACCATGGCGGTGGACGAGGCGTCGTTTGCGGCGACCTCGGCCATGATGCAGACCTGGGCCGCGGCCTTCCAGCTGGAATATGACGGCTGGGAATGCGCGGTCATGACCCACTAGCGTTCAATAAGAAGAAGAGCTGGCGATGCCCAAGCGCACAGACATCAAGTCCATCCTCATCATCGGCGCCGGCCCGATCGTCATCGGCCAGGCCTGCGAGTTCGACTATTCCGGCGTTCAGGCCTGCAAAGCGCTGAAGGCGGAAGGGTATCGCGTCATTCTGGTCAACTCGAACCCCGCCACCATCATGACCGACCCGGAGGTGGCCGACGCCACCTATATCGAGCCGATCACGCCCGAGATGGTCGAGAAGATCATCGTCAAGGAAAAGCCCGACGCCCTGCTGCCCACCATGGGCGGCCAGACCGCGCTGAACACCGCCCTGGCCCTGCATGAATCCGGCGCCCTGGCCAGGCATGGGGTCGAGATGATCGGCGCCAAGGCCGAGGTGATCGACAAGGCCGAGGATCGCCAGAAATTCCGCGACGCGATGGACAAGCTGGGTCTGGAGAGCCCCCGCTCCAAAGCCGCCCATTCGATGGAGGAGGCGTTGGAAGGGCTGGAGTTCGTCGGCCTGCCCGCTGTCATCCGTCCGTCCTTCACCCTGGCCGGCACCGGCGGCGGTATCGCCTTCAACCGCGAGGAGTTCGAGGAGATCGTCCTGCGCGGCTTGGATTTGTCGCCGACCACTGAGGTGCTGATCGAGGAATCGGTCCTGGGGTGGAAGGAATACGAGATGGAGGTCGTCCGCGACACGGCGGACAACTGCATCATCATCTGCTCGATCGAGAACGTCGATCCGATGGGCGTCCATACGGGCGACTCCATTACCGTCGCCCCCGCCCTGACGCTGACCGACAAGGAATATCAGCGGATGCGGACGGGCTCGATCAATGTGCTGCGCGAGATCGGCGTCGAGACGGGCGGATCGAATGTGCAGTGGGCCATCAACCCGGCCGACGGCCGCATGGTCGTGATCGAGATGAACCCGCGCGTATCGCGCTCGTCGGCCCTGGCGTCCAAGGCCACCGGCTTCCCCATCGCCAAGGTCGCGGCGCGTCTGGCGGTCGGCTACACCCTGGACGAACTGACCAACGACATCACCCAGGTCACGCCGGCGTCGTTCGAGCCGTCGATCGACTATGTCGTCACCAAAATCCCGCGCTTCGCCTTCGAGAAATATCCGGGATCCGAGCCCCTCTTGGGCACCTCAATGAAGTCGGTCGGCGAGGTGATGGCCATCGGCCGCACCTTCCAGGAATCGATGCAGAAGGCCCTGCGCGGGCTTGAAACCGGCCTGTCGGGCTTCGACGAAATCGAGATCGAAGGGGTGGCCGGCGCCGAAGACGACGCCACGGCCCGCGGCGCCATCGTGCGGGCGCTGGGCGTTCCGACCCCCGACCGCATCCGCGTCATCGCCCAGGCCTTCCGCCACGGGCTGACGGTCGAGGAGGTCAACGCCGCCTGCGCCTACGAGCCCTGGTTCCTGCGCCAGATCGCCGACATCGTCCGCGAGGAAGGACACGTCCGGGTCAAGGGCCTGCCGACCGATCCGACCGAGTTCCGCCGTCTGAAGTCCAAGGGCTTCTCCGACGCCCGTCTGGCTCAGCTGACCGGCCAGAGCGAAAAATCCGTCCGGACCGCCCGTCGCGGCCTGAATGTCCGCCCGGTGTTCAAGCGGATCGACACCTGCGCCGCCGAGTTCGCCAGCGCCACCGCCTATATGTATTCGACCTATGAGACCGGCGCGCTGGGGCAGATCCCCGAGTGCGAGTCCGAGCCGTCGGACAAGAAGAAGGCCATCATCCTGGGCGGCGGTCCGAACCGGATCGGCCAGGGGATCGAGTTCGACTACTGCTGCTGCCACGCGGCCTTCGCCTTCGACCAGATCGGCGTCGAGTCGATCATGGTCAACTGCAACCCCGAAACCGTCTCGACTGACTACGACACCTCCGACCGCCTGTATTTCGAGCCGTTGACGGCCGAGGATGTGCTGGAGCTGATCGAGGTCGAGCGTTCGAATGGCGAGCTGATCGGCTGCGTGGTCCAGTTCGGGGGCCAGACCCCGCTTAAGCTGGCCCACGCCCTGCAAGAGGATGACATTCCCGTCCTGGGCACCAGCGTCGACTCCATCGACCTGGCCGAGGACCGCGAGCGCTTCCAGCAGATGCTGGAAGGCATCGGCCTGCGCCAGCCGCCCAACGGCCTGGCCCGTTCGGCCGAGGAAGCCGCGCAGAAGGCTGAAGAGGTCGGCTATCCCGTCGTCCTGCGCCCCTCCTACGTCCTGGGCGGTCGCGGCATGATGATCGTCCACGACCGCGAGCAGCTGGACCGCTACGTGCATGAGGCCATGCGCGTCTCGGGCGACGATCCGGTCCTGATCGACCACTATCTGAACCGCGCCACCGAGGTGGACGTGGACGCCCTGTGCGACGACGAGACGGTCTTTGTGGCCGGCGTGCTGGAACATATCGAGGAAGCCGGCGTCCACTCGGGCGACAGCGCCTGCTCCATGCCGCCCTTCTCGTTGCGGCCCGAGATTGTGGACGAGCTGAAGCGTCAGACCACGGAAATGGCCAAGGCCCTGAAAGTGCGCGGCCTGATGAATGTGCAGTTCGCCATCGAGGAGCCGCACAGTGAAAACCCGCGCATCTTCGTGCTGGAGGTCAATCCGCGCGCCAGCCGCACAGCCCCCTTCGTGGCCAAGACCATTGGCCAGCCCATCGCCTCCATCGCCGCCAAGGTCATGGCCGGCGTGCCGCTGAAGTCGTTCGGGCTGACGGACAAGCCCTACGACCACATCGCGGTCAAGGAAGCGGTCTTCCCGTTCGCCCGTTTCGCCGGTGTGGACACCGTCCTGGGCCCGGAGATGCGCTCGACCGGCGAGGTCATGGGGCTGGACTTCAAGCGGCCGGGAGAGGCCGACATGGCCCCCGCCTTCGCCCGCGCCTTCGCCAAGTCCCAGATCGGCGGCGGCGCCAAACTGCCGACCTCGGGCTGCGCCTTCATCTCGGTCAAGGACGAGGACAAGCCCTTCATCGTCGACGCCGCCAAAACCCTGCTGGCCGAAGGCTTCAGCCTGATGGCCACCGGCGGCACCCACGCCTATCTGGTCGAACAGGGATTAGAGGTGAAGCTGGTCAAGAAGGTGTTGGAAGGCCGCCCGCATATAGTGGACGCCATGAAGAACGGCGAGGTCCAGCTGGTCTTCAACACCACATCGGGCAAGCAGTCGCTGCAGGACAGCTTCAGCCTGCGCCGCACCGCCCTGATGATGAAGATGTCCTACTACACCACCACCGCCGGCGCCTTGGCGGCGGCCCAGGCCATCGGCGCGATCAAGGCCGGCGACCTGGATGTGCGGGCGATCCAGGACTACGCCTGACGTTGACGAAATCTCCGGTTTTCGGCCGCACGCTGCAAGGCTGTAGCGGCCGAACGCCGGAGCCACGCCGATGTCCAATCTCGACCTCGCCCTGATCGCCATCCTGTGCGGCGAAGTGCTGGGGTTTCTCGCCTTCGCCAGGGACAAGCGGCGCGCCAAGGCCGGCCTGTGGCGCACGCCGGAATCCACATTGTTGATGTTCGGCCTGATCGGCGGGCTGGGCGCCTGGATGGGTCAGCACATCCTGCGCCACAAGACGCGCAAGGAGCCGTTCAGGACCCGGTTCGGCATGATCGTCCTGCTCCACCTGATCCTGCTGGCGGGCGCCGCCGCCTGGATCATCCTGTAGCGCGATCGCCCTCGCCCGCCCCATCTTCGCCCGCCACGATCCGCGTCGCGGCCAGGTCGGCGGTGACGTTGCCGACGGTGCGGAAGATGTCGGGGATGACCTCGACCGCCAGCAGCAGCGGCAGCACGCCCAGCGGCAGGCCCATGGCCAGACAGATGGGGCCGATGGCGGCGAAGAAGCTGACCTGACCTGGCAATCCGACCGAGGCGATGGACACGGCGATGGCCGTCAGACCGCCGGCGATCAGCACGCCGAGCCCCAGCTCCACCCCATGCAACTGCGCCACATAGAGGCAGACCGCCAAGTTGGCGACGGGGCTGGTGATGCGGAACACCGCCACCGCCAGCGGCAGAACGAGGCCGGCGGAGGTCTGCGGCACGCCCAGCCAGTCGCGCGCGCGCTCGATCATGACCGGCAGGCTGGCCAGCGACGACTGGGTCGAGACGGCGACGACCTGGGCCGGGGCCACGGCGCGCGCGAAACGGCCCAGCGAAATCCGCCCCCACACGATCGCCACGACATAGATGATCAGGATCAGGCCGATCTGGCTGAGGCAGACGATGGCGACATAGTGGGCCAGCGTCCCCGCCACCCCCAAGCCCGCGCGCAAGCCCACGCCCAGCGCCAAGGCGAACACGCCGAACGGCGCGGCCAGCAGCACCCAGTGGACGATGACCACCATGGTCTCGGCCACCGCCTCGAAAAAGCCCGCCAGCGGGCGCCGCAGCTCGGCCTTGATCCGCGTCGCGGCGAAACCGAAGGCGACGGCGAAGACCACGACCGCCAGCACCCCGTCGTCGGACGCCGCCTTGATGACATTGGCCGGCGCCAGACTGGCCAGGAAGGCGCGCAGGCCGTCGGTGCGAGCCGCCTCGCCCACGGTCGCCAAGGATTCGGCGCTGACGCCCGCCAGCAGCCCACGCCCCGCCTCCGGATCGATCGGCCAAACCGCCAGCAGGCCCAGGCCCGCCAGGATCGCATAGAGCGTCGCCCCGACCAGAAGCACGGCGAACACCACCAGCGACCGCACCGCGATCCGACCCGTCGCCGCCGCATCGGCGATGGAGACGATGCCGGTCACCAGCAGGCTGAACACCAGGGGAATGACCGTCATGCGCAGGGCGTTCAGCCACACTTGGCCCAGGCTCTCGACCACGCCCAAGGCGCCGGTCAGCCAGGCGGCTTGCGACCCTTGCGCCAGGGCGCCGACGACGACGCCGGCGACCAGGGCCGCGATGACGAAAAAGCTCAGGGAGGTGAAGAAGGCGGCGATGCGGGATTGGCTCATGCCCTAGCGCTAGCACCGCTTGGCGCATCGCGCGCGCCAAACCTTCTGTCGATCGCTGACAGTTCATGTCGTCGCAGGGCGAACCCCGGTCGCACACCGCGCGTTGGGACAACGAAAGGAACTCAATCATGTCCCGTCTGAACAAACTCGTCCCGCTGATCGGCAGCCTGCTGCTCTCCAAGGGCGGCCGTCGCGTCGCCGGTCGTCACGCCGGCAAACTGGCCTTGGCGACCCTGGCCTATGAGGTCTGGCGCAACCGCCGCGACGGCGCCAAGCCCAGGGTCGCGCCGCAACCGCGCGGACGCTGGAGCGGCCGCCGCCCGCGCTGAGGCTGCAATCGCCGCTCGACTTCTGGGGCGGCGTTGCGAATAGTCACGCCTCGCCGCCCG
Organism: Brevundimonas sp. ASV9; assembly: GCF_016429195.1. Lineage (GTDB taxonomy): Bacteria > Pseudomonadota > Alphaproteobacteria > Caulobacterales > Caulobacteraceae > Brevundimonas. Next base: position 113,187 of record NZ_JAELUF010000001.1, read on the forward strand.
GAGCCGACCCATGATCAAAGTCCACCATCTGAACGACAGCCGCTCGCAACGCGTCCTGTGGCTGCTCGAAGAGCTGGGCCTGGACTATGAGGTCGTGCGCTACGAACGAAACCCTGGAAACCGGCTGGCGCCCCCCGAACTGCTGGCGATCCATCCGCTGGGCAAGTCGCCGGTCATCGAGGACGGCGCGGTCAAGGTCGCAGAGACCGGGGCCATCGTCGAATATCTGCTCGATACCTACGGCCAAGGTCGCCTGCGTCCGGCGGCGGGAACCGAGGACGGCCGTCGTTTCACCTATTGGCTGCACTATGCTGAAGGGTCGGCCATGCCCCCTTTGCTGCTGAAGCTGGTCTTCAGCATGCTGCCGCGCCGTGCGCCGGCCCTGCTGAAGCCCATCGTCAATGGCGTCGCCAACAAGGCGATCACCAGTTTCGTCGATCCGCAGCTGCGCACCCATGTCGGCTTCTGGGAGGACGAACTGGGCCGCTCGGAATGGTTCGCGGGCGATCAGTTCACAGCCGCCGACATCATGATGAGCTTTCCAGTCGAGGCCGGCGCCGACCGCGCCTTCAATGCCGAGACCAAACCTCGTCTGAAGGCCTTCTTGACCCGCATCCACGCACGGCCTGCCTATCAACGCGCGCTCGAGCGCGGCGGTCCCTACAGCTACGCGTGATCGGATCGTGATCGCGGCGGCGCAACCCGCCGTGGTCGAGGGCGTTAAGGTCTCATGCGCCTTCAAACCATTCAGATCGTCGCCGGACTGGCTGCGGCCGTCGCCTTCGTCCTCGCCTTCATGGCGGCAGGAGCCGCCCTGATTTCCGGCGTCTTCATGCTCGCCGGCCTCGCCGCCTTCGGTTGGCTGGCCTACAGCCTCATAAAGGGCGTCCTGCGCCGCGATCACAAGCCCGAACCGCCGGCCCGCGCCTGAGCGGTCAACTGGCGCGGGCGTTGCGCTCTTGAATTCGTGAGCGAGAAACCCTAGTCTTGATGCCCGGCCGCGCCCGCCCCGCGGCCTTTTGTGTGCTTATCTCGCGTCTTTCCAGTCTCCGGGCGAACCAGAAAAATCACGACACAAATGGAAAAAGTGCCGATGACGGGCGAGGGCTACCGTGCCCTCGACGATCAACTGAAGCAATTGAAGTCGGTCGAAAGGCCGAGCGTGATCGCCGCCATTTCCGAGGCGCGTGAGCACGGCGATCTGTCCGAAAACGCTGAATACCATGCCGCCAAGGAGCGTCAGGGCTGGATCGAAGGCCAGATCGCCGAGATCGAGGATAAGATCAGCCGCGCCCAGGTTATCGACGTGTCCAAACTGTCGGGCAGCCAGGTCAAGTTCGGCGCCACGGTCACCGTGGTGGACGAGGACACCGAGGAAGAGGCCACCTATCAGATCGTCGGCGAACACGAAGCCGATGTGAAGAAGGGCAAGATCTCGATCGCCTCGCCGATCGCGCGCGCCATGATTTCCAAGGAGGTAGGCGACGTCGTGGAGGTCAACACCCCCGGCGGCGTGAAGGCCTACGAGATCCTCAAGGTCGAGTGGAAGTAACAGCGGTGGCGGGGGCAGCGTCCGCGCAGCCCCTCTCTCCCAATCCTTTGGCCATCTGGGTCGTCTCCGACGGCCGCGCCGGCATCGAGAATCAGGCGCTGGGTCTCGCCGAGGCCGTTCAGCGCCTGACCCCGGCCGAGATTACGATCAAACATATCCGCTGGCGGCCGATCTTCGACCGCCTGCCGTCGGCGTTGAAGACCCCGGCCATGCTGGCGTCCGCGCCGCCGATCGCCCCTTGGCCCGATCTGTGGATCGCCACGGGTCGTGCGACCCTGCCGCTGTCGACCCGCGTCAAGGCCTGGAGCGGCGACAAGACCTTCGTCGTCCAGACCCAGGACCCACGCTGGGCCAACGACCGTTACGACCTGATCGTCGCCCCCGCTCATGACGGTTTGTCGGGCGACAATGTCTTCGAGATCACCGGCTCGCCGCACCGCATCACGCCCCAGCGCATCGCCCAGGCCGCGCCCGCCTTCGCCGACCGGATCGTCCCCCTGCCCTATCCGCGCATCGCGGTGCTGATCGGCGGCAAGTCCAAGGCCTTCGACTTGCCCCCCGCCCATGCGGCTGACCTGGCCGACCAGATCGCCGACGCCGTGCGAGCATCTGGCGGCGCGCTGATGCTGACCTTCTCACGCCGCACGCCCGATGCGGCCAAGGCCGTCATGACCGCTCGCCTTTCGGATTTACCGGGCTGGATCTGGGATGGCACGGGCGAAAATCCCCTGTTCGGCTTCCTGCATTTCGCCGACCACATCCTGGTCACCGAGGACAGCGCCAACATGGCGGCCGAGGCCGCTTCCACCGGCAAGCCGGTCCATGTCCTGCCCATGATCCCGCTAAAAGCGGGCGACAAGTTCGCTCGCCTGCACGACGACCTGCAATCGCGCGGCGCCACCCGTCCATTCGACGGCAAGCTGGACGGCTGGTCCTACGAGCCGCTGGCCGAGACCGACCGCGCCGCGCGCGCCGTTCTGGAAGCGATGCGGACCCGATAGCGAGACCCACGTCCGTTCCTGACGCCGCCATGCCCCATGGTGGCGACCGTCATCGGGAGGCCTTCTAAGAACGGCTCGCAAAAATCTGCACGAAAGTGCACTAAAAAGTTCTGGAGTGGCCTTTTCAGTCGCCGCCACCCCCGCCGCCGCCGTCACAGCCGCTGTCCCCGCTGCAGTCTGAGGCGCTGTGCTGCGACGTATCCGACGGCGGCATGACCGCGCCCCCGTCCGACCCGCCGCCCTTTTTGGCCTTCATGTTCGCCGCCCCCATCAGGGCCACGCCGAATCCTGACCCCATGGCTATGCCCAGGGCCAAGCCCAAGGCGACGTTGTCCAATGCGACGCCCAGCGCCACGCCGATCGACAGGCCCAGACCGATCCCGATCGGCAGGAAGGCCGCGTTCTTGTTCGTCATCCCCATCTCCCCTGAGTGTCCGACGAGACTAGCATCGCGCAAACGGGAATCACCGCCTAAATAGGGGCCATGACCCAAGCTCGTACCGTTCGCGTCGCCATCATCGGTTCCGGCCCCGCCGGCTGGACCGCCGCCATCTACGCCGCCCGCGCCTCGCTGAACCCCGTCGTCATCGCCGGCATCCAGCCCGGCGGTCAGCTGACCATCACCACCGACGTGGAGAACTATCCCGGCTTCGCCGACACCATCCAGGGTCCCTGGCTGATGGAGCAGATGCAGGCCCAGGCCCTGCATGTCGGGACCGAGGTCATCCACGACATCGTGGTGTCCGCCGACCTGTCGCAACGCCCGTTCCGCCTGACGCTGGACAGCGGCGAGGAGATGCTGGCCGAGACGGTGATCATCTCCACCGGCGCTCAGGCCAAATGGCTGGGGCTTGAGAGCGAGGCCGCCTATCAGGGCTTCGGCGTCTCGGCCTGCGCGACCTGCGACGGCTTCTTCTATCGCGGCAAGGAGGTCGTGGTCGTGGGCGGCGGCAACACCGCCGTCGAAGAGGCGCTGTTCCTGACCAACTTCGCCTCCAAGGTCACGGTCGTTCACCGCCGCGACGAGTTCCGCGCCGAGAAGATCCTGCAGGACCGGCTGTTCGCCCACCCGAAGGTCGAGGTGATCTGGAACTCGGCCATCGAGGAAATCGTCGGCGTCGTGGACGGCATGGCCAAGAACGTTACCGGCGTCCGGCTCAAGAACGTCCAGGACGGCTCGACCCGGGAAATCCCCGCCGACGGCGTCTTCATCGCCATCGGCCACGCCCCGTCGTCGGAACTGTTCAAGGGTCAGTTGGAAACCAACGCCGGCGGCTATCTGCGGGTCAAGCCCGGCACCGCCTCGACCGAGATCGAAGGCGTCTGGGCCGCCGGCGACGTGACTGACGACGTCTATCGCCAGGCCGTCACCGCCGCCGGCATGGGCTGCATGGCCGCCTTGGAAGTCAGCCGCTTCCTCGCCGAGGAAGACCACGCCAAGGCCCACCACCCCATCAGCCACGCCGAGGCGGAGAAGATCGGGGTCTGGTGACCCCGATCCTGCGCGATCAGTAGGCCGAGGCCTCCGTCAGTTCCGCCAGATCCTCATCGGATAGCTTAAGCGTCGCCGCCTTCAGCGTGTCGGCCAGTTGTTCGCTCGAGGTGGCGCTGACGATGGGGGCGGTGACCCCAGGCTGGGCCAGCAGCCAGGCCAAGGCGACCTGCGCGGACGTGGCCTCGTTCTTCTGCGCCACGGCGTCCAGGACAGCCAGAATACGTACGCCGCGCTCGTCGAACTTGTCCTTCAGCATTCCCTCGCGCTTGGTCCCGGCGATCTGATCGACGGTCTTGTATTTGCCGGTCAGGAAGCCGCTCTCCAGGCTGAAATAGGTGATGACGCCCAGGCCCTTCTGGACGGCCAAGTCCTGCAATCCGCCCTCGAAGGTGTCGCGGCTGTAGAGGTTATAGTGCGGCTGGATCGTCGCATAGGCGGCCAGACCCTCGCGCTGCGAGATGTCCAGAGCCTCGGACACCTGCTCGGCCGAATGGTTGGACGTGCCGATGGCGCGCACCTTTCCGGACTGCACCAGCTTGTCCAGCGCGCGCAGCGTCTCCTCCTGCGGCGTCTTCGGATCGGGCCAGTGGGTCTGATACAGGTCGATATAGTCGGTCTGGAGCCGGCGCAGCGACGCCTCCACCGCCGTCTCGATCCAGGCCGGCGACAGGTCGTTGTGGCCCTGCCCCATGTCCGATCCCACCTTGGTCAGGATCTTGACGTCGTCGCGCCGACCGCGCGCCTTGAGCCACTTGCCAATGATCGTCTCGCTTTCGCCGCCGGAATGGCCCGGGACCCAGCGCGAATAGGCGTCGGCGGTATCGATGGCGTCAAAGCCGGCCTCGACGAAGGCGTCCAGCAGGGCGAATGACGTCGCCTCATCCGCCGTCCAGCCGAAGACGTTGCCGCCGAACACCAAGGGGGCGATGTCCAGGCCGCTGGAGCCGAGCTTGCGTTTGGGAAGGGTTGTCATGGGGAGGTCTCCTCTGGGGAGCCCTCGACATATGCCGCATCGCTACGACCGCAACCGCCTCGGCGGCGGTCAGCCGAAGAGTTGAAGACCCGGAGGCGCGTAATCGACCGGTTGGCCCTGACGCCGACGCAGCGCGTAATCCACAGCCGTCTGCACCGCATGTTCGTCGGTCGGTTTGGACAGGACGCCGATGGTGCCGGCCACGCCCTCGCGCACCATGCCGGGATTGGCCGTCATGAACAGGACGGAGACGCCCATGTCCTGGCCCAGTTCGCGACCCAGGTTGATCCCTGTCGGACCATCGGAAAGGTGGATGTCGACCAGCGCCAGATCGACGTCGTTCTCGCGCACCAGATCGCGCGCGGCCTGTGCAGTCGCGGCGACGCCCAGAACCTCGTGACCGAGATCCTCCAGGACGAACCTTAGCTCCATCGCAACGAGAGCTTCGTCTTCGATGATGAGGATACGCGCAGTCATGGCTCGATCGAGGGTTCGGGAACGTACGTAACGTCAGTGTGAGGGATAGGTTTCAATACAGGACTAATTTGTATATCCGCCGGCCGCGCGCCGCCTGGACAAGGCCGTCGCGGGCAGATCCACGATGACCTGGAGCCCCTCTGGCCGCCATTCGCGCGACAGCCGACCGCCCAGTTGTCCCTCGACCGACAGGCTGGCCAAGGAGGAGCCGAAGCCGGTGCGCTGCGGCAGGCTCTGGATGACCGGACCACCCGTTTCCGACCAGGTCAGGACGAAGCGATCCTCCTGTCGTTCCGTGTCGAGCGTCACGACGCCTCCGCGCTCGGACAGCGCGCCGTACTTGGCGGCGTTGGTCGCCAACTCATGGAACAGAAGCGCCACGGAGGTCGCCGCCTGATCGTCGAAGACGGCGTCCTCGCCCCGGATCACGACGCGCGCCCCACCCGTCTCGTCCGCATAGGCCTTGAACAGGTCGGACAGGAAGGAATGCAGGGTTGTCGCCCCGATCGTGGTCTTGGACGTCTCGGTGTGCGGCCGCACGAACTCATGCGCACGGGCCAAGGCGGCGATCCGCGTGCGCAGCGAGGCCGCAAACGCCTTCGCCTCCGGATACTGGCGCGCCGACAGGGCGATCAGGGCGGTCACCACGGCGAAGATGTTCTTAATCCGGTGGCTCAACTCCTGGCTGACCAACTCGCGGCCTTGCTCCAGCCGCTTCAACTCGTCGATATCGGTCAGGGTGCCGAACCAGCGGGTGATTTCGCCCGCCTCGTCGCGGATCGCCACCGCGCGGCCCAGGGTCCAGCGATAGACGCCGCTGTGATGCTTCAGCCGGTATTCGATCTCATAGGCCTCGCCGGTTTCCAGCGAGTTGCGCCACACGGTCCACGCCCGTTCGCGGTCGTCGGCATGGAACATGTCGTTCCAGCCCTCGCCGTCCGTCGAGCCCAGAGGCACGCCCGTGAATTCATACCAGCGCGCATTGTAGTAGTCGTGAAAACCGTCCGGCAGGGTGGACCACACCATCTGCGGCATGGCGTCAGCCAAGACCCGGAACCGGCTCTCGCTTTCGCTCAGGGCCACGGCGGTTTCGGCGAGGTCCGTCTCGATGGTCTTGCGTTCGGTGATGTCCACCGCGACGCCGGGGAAGCGGATCGGCTTGCCCTCCGCGTCGAAATAGACCTGACCGCGCGCCAGAATCCAACGCACGTCATCACCCTGGCCCAAACGATATTCGCTGACGAAGGCGCCGTCGCCGGTCATGGCCCGGTCGATCTCGTCAGTGACGCGTTGGGCGTCGTCGGGATGGACGCTGGAGGTGAAAACCTCGATGGCCGCGCCCTCGCGCGCCGCTTCGGGATCCACGCCATACATCCGCGCAAAGCGTTCGTCGGCGATCACGCGGTTCTCAGGAATGTCCCAGTCCCAGGCCCCGACATAGGCTGAGGCCTCCATCGCCAACCGCGCGGTGCGGTCGCTGAGGTCCCGGTCCAACAGGGCGCGGCGCAGCTCCAGTTGCGTCATCACCTGTTGCGCCAGGGTCTTGAGCGCCATCAGCTGAAGCTCGGTCAGACCTTGCGGGCGCGGCGTGTCGTCTAGCACGCACAGGGCGCCCAGCGGCACGCCGTCGGGCGTCCTCAGCGGATAGCCGGCATAGAAGCGGATGTGCGGCGCACCCGTCACCAGGTCATTGTCGATGAAGCGGTCATCCTGCATCGCGTCGGGGATGACCATGACGTCGTCGCCCAGCATGGCGTGAGCGCAGAACGACAGCGGCCGCGGCGTCTCGCGCACGCCCAGACCGACCTCGGACTTGAACCACTGACGCTGGGAATCGACCAGACTGACGGCGGCCATAGGCGCTTCACAGATGCGCGCAGCGAGTGACGCCAGATCGTCGAACGACCCTTCGGGCGTCGTGTCCAGGACGCCGTAGCTTGTCAGGGCCTTCAGACGGTCGGCTTCGTCCCACCTCGGACAATCGACTTCGGGGTGGGTCAAGCAGGCGTCCTCGCTGGGCCGGTCAGGTCCGGCCATCGACATCAATGCTTGGAGTGGCGAAGCGTTGCAATGCAGGATGTCAGTTCGCGGGGCGACCGACTTCCTCCACATCCATTGTCGTGACGCCTGTGGGCGCCGTGTCGGCGGGTTTGGTCGACGATGCTGGCCGCTCCATGGCGTTCAGGCGCGCGTTGATGGCGGCGACTTCATCACGCGTCGGCAGGCGGCGACCGCCTAGGCTGACCACGCCGACGACCCGCTGCTGACCATCGATCTCGACCGTCTTCAGAGGCGCGTCTTTCAGCGGAGCGTCGGGATCGGCGCCGCCGGTTGCGGAGCCCGCCGCGATCGTCATACGGGGACGCGAGAAACGCGCCTCGTCGATCGCCGGCTCGCGCCCATTGTAGGTTTTACGGAAGGCGGCCGTTTCGCCATAGACGCCCTTCCAACGATAGAAGATGTGCGCGCCGATCTGCGTCACCTTGGCCACCGTCGGCGCCCACCAGGGATGCACATAGTCGGCGTGATAGTGGGTGGCGGTGCCGACGTCCTGAGCCACGGCGCCGTTCAGCGCGCGCTCCGCCACCTTGCGCGCCCGTTCCCACGCCCAGCCGACCGGCGCCTGGCCCAGCGAGCCGTCGCAGGTGAAGCTGAACTGACAGCCCGTGACGCGTTCGGCGCCTTCGAACACCACGCCGCAGACGGTGTTGGCGTAGTTCGGATCGCGCACGCGGTTCAGGACCACCTGCGCCACGCCCGCCTGGCCGTTGTCCGGCTCGAGAGCCGCCTCGTAATAGACGGCCTGGGTCAGGCAGCGCAAAGCCCGCCTGCGATCCTCGGCGCTGCCCTTGAACACGAACGGCAAGGCGGGACGCAGCGCGCCGGACGCCGGCGCCATGGCCGCGTTCAGACGCTGGGCCTCAAGGCCGCTCTTGCCGGGTTCCAGACCCGGCTTGCCGGCCAGCGTCAAGCTCTCCCAGCCCGGCGTCAGCCCGTAGAGAGCCGGCTGCAAAAGGTTGGGATCATGCCGCATGGCGACGGCCAGCTGAGACGGCGTCAGTCGCCCCTTGATCGCGGCCAGCCCGCCCGCGCCGAGGTCGCCGCCGGTAATGCGCGAGACCGCCTCAGCAGTCCGATCCATATCGGGCCGCACGCTGGACCCCGCCGCCATGGCGACGCCCAGCACCGCGCCGGCCGCGGGCAAGGCCGCCGCCGAACGCCGCAGCGCCTTCCACATCGTCTTCCAGGGCAACCGGGTCATTCAGGGTCCAATAGCCGCGATCGGCGCACCGGCCTTTCGCTGAGATCGCGCATCTAGTCCGACTTATAGGCGATTTTCCGGCGTCACGACGACCGCCGTTATCAAACCTCTCTGCGCGTCAGGGGTGGTCGCCCCAAACGCAAGGTGTAAAACTATGTTCCAGCGAAGCAAACGCGTCGCTGGTGGGGCGAACCGACGATATGAGCGCAGGCGGATCGAAACGGCGGATCGCGGTCATGGATCGCTGGCTGATCGGCCTGGCGCGCCTGTCGACGGCCTCGCCGACGCATCGCCTTTTGATCGGGATCGGCATCGCCCTCGCGGGTCTGGCGATCCGGGCGGCGGCGTCGCCGCTGTATGGCGAGGTGACCGGCTTCACCATCCTGTTGCCGGCGGTGACCCTGGCGGCTCTGGCGGCCGGCTGGACCGGAGCCTTGACGGCGCTGGCGGTTTGCACCGGCGGCGGCTGGGCGATCGTCGCGCTGACGGCCACCGGCCGGGATGGCGTGCTTGACGCCATCGGTGGTGCGGCGACCTGGAATTTCGTTCTCGTCGGCCTGTTCATCGCGGCGGTGGGGGCGTCGCTCCGCAAGGCCCTGTCGCGGCTGAGTGAAAGCGAGACCCGGTTCCGCGAACTGGCCGATACCGCCCCCTCGCCGATCTGGCTGCTGGACGCCAAGGGCGAGTTCGAGTTCGTCAACGCCGCCGTCTTCGCCTTGCATGGGCTGGACATTGAGGCCTTGCGCGAGGGCGGCTGGAAGACGGCCGTGCACCCAGACGATCTGGAGACCGTAAAGGCGGCCGAGAAGGCCGGCGCCGCTGATCGCAAGCCGTTTCAGATGGAGGCGCGCGTTCTGGGGCAGGACGGCGTCTGGCGCTGGATGCGGGCCGTCGTGCGGCCGCGCTTCGACGGCCAAGGCGTCTTCGTGGGCTATGCCGGCATTTCCTTCGACGTGACCGAAACCCGCGAGGCGCTGGATGCGGCGGCGCGCGCCGCGCGACGTCAGGCGTTCCTGCTGGACCTCAGCGACCGGCTGCGCGACCTGACCGATCCCGAAGACATCATGGCCGATGTGGAGAGCACGCTCGGGGCACTGCTGGACGTCGACCGGGTCGGCTATGGCGAGGTCGATCAGTCGGCGGGCGTCGTCTCCATGAGCCGCGATTGGACCGCTGGCGTCGAGAGCGCCCAAGGACAATTCAGCCTGAACGCTTTTGGCGAGGGTCTGATCGCGGACCTGAACGACGGCCGCACCATCCAGATTTCAGATGTGCGCGAGGACCCTCGCACGGCGGCTGTCGCCGACGCCTTCGACGCCATCCAGACCCGCGCCCTGGTGCGCGCGCCGCTGATCCGTACCGGACGTTTGCGCGCGTTTCTCTATGTCCATTCGGCGACGCCGCGCGACTGGACCGAGGCCGAGGTCAGCCTTGTCGAAGAAGTCGCGGCGCGCACTTGGGCCGAGGTCGAGCGCGCCCGCGCGGAAAACGAGACCCGTGAGAGCGAACAGCGGTTCCGCGCCATCGCCGACACCGCGCCGGTGCTGATCTGGGTCACCAAACAGGATCGCACGCGCGCCTTCGTGAACCGCGCCTATGTCGATTTCCATGGATCGGACTATCAGACCGTCCTCAACCTGGATTGGCGAAGCGCGCTGCATCCCGAGGATCAGGCGCGCATCCTGGCGGAATCGATTAACGGGGAAGCGACGCGCGAGCCCTTTTCGATGGAGGCGCGCTATCGCCGTCACGACGGCGAATGGCGCTGGCTGAAGTCCTTCTCCCGTCCCCGTCTGGCCGGTCAGGAGGTCGTCGGCTTCGTGGGCGTGGCGTTCGACGTGACGGACATGCGCACGGCCCAGGCGCGCCTAGAGGAATCCGAGAACCGCTTCCGCACCGTCGCCGACAGCGCGCCCGCCCTGATCTGGATGAGCGACGACGCCGCCCAGATGGTGTTCGCCAATAGGCGCTACCGCACCTTCTTCGGCGTCGAGGCGGACGCGCATTTGCCCGACAGCTGGCGACACCTGATCCACCCGGACGACGAAGGGGTGTTCGCCGGCGCCTTCATGCGCGCCTTCGAGGCCCGGGATCGGTTCGAGGCGCTGACGCGGATCAACCACCCGACGCTCGGCCCGCGCTGGCTGCGGACTGAAGGCGTGCCGCGCTTCGACGCCTCGGGTCTTTTCCAGGGCTATGTCGGCGCCTGCCTGGATGTGACCGACGCCAAGCGGGCCGAAGACGACCTCAAACGCATCAATGAACTGCTGGAAGAAAGGGTCGACGAGGCCCTGATCGAAAAGGCCCAGGCCGAGGCGCAACTGGTCCATGCCCAGCGGATGGAGGCCGTCGGGCGGCTGACCGGCGGGGTCGCGCATGACTTCAACAATCTGCTGACCGTCGTGATCGGGGCCTTGGACATCATCCTGCGCAGCGAGGACGCGGCCAAGCGCAAGAAGCTGGGCGAGGCGGCGCTGGCGGCGGCGCGACGAGGCGAGAGCTTGACGCATCAATTGCTGGCCTTCTCGCGTCGTCAGGCTCTGCGGCCCGAGCCGATCGATCTCAACGCCCTGATCCGCGAGAGCGAACCGCTGCTGCGCCGGGCCGTCGGCGAGGCCGTGGACTTCAAGGTCAAGCTGAAGCGCGGCGGCGCGCCCGCCAATGTCGATCCGGCCCAGTTCGAGGCCGCGCTGCTGAACCTGATTGTCAATGCGCGCGACGCTCTGGGCGATGTGACCGGGGCCAAGGGCCGCCAGGCCCGCATCACCGTGCAGACGCGGGCCTGCACCGTCGAGGCCGGACAGATCGCCGAACTGGCGGCGGGCGACTATGTCTGCGTCAGCGTCGCCGACAACGGCGAAGGCATGTCGCCGGACATACGCGACCGAGTGTTCGAACCGTTCTTCACCACCAAGGGCGTCGGCAAGGGGACGGGCCTGGGGCTGAGCCAAGTCTATGGGTTCGCACGCCAGTCAGGCGGCGGCGTCCAGATCATCTCCGAGCCGGGACGTGGGGCCGAGATCTGCATCTTCCTGCCGCCCCTGTCGGCAGAGGACGCCGCGATAACGTCGAACCTGGTCGCCGCCGATGGCGTCCCCGTGGTCGAGGGCGGGCGGATGTTGCTGGTGGAGGACGACGCCGGCGTCGCCGCCATCGCGCTCGAAATCCTGGAAGGTTTCGGGCTGGAGGTCGACTGGGCCGAGACGGGCGACGATGCGCTGAAGTTCCTTCAAGCCGACGACTTCGATCTGATGCTGACCGACGTTGTGATGCCCGGCGGCATGAGCGGCATCGATTTGGCGCGCGAGGCGGCGGCGCGCTGGCCGGATCTGCGGATCGCCCTGACCTCGGGCTACGTCGGCGAGGACGTGGATGCGGTGCTGGCCGACACGGTCTGGCCGCTGCTGCGCAAACCCTATTCGTCGGACCAGTTGCGCGCCCTGCTGGAACGCCTCAGCGCCGCGACGACGAACTAACGAAGCAGGACCCGACGGCCAAAGAAAAACGCGCCGCAGCGATGCGACGCGTCGATCTGTTTGGAGCCGCAGCTGGATTTAGCGGCGGGCCTTGCGGGCGGCGTAACGCGCGTCGCGCTTGGCCTTCTGCTCTTCCTTGGTCAGTTGCTTGCGCGCCTTGCGATCGGCGCGCTTTTCCGCGTCGATCTCTTCCTGGGCGGCGAGTTCGGCGGCCAGACGAGCGGCTTCCTTTTCAGCCTTTTCACGACGCTGCTCGGCCTTGGCCAGCTCGTGCTGCTGACGCAGAGCTTCCTTTTCGGCGGCGCGTTTTTCAGCCAGACGCTCGAACTCGGGATCGGGCGCGGCGGCCTTGGGCTTGAATTTGGCGAGCAGGGCCTTCTTGGCCTCTTGCTGGGCGGTAATGCGGTCGGAGAATCCGGTCTTCAGATCTTTCATGCGAAAGCGTCAGGGTTCCTTGTGAGCGACCAGGGCGGTCGTCGGGGGTCAGGCTGCGCCACGCACGGCCCGAAGCGGGGCGCACAAAGCCGATAAGCGCGCGAAAATCAAGGTTCGCAGCCCGCAAATCGGCCCGATGCGTCATTTGGAGCGTCGCGGCGGCGTGGCCGCAACACTTCGATCAGGTAGGCGCCGCAGCCCTGATCGCAAGCGTGGCGATAAGAGCGTGCGCCGACCGAGGCGGTCTTAGTTCGGCTTTTGCGCTTGGCCGACAGCCGTCCCGGCCGCACCGCCCACGGCGGCGCCGACCGGGCCGCCGACGACCGCGCCGGCGATAGCACCGCTGGCGGCCTTCTGTTCGATGGTCGCGCCACAGGCGGACAGGGCGATGGCCGCCGCAGCCGCTACGGTCACGGTGATAATTTTTGTCATGGGTTTCTCTCCAAAGGCCACGCTTGAACGCGAACGCGGCATAGCGGTTCCTGGCTTAGGCTCTAGTTGCGCCGACGACCACCGCCACAATTCTAAACAGCTTTGTTGGCTCCAGTTAGCTTGCTGCGATGCAGCATATTTAGGCATAACAAGTTCAACTGTTAATGGATAAAGTATTCGGCCTATAGATTTATCCAGTCTTGCCGTTTTGCAGCCACACGGGTCGCCGCGACTGAAAAATACCTACCGAATCCGATGCGTTAACCATCGGATTGCGAATCGAACACATTGAGGCCATAAAAGGCTGGCTAAAGGCCCGTCCTCGACGCCCGGGCCACTGAGCCGAGCGCCGGAATTTGCAGGCTGGACCGCGACCGCAATGGGTCGCCTCGCCGGCAAGAATACCCCGGGGGCCGCGTTTCTCGCCCTGCTGAACAGGATTACCTCGTTGTCGCATTCCTCGCAGACGCGCGCCATTTTGCGCGCCGATCGTGTGGCCAAGATCAAGCCCATGACGGCTGCTGCAGCCTTTGGCGGTCTGTTGGGACTGGCGATCGGATGCGCCTATCTGGGCGGCACGACGGCGCGCGCGACGACGCTGCGCGCCCAGGCCGAACGGCTTCAAGGTGCCACCGCCGCCGGTTTCACGGAAGAAGCTCTCGCCGCCGCCGCCGGCGGCCTCGACGCCAGCGCCCTGACCATCGCGCGTCGACACGATCCCTACACCAGCGCGGGCTCGGCCCAGCGCGATCGCCAGGCCGAACTGCTGGCCGCCCGTCTCGAACAACTCCGTGCGCCGGGCGACCTCAACCTTCGCCGCGCCAGCCTGACAGCACCGACCGCCGCGCCCGCCTTCCGCGTGGCCAACGCCCTAGACGCCAGCCGCGATCTCGATTGCCTGACCCAGGCCGTCTATTATGAAGCCCGCGGCGAGGGTGCCGACGGCATGAAGGCCGTGGCCCAGGTCGTCCTGAACCGCGTGCGCCACCCCGCCTTCCCCAAGACCGTCTGCGGCGTCGTCTTCCAAGGCGCGGCGCGCAGCACCGGTTGCCAGTTCTCCTTCACCTGCTCGGGCGCGATGCGCGGCCGCGTCAACCAAGCCGCCTGGAACCGCGCCAGGACCGTGGCCTCGAACGCCATGTCGGGGTCGGTCTTCTCGCGCGTCGGCAATGCGACCCACTTCCACACCACCGCCGTGACGCCGGGCTGGCGTTCGTCGCTGGTGCAGGTCAGCCAGGTCGGCAGCCATCTGTTCTATCGCTTCGGCGGCCGTTCGACCACCGGCGGAACCTTCACCTACGCCGCTCGTCGCGCGGCGCCGGCGGACCAGCCGCGCCTGATCCAGGCCGGCCTCAACCCGGTCGAAACCGCGCGCCAAGCCGGACAGGCGGTCGCCTATTCGATGGTGTTGGCGCAGGAAGGCCGCGCCCTGCCCGCGCCGGCGGCCCAGTCGACGACGTCTTCGCCTGCCGCCACGCGCGCCGCCGCGGCCCAACCGGCTTCCCGCCCTGCGCGGGCGAACGAGACCTCGGCCAAGACCGAAGTCGCCGAGACGGCCTCCAGCCCCGCTTGATCGGCGGAGGCCTACAAGCCGTCAGAGCGCGTCCAGGCCGATATCCAAAACGGGCGCCGAATGGGTCAGGGCGCCGACCGAGATGACGTCCACGCCCGTCTCGGCGATGCCGCGCACCGTCGTCAGATCGACCCCACCCGAGGCCTCAAGCACGATCCGCCCAGCGACGCACGCCACGGCGGTGCGCAGGTCGTCGAGGCTGAAGTTGTCCAGCATGATGACATCGGGCGCCGCGCCCTCGTCGATCAGGGCCAACACGGCGTCCAGCTGATCCAGCCCATCGACCTCGACCTCGACCTTCATCAGATGCGGGGCGAAGGCCTTGGCCCGCCGCACCGCCTCGGCGACGCCGCCGCAGACGGCGACGTGGTTGTCCTTGATCAGGATGGCGTCATCCAGGCCGAAGCGGTGGTTGATCCCGCCGCCGCAGGCCACGGCGTGCTTCTCCAGCGCGCGCAGCCCCGGCGTGGTCTTGCGCGTATCCGCGATCCGCGCCTTGGTCCCGGCGACGGCCTCGACATAGGTGCGCGTCAAGGTCGCCACGCCGCTGAGCCGTCCGACCAGATTGAGCGCCGTCCGCTCGGCCGAGAGGAAGGCGCGCGCGTCGGCCTCGACAACAGCCAGCACGGCGCCCGCGTCAAAGGCGTCGCCGTCTCTCAATCTCAAATCGACCGAGGCCTTGGGGTCCGTGGCCAGCACGGTCAGGCGCACGCAGTCGATGCCCGCCAGAACACCGGGCTTCCTGGCGGCAAAGGCCGCCTTCATCCGCGCATTCTCTGGGATGCAGGCCATGGCGGTCACATCGCCGGCCCGACCCAGATCCTCGGCCAGCGCCAGCCGCACGACGGGCTCGATCAGCACTTCAGGAAGTCGTCTCATTCCGCCGCCTCCAACGCCGCCGGGTGGGGCATCCGCACCCGCGTATGCACCGCCGCCCCATCCGTCTGCGGATAGTCCGACCGGTAGTGCCCGCCCCGGCTCTCGCGCCGGTCCAGAGCCGCCTGGGCGATCAGCCGCGCCGCCAGAAGAACAGCCGCCGGCCCGTGCCGACTCTCCAGCCGGTCGATCAAGGCGATCAGGGCCTGCAGTCCCTGCGCATCACGCACCACGCCGGCATGCGCCGTCATGGCGGTCCGCAGTTCGGCCATCGCCGCATCCGGCAGGTCAGGCGAAATATCAGGCGTCAAGGTGCGGCCGCCGCCGAGTTCCTGGGCCGCCGATCGGCCCGCGCGTCGACCAAAGGCCGCCGCTTCCAACAGGGAGTTGGACGCCAGCCGGTTGGCGCCGTGCACGCCGGTCGCCGCGCACTCTCCGACCGCATAAAGGCCCGCAACCGTCGTACGGCCGTCGGCATCGGCGGCGATCCCGCCCATGTGATAGTGGCACGCCGCCATCACCGGGATCGGGCTGATGCGCGGGTCCAGGCCGGCGCGCATGCAGGCACCGAAGACGGCGGGAAACGCGTGGGGAAACTCGTCCCCGATCGCCGTGCGTGCATCCAGATAGGCCCCTCGCCCGTCGGCGCGCGCCGCATGGACCGCTCGCGCCACCACGTCGCGCGGCTTCAGATCGGCGTCGGCCTCGTCGCCCAATAGAAAGCGCCCCTGACCGTCGATCAGTCGCGCGCCTTCACCCCGCAAAGCCTCGGTCGCCAGCGGCGCGGGGTCCAGTCGCACGTCGATGGCGGTGGGGTGGAATTGCACGAACTCCGGATCGAGGATTTCCGCGCCGGCGCGCGCGGCCAGGGCCATCCCTTCGCCCTTCAACGCTGCCGGGGTCGTGGTCGCTGCGAACAGACCGCCCGCCCCGCCTGTGGCCAGCACCACCGCCGTCGCCATGATCTCGACCAGGCGGTCGCCGCGCACGACCATCGCCCCGACCACTCGGCCGTCGGCATCCTGCGACAGGGCCTTCAGCCGCGCGTCGTCCCAGACCTCAATCAACTTCTCGGCTCGCACCGCCGCGACGACGGCCGACAGGATGGCTCGGCCAGCGCCGTCGCCGCCGACCCGGGCAACGCGAGGAACGGAATGGGCCGCCTCCAGGCTGACGACGAAGCCGCCGTCCGCATCCCGGTCGAACGGCGCGCCCAGGGACGCCAGCCACTCGACCGTCTCGCGCCCGGCGTCGGTCAGGGCGCGCGCTGCGACCGGCTCGACCAGACCCGCGCCCGCCGCCTCCGTATCCTTGGCGTGCAATGCGGCCGAATCCTGCGCCGTCAGCGCCGCCGCCATCCCGCCCTGCGCCCAGGCGGACGAACAGGCGTTCAGCAAGGGCTCGGGCGTCACGACGAGCACCTTCGCGCCGGCCTTCGCCGCCTCCAGCGCGGCAGACAGCCCCGCCAGGCCCGCCCCGACGATCAGAGGTCCGTCATGCCGCGTTCGGTTCATCGTCCAAAGCCCAAATAGTTGAGGCCCAACTGCACCGCGCCGGCCGGATCCCCCCCGGTCATCGGCATCAGGGCGCCGACGGCCGCCGCCGCGCACACCGCGAGGGTCAGTAGATAGAGGGCCAAGCTCTTGGCCGCCTCGGGCCAGCTCAGCGTTCCCCAGGCCACACGCCAGACGCCGCGCTTCAGATGGCTGAACACCGATAGAGCCAGAAAGGCGGCCAGAATGAACCGCCCGGTCGTCAACCCCCACCAGACCACCGCCGCGCCGATGACCAACAGCACGATCTGCTCCAGACGCGGATGCACCCGCGTCAGCACCGGGCCTAGAGCCTTGGATCCATCCAGAGGCGGCGCCGGCACGAGGTTCACCAGATTGAGCATGGCGATGAAGAAGGCGCCCATCAGCCATTCGCCCTGCCCCAAAACCATCCAGACCCCAACGAAGGGGATCATCGCCAGCAGGCCGAAGGCCGGTCCGGCCAGCGACACCAGAACCCCGTCCCACTCGCTCTTCGGCTCACGCCGCGCCTTGGCCAGACCGCCCAGGAAGGGGATGATGTAGATGCGGGCCGGCCCCATGCCGAGCTTGTTCATCGCCAGGGCGTGGCCCGCCTCATGAACGAACAGGCCGATCAGCACCGCGCCCGCCACGATGGCGCTGCCCGTGATCCACCACAGGAAGCCGCCCATCAGCGCCGTGGACAGCATCGCCCACACCAGGCTCTGGTCCTTCTCGATCGGCGCTTCGGCTGCCGGCGCCGGCGCGGTTTCACGCGCCGATGTCGCTTCGGGCTTGGCGTCCCAAGGCCCGGGCGTGCGGCCCTGCGTACGGCCAGGCGTCTGATCTGTGGTGTCTGTGTTGCTCATGGCGTCCAGATGGGCGCGGACGGCCGTCCCGTCGCCGGGACCGATCGCCGCGTCACGCTCAGATCAGCTCCACATCGACGTGGTGGCGCGCCTTGACCAGATCGTAGCGCGCGGGAATGGCGGGCGGCGGCAGGTCGATCATTCGCTGCACCGCCAGGCGTCCACGTTCGATCATGTCGGCCGGCACCGTCACCTCGAACTGCATGTGCAGCAGGCAGTCGTGGATGTTCTGCAACGTGATCCGCTTCATGTGGGGGCACAGGTTGCACGGGCCGATGAACTGCACCCCCGGCACGTCGCCAGCGACGTTCGAGGCCATCGAACATTCGGTGATCATCACCACCTGTTTGGGCCGGCGCGCCTCGACATAATCGGTCATCGCCGCCGTC
Source organism: Brevundimonas sp. ASV9 (assembly GCF_016429195.1). Lineage (GTDB taxonomy): Bacteria > Pseudomonadota > Alphaproteobacteria > Caulobacterales > Caulobacteraceae > Brevundimonas. The sequence continues at coordinate 131,511 of NZ_JAELUF010000001.1, forward strand.
GACCCGGCGAAGTCCGCCGCCGCAAGGACGTCCTCAGGACATTCGGGGTGGGCCAGGATTTCCGCGCCTGGATAGGCGGCGCGCATCTCGGCGATGTCGTCCACCGTGAACCGTTCATGCACCTCGCAGCGGCCTTTCCAGGCGATGATCCCGACCGTCGTCTGGGCCGCGACATTGCGCGCCAGGAACTCGTCGGGGATCAGGATGACGCGGTCCACGCCCCATTCCTTGGCCGCCCATTCGACCACCTGAACAGCGTTGGCGGACGTGCAGCAGATGTCGGTCTCGGCCTTCACATCGGCGGTGGTGTTCACATAGGTCACGACCGGCAGGCCCGGATAGCGCTGCTTGATCAGCCGCACATCCGCTCCGGTGATGGAGGACGCCAGCGAACAGCCCGCGCGCAGGTCGGGGATCAGCACGGTCTTCTCGGGCGACAGGATCTTGGACGTCTCGGCCATGAAGTGGACGCCCGCCTGGACGATCACCTTGGCGTCCGACCGCGCGGCCTCCTTGGCCAGGCCCAGGCTGTCGCCGACATAGTCGCCGACGCCGTGGAAGATCTCGGGCGTCATATAGTTGTGGGCCAGGATCACCGCGTCGCGCTCGCGCTTCAGCCGGTTGATCTCGCTGATCAGGCGCGCCTGCGCAGGCCATTCCAGCGGCGTGACGTGGTCCTTGACCTTGGCCCACACCCCGGCGGTTTCCCGCTCCAGCTCTTTCGTCAGACCAAAGGCGCCGTCAGCCATGATCATCTCCATACCCTTATGCTCACATTTAGCATAAGCAGGCGCAATGTAGGCCGATGCGGGCGCTGTGCAAGAGGAAATGCATACATCTCCCTGCAAGTCACCGACGACCGCGATTTGCAAAAACCGTTCCCAAGTGGGCGGATATCGCCTAGATGGCAGCCCACTTCTTTGCCGCCAAGCGCCCATTCACGACATTTCCATGCAGGACACCATCCGCCGCATCCTCACCGCCCGCGTCTATGATGTGGCGGAGGAGACGCCTCTCGACCCGCTGCGCCGCCTGTCGGTGCGGCTCGACCGGCCTGTTCTGCTCAAGCGCGAGGACTTGCAGCCGGTCTTTTCGTTCAAGATCCGCGGCGCCTATAACAAGATCGCCAGCCTATCGGAGGACGAACTGTCCAGGGGCGTCATCTGCGCCTCGGCCGGCAATCATGCGCAGGGTGTCGCCCTTGCGGCCGCACGTCGCAACATTCCCGCAACCATCGTCATGCCCACCACCACACCCGGCATCAAGGTCGCGGCTGTGCGCGCCCTGGGCGGCGAGGTCGTCCTGCTCGGCGACAGCTTCGACGAGGCCTACGCCCACGCCCGTGAGCTGGAGGGCCGGACCGGCGCGGCGTTCATCCATCCCTTCGACGACCCCGACGTCATCGCGGGCCAGGGCACGGTTGGCCTCGAGATCGCGCGCCAGCATGCTGACCCGATCGAAGCCATCTTCGTGCCCATCGGCGGCGGGGGCCTGGCCGCTGGGGTGGCGTCCATCGTCAAATTCCTGCGGCCCGAGACGCGGATCATCGGCGTCGAGCCAGTGGATGCCCCGACCATGAAGTCCGCCATCGATGCGGGTCGGGTCGTGACCCTGAACGAGGTCGGTCTGTTCGCCGACGGCGTCGCCGTGCGGCGAGCGGGAACCGAGACCTTCCGCCTGTGCAAGGATCTGCTGGACGAGATCGTGCTGGTGGACACCGACGCCATCTGCGCCGCGATCAAGGACATCTTCGACGACAGCCGCGCCATCGCCGAACCCTCCGGAGCCGTCGCGCTGGCCGGGCTGAAGGCCTGGGCCGCCGCCCACCCCGGAAGCGGCAGTCTGATCGCCGTCAACTCGGGCGCCAATCTGAACTTCGACCGGCTGCGTCACGTCGCCGAACGGGCCGAGATCGGCGAGGGCGCCGAGGCGCTGCTGGCCGTGGCGATGAAGGACGACCGCGACGACTACCGTCGATTCCTCGACACGCTGGACGGCCGGTCGGTGACCGAGTTCAACTATCGCTGGTCCGGCGACGGCGAGGCCCAGATCTTCGTCGGCGTCGCCCTGCGAAACGGCCCGCACGAGCGCGACGACCTGATCGAGGCGCTTCGTTCCGGCGGTTACGCCGTCGAGGACATGAGCGACAATGAAACGGCCAAGCTGCATGTCCGCTACATGGTGGGCGGCCGCACCGTCGGCCTGGCCCACGAACGCATCCTGCGCTTCCAGTTCCCCGAACGCCCCGGCGCCTTCCTGCGGTTCCTGAACAGCCTCCAACCCGCCTGGGCCCTGACGCTGTTTCACTATCGCAACCACGGCGACGACGTCGGCCGGGTGCTGGCGGGGATCAGCGTGCCGCCCCAGGAACAGGACCAACTGACCGCCGCCCTGGCCGATCTGGGCTACCCCTACATCGACGAGACCGCCAACCCGGCGTGCCGCCTGTTTCTGGATGGCGCGTAACTACGTAGTGCGACCTTAACCGGGCGTTTGTGGGCGGCGGCGCATGGATGCAGGCCTACGGAGCCCGTCATGTTCTCGTTCAATCGCCTGTCCATCGCCCTGAAGCTCGCCGTCGTGGCGGGGCTCGCCATCGGCGCCTTGATGATTGTCGCCGCCGTCGGCGTGACGGCCTATTCCGG
>NZ_JAELUF010000193.1 GCF_016429195.1 Brevundimonas sp. ASV9
CCCCCCCCCCCCCCCCCCCCCCCCCCCCCCCACCCCCACCCCCCCCCCCCCCCCCCCCCCCCCCCCCCCCCCCATTATCCTTATACCCCGCCCACAGAGATCTACTCTGTGATGTATTCGTCGGCAGCGTCAGATGTGTATATGAGACAGGTTCTCCGACCCATATAGCAAAATGACACGGCGAGAACGCTTAGTCATAGAGAGTCTCGAGGTACGGTGCAAATAGCCTTATTTGCACCCTAGCGGTGCACCTACCTCCACCCTGCACGAGGGCCGCAATCCGCGCAATAGCTTTGGCGCTGCAAAACATTGAATTAAATAGAAAGAGGATATAATTTGATCTTGTTTAAATAATTATATACTTGGCGAATTTCATTATACGGATTCCGAAGCTTGTGCAAGGTATAAAGCAAGGCGTAGGCAGCGACCTCTTAGAATGGCTTCTGTCCGACTCTGGAGCTAGCGTCAGCAATGTCCCTCTTCCTAGAAAAAGATGGAACTTACACATTTCCTTCTGGGCCAAAGCGGCAGACGACAAATATCTTGGATGCTTTCGATATGCTGTACGCACGCGCACAGCCGACGTCTTCAGAGCCTGACCACATACATTGGGCTGCTAACGGTCAGCGCCGGTCAAGCTTGCTCCCTGCTATCGACTTCGACTTACACCAATG
>NZ_JAELUF010000194.1 GCF_016429195.1 Brevundimonas sp. ASV9
ACCTGCTGACCTATCCGCTGGGCTCGATCCTGGCGGGCGGCAACTCTTCGCCGGGCGGGGACGAGCGCGCCTCGGCCCAGAAATGGGTCGAACTGGCTCAGGCCTTCCGTGCGGCGGCGGCCCAGCGGCCGGGCGCCAAGGTGCCGCTGATTTACGGCATCGACGCCGTGCACGGGCACAACAACATCGTCGGCGCCACCATCTTTCCGCACAACATCGGCCTGGGCGCCGCGCGCGATCCCGACCTGATCCGCCGCATCGGCGAGGCGACCGCGCTGGAAGTCGCTGTGACCGGCGCCGACTGGACCTTCGGCCCGACCCTGGCCGTGCCCCAGGACGACCGCTGGGGCCGGACGTATGAAGGCTATGCCGAGAACCCCGAGGTCGCCAAAAGCTACGCTGGTCCGATGACGCTCGGCCTGCAAGGCGCGCTGTCGGCCGACCATCCGCTGGCCGCGGGCCACATCGCCGGCTCGGCCAAACACTTCCTGGCCGACGGCGGCACCACGGGCGGCAAGGACCAGGGCGACTTCGCCGGGTCCGAACAGGAGCTGATCCGCACCCATCTGTCCGGCTATCCCCAGGCCATCGACGCCGGGGTGCTGTCGATCATGGCCAGCTTCTCCAGCTGGAACGGCGTCAAACACTCGGGCAACGAGACCATTCTGA
>NZ_JAELUF010000195.1 GCF_016429195.1 Brevundimonas sp. ASV9
CTTCCAAAAAGTGCAGGTTTGACATACACGGTCCCGTCAGCCCGGAGATACATGAACGCATATAGCACGTGTGAGATGTCGGAAGCTCGAAGGTCAGCAGGCTGGAAATTCCTCTGATAGATACTCCTATGCGTCTGTTAGAAACAGCCACGGCATTTATTGATCAACACGTGCCAACTGGTGAAGTAGACGGCATTTACGTATCCGGTGGCACGCTCGTCCAAAGAGGTTGCCTCAGCCGCTGTCAGAGAAGTGTGGCTTGAGGCGACTCGCAGCGCGCCGGTGATCGCGACAAGTTTTAGAAGATTGAACATTATGCGGGATCCGTTTCGCTTATGGTATAATAGCACCTAGCGCATGTTACGCTTTTATTTGTGCAGTAGACCTGGACTTCAAATTTACAAAAAGCAGCCGAAACAGACTTGAAAGCAGCCAAATCTTGCGAGCACTGAAACAGCACGGACAGAACAGTGCCCCGCCGAAGCCATAGGCTATGGCTTTTCTGGTGCAGCGGAAGGTCCAGCGAAACAACAAGATATTCACGCAAGTTGATTAGAGAAATCCGGTTGTAGCCAACAAGAGTTGCATCCAATAGTGTTGTCAGGTGGCTAGCGTTCACTCAGTTGAGAAAGCATCAAAATTTGTGACCCCGGCCCCTAAAG
>NZ_JAELUF010000196.1 GCF_016429195.1 Brevundimonas sp. ASV9
GCTGTATGGTATCGGCTTCGTTCACCGTTTTATCATCAAGAGCCGCGGTTGAAGTAGGCTTTTGCCTTTGATACTCTTTTATCTTTTTGTATGCGTAAAACATGCTGATGGCTAGATGATTATGGTACTGAAGTTGATGGAATGTTGGGTTTAGAATAAGCATGGAAGATAAGTTGACACACTAGAGGCAAAACACAGTCTTTATATATATATACAACAGAACGGTAACCATTATGGTCTCAAACACACAACTAAAAGGTAACGGCATAAGAAAGGCGCAGCCTGAGACGAAGCTCTTTACGTGGCATCCAGATAATCTCGGTATATAGTGCGAGAAAGAACCTTAGACTCGCGGAAACGTTCCTAAAAAGGAAAGAAAAGTAGTTTACGGAAAGGGCTGACACCGGCCGTACCCGGTTGGAAGATTGCTCGGGGTGGAGATGTACGAGTTGCGGCGATGCCGATTACGACGCCGGCGACGACTTACACGATACGTATGGACCCCGGCCGGAACAGCGTGCCGATGGCGCTGACCGCCCCGCCAACGAAAGCAAGAACTGGAGTCTTTATGGTTACTCCTGTTGCTCAGACCTCGCCCATTGCTCCCTGTTTCGGTTTAGCGCTTCCTGAGCTGCATGTTCAATGGCTGAACAAGGT
>NZ_JAELUF010000197.1 GCF_016429195.1 Brevundimonas sp. ASV9
GTAGGGTCAGCGACTGGGGTGAAGTCGTAACAAGGTAGCCGTAGGGGAACCTGCGGCTGGATCACCTCCTTTCTAAGGATGCTTCTCCAGGCCGTCTCTCACGAGACTGTCTATTGAGGCTCCAATAAACGGCGGAACGCCGCCGTCTCCGTTTCTCTTTCCACTTTCGTCATCGACGCCTCGACCATACGGGTCGTTGAGTTGGTGACGCGATCGCGAGCCTGGGTGTTTATGACCCGGCTGTCGCTGCCATAGGCCCGTAGCTCAGGTGGTTAGAGCGTACGCCTGATAAGCGTAAGGTCGGCAGTTCGAGTCTGCCCGGGCCTACCAGCCCTGCTGGACTCCAGCCTTGGACAGTATCGTATGACAGCTCTCCTGGGCTTCGCACCATTCCTGATGGAATGGGGCCATAGCTCAGTTGGTAGAGCGCCTGCTTTGCAAGCAGGATGTCGTCGGTTCGACTCCGTCTGGCTCCACCAGGATCTTGTGATCGCATTCAAGTTTGCCGTCGGCCTTCGGGTTGGCGTGCATTGATATCGTAAAGGAAGAACGTGACCGGCTCCCCTGAGCTTTGAGGTCTTGTTCGAGAAGAAGACATTGTCTGACAAAAATCAGGCTTGGTCCCCCGGCATCTTTCCAGTCGGGCGGAATAAA
>NZ_JAELUF010000198.1 GCF_016429195.1 Brevundimonas sp. ASV9
TCCTATTCCCCATGCGCCGTAAACAAATAATCCCGTCGTGGCTTCAAAAATGCTAATTCTCGTTTTTCCAAATGATAGAATCCCCTTCTAGTCCAATGTCGCAAAGAACCGCGAAACTTCTTCAAGCTCCTTTTCGCCGTTGCAAAAGTCCCAGCCTACAATCACTGGGGACTGCGTGCAGCAGACAATCTTGCGTGCGTCAAACTGGAGCTTGAATACGCGCGCTGGCGCATTCTCCGCTGCCGCAATGTGAGGATGGTGATGGTGATGGGGGCGGTGTGTGTGGTGGTGATGTGGCTGCTGTGGGGGTTGATGTTGATGGTGCTGCTGCTGTTGCTGTTGCTGCTGATGTTGCTGCTGCTGGAATTGACCAGCACCTTGCGGCATCGGCATTTGGCCCATGTTTCGTGGATCGAGGCTTTGGTGTGTTTGCGAAGGAGAAATATTTGGCATTGTCGGCATACCCGTACTGTCAGGAAACAGCTGGTCAGGCTGGAAATTCTCCCACAGAGATTGGGAAATGTTTGGTGAGTTTCTTGTCACTAGGTACAGATCTGGAGGCGTTGCGGGGACTGAGAATGACGGGTTAAACGGTGTTGCAGGGCGCGTCTGAGGTCGCGAACTCGTGCCACCCATAAAGGTATCAGCAGGCT
>NZ_JAELUF010000199.1 GCF_016429195.1 Brevundimonas sp. ASV9
TGTATTCGTCGGCAGCGTCAGATGTGTATAAGAGACAGGGAAATCACTAGGCTGGTCGAGAGAAACAGTACCTTCGGGCATCGTCGCGACAAACTCTTTGCAAATTGCCATTGAGGAGCGGACGTCGGCGTACGAATTGATCTCTTCGTAATGCACCTGGCAGCCAGTGGCTATGGCGGCGCCTTCGAAACATTTCTTGACGCGCTGCCACAAGCGCTCTGCGTCAACAAGTGTATCGCTTCGTACTGCGATGAGCCGTTAGTATGGAGATGAAGCTTTGTTGAAATTTGAACACACCATAGTAGTCGACGCTGGTACGACCCGGAATCACATTGGGCCTATCGCCAGCCTCCTTAAAAACGCCGTGGATTCTCTCATGGGGTCGGATCTGCTGTCGCTACATAGAAATGGCATTGTAAGATAGGCAAACAGCGTCCAACGCGTTGATACCGGTCCAGGGCTCCATGGCTGCATGGGCCGTCTGTCCCGTAAAGGAGACACTCCATTTGACATTGGCGAGCATCTTTACGGCTGCAACACCACTAATGTCTCCAGACAGCAGGTACTGCGGGCCAGGATGCGTCATCAGACATGCCGCGGCATCGTTAAAAGCACCATTCTTGATAAGAATGACCTTTCCGCCGCCACCT
>NZ_JAELUF010000200.1 GCF_016429195.1 Brevundimonas sp. ASV9
ATAACACCCCCTCAATGAATCGGTGGCGTCCCTCACCGGGTCTGGGGCTGCGTTACCATGTGCCCGGTTCTTATTAGCGAGCGACTCCTGCGAGTCTTTGCGCTACAGTCCCGACACCTTGGGTCAAGACCCCTGGTGCTTTTGCGAGGCGTTACCGTTACCAGTGCGGGACACAAATTTCCCGCATTTAGCGCCCGAAACTATTTACGGCTGATAAAGACAAGGATGGAATAAAGCAGCCAGACCGCACGCTTGCGCCCGTCAGCATGACCACGCACAGCCCGCACGCCTGGATTGTCCAACCGTGCGTACCGGATCAGCGGTTATATTTGTTATCTAGCCAAGTACAGACGAGTAGTGTTGGGATCATCGAGCGGCCGCTAAAGAGACTGAGACTGTGTCGTTGCATGGGTGCTCCGCATTTGAAGCCACAATAATTACCGACAGAGTGGTAGACAAGTGTCTTGTGTGCTACGCAACAAATTTCATGTCAAAGCTTTTTACAGGAGTGCCACCCAAAACGCAAAGAAGAGCAACAGCAATCAAACATTTGAATCACGCTGCAAAAAATATGTCAAGATGGAGGACTCGGCATGTGTCAAAGGTTGTTTGCCGCCTCGTAACCTTGCTGATGCGTGAACATCTCAA
>NZ_JAELUF010000201.1 GCF_016429195.1 Brevundimonas sp. ASV9
GTTGAAGAAGCAGTTGAAGATGAGCAGATGAAACATGTGAAGCAAGAAGATGAGCACAAGTGGAGGTGTAAGGCACCAGAGTGCACAAAACTGTTCAAAGAAGAGCACTTCTGGCGCAAACATGTTGAGAAACGCCATGGGGAATGGCTTGATAGCCTACGCGAAGAGGTATGTGGCCATTGGCTCCGGTACTTAACGATTCTCGGCAAGCTAACATTCGTCTAGTTTGAACTCATCAATTCCTATGTGATGGATCCGGCACATATTGCCCCGTCGCGTACTGATGCTAATTCCAATGGGCATTTCCCTCCACCCAACGGGCAGTCTGCGACGGGCACTCCTCGCGGATTCAATCTGCAAAATTTTGGAGTGAATGGCGCAATGATGCCTGGCTTCCCTATGGGAGCTGGAAACTTTCCCAACATGCCAGGAATGCACGGCAACGGCTGGAACCCAATGGGTGATGAGCGATCTGGCGGTCCCGTTCGCCGCGGAGGCATGTCTGGCGGACGTGGGCAGTATCGCACCGGGCCGTACGATCGTCGCGGCGGCAATCGCCATGACCGTGGGCGAATGGGCGCTTCGCGCTGGGGTGATGGCGCTGGTCCAGGCGCTGGAGGGCCTCGTGAGGCTGTACAAGGC
>NZ_JAELUF010000202.1 GCF_016429195.1 Brevundimonas sp. ASV9
TACTATAGGTACCTACCCAGCAGCTGAGGTACATTGATGAAAGTGACCCGCTGAGGGACTACTAGGTACCACCTCAAGTACATCGTAGCTGGATTGGTACATTGTACGTGCTTACGAGTTACGACGAGACAACCCGGTTTCCCCCAGCTGAGCGATGCTTTCCGAGGGGCGATTCGCGCGGGTTAGCAAAGGGCTTGCTAAGTTAGTGTTGCAGTGGATATGTGGATGTGTCAACGATTGTAAATCTGAGCCTGCAGCGTTCCAGGTGCTGCTGCAAGACTACGGGCCCTCAAGCTCCGTGCCGGAAGCCCCTCCCAAGGCAGTAAAGCCGTCGCCCCATTCGTCATGTTGCGCCGCCAGTATGCGCCGCCCGGTGGAGGATGGATAGCGGGACACGCGAATCACGGCCAGTGGCGCGGCGCTCGGGTTATGGGAACGTGGAGACTTTTGTTGAAAGCTTGACCGTGTCCGTACGAGTAACTCGGGGTGTCGTACCAGTGAAACGCCGCACTCGCAGGAGGAGAAGCTTCCCCGCATGCCCGTGGCCAATAATGGAAGCGCCGTTGCGGAATATTGCCATAGGTCCTGGATCAGCTACTCGTATGTTGAGGGTTGCTGTGACAAATCGGACACGGGTGCCC
>NZ_JAELUF010000020.1 GCF_016429195.1 Brevundimonas sp. ASV9
TCAGAATGGTCTCGTTGCCCGAGTGTTTGACGCCGTTCCAGCTGGAGAAGCTGGCCATGATCGACAGCACCCCGGCGTCGATGGCCTGGGGATAGCCGGACAGATGGGTGCGGATCAGCTCCTGTTCCGATCCTGCGAAGTCGCCCTGGTCCTTGCCGCCCGTGGTGCCGCCGTCGGCGAGGAAGTGTTTGGCCGAGCCGGCGATGTGGCCTGCAGCCAATGGACGATCCGCAGACAGCGCGCCCTGTAGGCCGAGCGTCATCGGGCCGGCGTAGCTTTTGGCGACTTCGGGGTTCTCGGCATAGCCTTCATACGTCCGGCCCCAACGGTCGTCCTGCGGTACGGCCAAGGTCGGGCCGAAGGTCCAGTCTGCGCCGGTCACAGCGACTTCCAGCGCGGTCGCCTCGCCGATGCGGCGGATCAGGTCAGGATCGCGCGCGGCGCCCAGGCCAATGTTGTGCGGAAAGATGGTGGCGCCGACGATATTGTTGTGACCGTGCACCGCGTCGATGCCGTAGATCAGCGGCACCTTGGCGCCCGGACGCTGGGCCGCCGCCGCACGGAAGGCCTGAGCCAGTTCGACCCATTTCTGGGCCGAGGCGCGCTCGTCCCCGCCCGGCGAAGAGTTGCCGCCCGCCAGGATCGAGCCCAGCGGATAGGTCAGCAGGTCTTCAGGCTTGATGGAGCCGATATCGGCCTGGATCGTCTGGCCGACCTTCTCCTCCAGCGTCATCCGGCTCATCAGTTCGGTGACGAAGGCTTCCGTCGCCGCATCCGTCATCGCCGCCGGTGAGGCCGCATGGGGCCAAAGCGCTGGATGGGCGCGGGCCGCGTCGGTTACGATGGAGTCCTGGGGCGTCACGGCCTGAACCGGCGACGTCCGGGTCGCTCCCGTTGCCGCGCAGGCGGCGGTTGCGAGCGCGACGCCAAGTGCGAGGGCGGAAACAGCGCTGCGGCGCGCGTTCGGGATACGGAGGGTCATGTCGGGTCCGTCGGGCTGTCGGCGAAACTATGTGGCGAAAAACCCGGCGCGACCATTCAGGCCGCACCGGAAGTTCGCTCAGGGTGTGAAAAAATCCAGGCGTCGCCCCCCGCGCCGAAAGCGGCGAAATCCGTTTGAACCCGAGGTTCGCTCCCGACACGTCGTTGATCGACGCCTTGATTTTTACAGACGCAACTTGATGCACCTATGACAATGATGTCAACTACTGAAGTTAGCGCTAACATTGAGCGATGGAGCAACGTCGCCGGTGAGGGAGGAACGGCGGCATGACGACAGGCGTGACACGACGCACAGCCGGCTTAATGGCGTTTACCGCCGGGGCCATGGCGACCGCCGGTCGTGTGCAGGCAAGCGAACGTGGTCCCTATGTATGGCGCAATGTCGTCGTGGGCGCAGGCGGCTTCATTCCCGGCATCGTATTCAGTCCGATCGAGCGAGGCCTGGCCTATGCGCGGTCGGACATGGGCGGCGCCTATCGGTTCGACGCGGCCGCCGGTCGCTGGTCGCCGCTGATGGACTCCAGTCCCCGGTCCGGCGATTTCGGGATCGAGAGCATCGCCGCCGATCCGGTCGATCCCAACATCGTCCACGCAGCAGCGGGCGTTCACAGGGACGACCCCGGCGTGATGCTGCGCTCGACCGATCGTGGCGAGACATGGCGGCGAACCGACGTGCCCTTCCGCATGGGCGGAAATGAAGACGGCCGTGGTCTGGGCGAACGGCTGGCGATCGATCCCAACGACAACCGCATCCTCTATTTCGGATCCCGCCACGACGGCCTGCAGCGTTCCACCGACGGCGGCGCAAGCTGGCGCAAGGTGGACGGGTTTCCGCTCGAGGGCCTAGGAACGCCCAGCGACCGCGCCACCCACGGCGGGCTGAGCTTCGTCGTCTTCGATCCGCGCAGCGGTCGGCGCGGTCAGGGTTCGAAGACGCTCTTCGTCGGCGTCGCCGATCCGCACGAACATGCCCTCTATCGCTCCGACGACGCCGGTCGGACCTGGCAGGCCGTGGCGGGCGGGCCGCGCGCCGAACTGTCGGCGGCCAAGGCGGAGTTGGACGATCGCGGCGTCCTCTATGTGACCTGCACCCTAGGCATCGGACCGAATGGGGTGACGGACGGCGCGGTCTGGCGGCTGGATACGAATACCGGCGCCTGGACCGACATCAGCCCGCCCCGACCGTCCGGCGGCTTCATGGGGATCGCGCTGGATCGTAAACGTCCGGGCGTGCTCATGGTCTCGACGCTCAACCGTTGGCGGCCGGGCGACACTATCTGGCGCAGCACCGACGACGGCCGAAGCTGGATCAGCCTGCGAGAGGCGGCCCGCCACGACGTCAGCGCGACCCCCTATCTGAATTGGGGCAACGACCGGCCGGACTTCGGCTGGTGGATCGCGGCCTTGGCGCTGGATCCGTTCGACGGGGACCGGCTGGTCTATGCGACAGGGGCCACCGTCTATGAGACGCGCAACCTGTCTGTCGCCGACCGCGAACAGCCGACAGACTGGACCCCATGGGTCGAGGGAATCGAACAGACGGCCGTCATCACCCTGGTCAGTCCGCCGAAGGGACCGCAACTGCTGACCGGCTTCGGCGACATATCCGGCTTCGCCCATGAAGACCTGAACCGCTCGCCCCAGCGCCAGTTCACCACCCCCGTCTTCGCCAACACCAATCAGATCGACTATGCGGGCGCCGCGCCCGACATCGTGGTGCGCAGCGGCACGCCGCACGAAGGCGTGGCCTCGGAGGGGCATGATGGCTCGACCCTGGCCTGGTCCGACGATGCCGGGCTGACCTGGAAGCCGCTGGGCCGACCCCGGCCGGCTTCGGGCGAGGCGCCGGTCGTCGCCGACAATCCGCGCATGGACCTGTATCGCGACGCGCCGATCACGGTGTCGGCGGACGGTTCGACCTTCGTGCTGGCGACGCCCCAGGTCGTCTGGTCGCGGGATCAAGGCCGGACGTGGAAGCCCACGGCGGGCCTGCCGCCTTTGCTGCGGCCGGTGGCCGACCGCAAGGATCCGATGCTGTTCTACGCCCTGGATTTCCGCACCGGCGCCTGGTTCGTCAGCGTGGACGGCGCCGAGAGCTTCGCCGCCGTGCCGTCGCGCGGCCTGCCCGCGAACATCGCCGATGATCGCCCGACCTGGCGCGAGACCGCCTTCCCGCTGAAGGCGACGCCCGATCATGAGGGCGATCTGTGGTTCGTATCGCGCAGCGGCCTTTATTACAGCCGCGACGGCGGTCAGCGGTTCGACCGGATTGATGGGGGGCTGAGCGTCGAGATGATGGACTTCGGCAAGCCGCCCGCCGGTTCGACCTATCCTGCCCTGTTCGCCATTGGCACGCAGGGTCCGGTGCGGGGCGTGTTCCGTTCCGACGACAAGGGACGGACGTGGATGCGCGTCAACGACGACCGCCATGAATATGGGCGCCGCTTCAGGGCCGTGGCCGGCGATCCGCGCGTCTTCGGCCGGGTCTATGTCGCCACCGACGGACGCGGCGTCGTCTATGGAGAACCCGCATGACCCTGTCTCGACGTGGACTGCTGGGCGCGGGGGCGTCGGCTTCGATGCTGGGGGCCTGCGCGACGACGCCGATCGCCGCGACGGCCGGTCCGTTCAAGCCGACGTGGGACAGTTTGGCGGCGGGCTATCGGACGCCCGACTGGTTCCGGGACGCCAAGTTCGGCATCTGGTCACATTGGGGGCCGCAGTGCGTGCCGGAGTTCGGCGACTGGTACGGCCGCCAGATGTATATCCAGGGCAACGCCTTCTACGACAACCACGTCGCGACCTACGGCCACCCCAGCCGGTTCGGCTTCATGGAGTTGATCGACCAGTTCAAGGGCGACCAGTGGGATCCCGAGGGCCTGCTGGACCTCTATCAGGCGGCGGGCGCCCGCTACATCATGTCGATGGCCAACCACCACGACAACCTGGACCTGTTCGACAGCAGCCATCATGCCTGGAACACGATGCGGGTGGGGCCAAAGCGCGACATCGTCGGCACATGGGAGAAGGCGGTCAGGGCGCGGGGCCTCCGGTTCGCCGTATCGAACCACGCGGCCCATGCCTGGCATTGGTGGCAGACGGCGTACAGCTATGACGCCGAAGGCCCGCTGAAGGGCGTACGCTACGACGCGGCGCGGCTGACCAGGGCGGACGGCGCCGGCAAATGGTGGGACGGGCTGGACCCACAGGAGCTCTATACCGGCCCGACCTTCGCTCCGCCCGACGGCATCGGCTCGATCGCCGAGATGAACGCCTGGCACGATGCGCGCGACGGCCAGTGGATCGAGACGCCGCCCACGAACAACCCGGCCTTCGTGCGGTCCTGGGTTCTGCGACAGCGCGACCTGATCACCAAATACAAGCCGGACATGGTCTATTTCGACAACTACGGCCTGCCGCTGGGGCGGTACGGGCTGGAGGCGACGGCCGAGTTCTACAACGCCTCTCTGGCCTGGCGGGGCGAACTGCCGGTCGTGAACGGCAAGCGGCTGGACGACCGTCAGCGCAAGGCGATCACCGAGACGGTCGAGCGCGGCTTCTCCGACAGCCTGAAGCCTGAACCGTGGCAGACCGACACCTGTATCGGCGACTGGCACTACAACCGCGCCCGCTTCACCGGCCACTACTATGTCCCGGCCAGCAGCATCGTGCAGCGGCTGGTGGATGTGGTGTCGAAGAACGGCAACCTGATGCTGAACATCCCCCAGCGCGGGGACGGATCGATCGACAGCGACGAGCGCCAGATCCTGACGGACATCGCCGCCTGGATGACGGTCAACGGCGAGGCCATCTTCGACACCCGGCCCTGGCGCATCTATGGCGAGGGGCCGACGGCGGTCGTGGGAGGTATGCATGGCGAGGGCGCGGCGCGGCCATGGACCGGCGAGGACATCCGCTTCACCACCAAGGGCGACGTCCTCTACGCCTTCGCGCTGGACTGGCCGCAGGACCGGAAGATGGTCGTGCGGGCGCTGACCCCGCAGGTGGGGCGTGTCGAGGCGGTCGAACTGCTGGGCGGCGGCGCCCTGCCCTTCCGTCAGACGGCCGAGGGTTTGACCATCGACCTGCCGGCCCAACGGCCCGTCGCCACAGCGCCCGCCATGCGGCTGAGGGGCGCGGGGCTAGTCTGACCGCTTAGCGGATCTCCGCCTCGAACGGGACCGCCGGGAGACCGGCGGGTCCGTAGAGGTTGCAGACCGGGCTGTCGGCCCAGCAGAAGCGAACCCTGAGGTCGCTCGCCATCACGGACGACAAGACGACCTCGTCCCCTGAAAGCGTCGCATCGACGAAGCGGCACGCGTTGTCGGACCCACACAGCTCGAAGCCTACCGGGCGGTTCGAACCATAGGCGACCAATTGAGCCGAAGCGGAATAGCGAATGTGGACGCCGTCGGCGGCGCGGGTCACGGACACCGGCTGCGGCGAGACGGGCTGCGTCTCGCCGTCCAGACGACGGGCCTCCAGCGCCAGACGTCGCCCCACTTCCAGCTTGTTGGTGGGATGGATGTCGTAGCGGTCGCCGATGTCGATAGCGACGGCGAGGCCCGCCTTAGGATCGGCTTTGACGACCGTGCGCTGGCTTTCGCGCAGGGCCGCCCAATAGGAGTTGGTCGGCTGGCTGGCCATCGGGCCGAAGTTCGCCAGTTGCACGACCAGCATCCGCATCTCGGGGTTTTCGAACCGGGCGCGCCAGTCGGCGAACAGGGCGGGCAGCAGACGGCGATAGCCGACATAGTCGCCGATGTTCGACTCGCCCTGGTACCAGGCCATGCCCTTCAGGCCATAGGCGCCCAGGGGTTCGATCATGCCGTTGTACAAGGTCGTCGTGCCGCTGCCGCCGATCCAGGGCGTGCGCGGGGGATTGGGCAGGTCGCCCAGCGGGGCCGCGACCCGATGACGCCAGCCCGACGACAGGCTGACGGTCGTGCCGTCTGCGAGCACCAGGCGTTTGTTCGCCGCCGGTCCCCAGGCGCCGCCTCCGCCGTTGGTGTCCAGCACGCCGACCGCAATCAGGTTACGGCCGGCCTTCAGCGTGCCGGCAGGTACGGCGTAGGTGCGCGGCGTGTCCCAGCCCTGCTGGCCGCCGATGTACTGGCCGTTGATCCAGGTGACGTCGGCGTCGTCCACGGGTCCCAGCTCCAGCGTCGCGGCCTGGCGCGCCTGGGCGGCGGTCAGTTCGACCTCCTTGCGCAGCCAGACGATGCCGTCGAAGGTGGCCAGCCCCGGCACGGTGGACTCCCAAAAACCCTCGGCCAGGATCGGCGCCCAGTCGGCGTCGTTCGTGCGCGCCAGGTGCCAGCCCTGTTTCGTGCCGGGATCGTTGGTCCGCCACCAGTCCTGGGTCACACGACGCCAGATCGCGTCGCCTTGGCCCGGATCACGGGCGTAGGCGTCCAACGCCTTCAACGCCTCCTGATGCCCGCCCAGCTTTTCGACGGCGTCGCGGCTCAGCCAGTCCTCGATGATCGACCCGCCCCAGGAGGCGGCGATTAGGCCGACCGGCACGTCTTCGGCACGACGCAGGTCGCGGCCCATGAAGTAGCAGGCGGCCGAGAAGTCGCGCACGCTTTGCGGGCTGGTGACGCGCCACTGGCCGACGGCGCGCGGAGCGGCGGACGGCGCCGGCAGGCTGGAACGACCGACCAGGAAGAGGCGGATCTTTGCGTCGTTCGCGGCGCCGATCTCGCTCTCCGCATTCGTGGCCTGACGGACGGCGAACTCCATGTTCGACTGGCCCGAACACAGCCAGACATCCCCGATCATGATGTCGGAGACGCTCTGGCTCGCGCCGGCCGACCGGGCCGTCAGGACATAGGGGCCGCCGGCGGTCAGGGTCGGAAGGGTCGCACGCCAGACGCCGTCGGCGCCGGCCGTCGCCTGGATCTGCGCTTGACCCAGGCTGACCGAGACGGCGGCGCCGGGCGCGGCCCTGCCCCACACCTTGATGGGACGGCCGCGTTGCAAGACGGCGTGGTCCTGGAACATGGCGTCGAAAAGAGCGGGCGTGACGACCGTCTGGGGCTGGACCTGCGCCCGGACGGACGAAGCCCCTGTGAGCGCGGCGACAGCCGCGGCGGCAAGCAAGAACGAGCGCATCCGCGCCTCCTGTCTGTCCGCCGCAGCGGAAGGTTCGAAATTGCACTGCACCCCGAAATGGCGTGCAAAGTGCAAGACAGTGCAATTTCCGCCCGTCCGACCATCAGCCGGAAGGCCGAGTGAATTCTTCGCCGCCGTCGGGATCGGGGGCCGAGGATGTCAAAGATCGGGTCCCGATCATAAGGCCGCTGGACACCCTGTATGCGAAGCGCCCCGATCTTTTTTCAAAGTCTCGTCAAGACAACAGGTTGAGCATCGACATCATGTCCGATGTCGATGCTCGGTCTTGATCTAGCGCCGAACCTCCACAGCCTGACCGTTGTATTGGATCGTCCTCGCCGGAGCCGCATCGAAGTTTCCGACATCGGCGCCCGGCCCGCTGACGAAGCGCACATTGATGGTGCGATTGGTCGGCATGGTCGGATACGAACCCGTCCGCGCGCCGATGGTCAGGACGCCGGTCGCGTCGTTCCAGGTCATGGGGATATTCGAGAACTCGCCCCGCTCGTAGGCGTAGGTCGTGCCCTGATCCTCATACAGGGAGAAGGAGCCGTTCGCGCCGGTGTAGACGATCAGCGTCAGCGGGCCGTCCAGCTTCTCGGCCGTGTACTGGATCGCCGGACCAGTGGGCAGGATGGAGCCGGCGCGCACGAAGACCGGGATCTTGTCCTCGGGCGCCTGGACCGTCGCCGATCGGCCGCCGGCGTATTTCTGGCCCGTCAGCATGTCGTACCAGTCGGCCCCTTGCGGGAAGTAGACCGAACGGCTGCGCGCCTTGTATTCCGTCACCGGCGCGACCAGCAGGGCGTGGCCGAACAAATACTGGTCGTTGATGTCGCGCGCCTTGAGGTCGGACGGGAAGTCCATGACCAGGCCGCGCATGATGGTGCCGTCACGCTGATAGACGTCGCCGGCCAGGCTGTAGATGTAGGGCATCAGCCGGTAGCGGGTCCGCAGCTGGGCGGCGTAGGCGTCGTAGAGCGGCGTGCCGGGCTGGGCCAGGTTATAGACCTCACGCAGCGGGAACTCGCCGTGCGAACGGAAGATCGGCGACCAGGCGCCGAACTGGAACCAGCGCAGGTTCAGCTCGTCCCATTCGGCCTTGTCCTCGGGCTTCATGCCGGCGGGATTGGAGTAGCGCGCCTCGACCGAGAAGCCGCCGATGTCATGGGTCCAGTTGGCCAGGCCCGACAGACCGGTGTTCACGCCCGCCGAGATCTGGTCCTTCAGATTGTCCCAGCGCGCCACCACGTCGCCCGACCACAGCGTCGAGCCGGTGCGTTGCAGACCGCCCCAGGCCGAACGGGTCAGGATATAGGTCCGCTCGTCGCCCTTCTCACGCCGGAAGTTCTTGTAGACGTTCTCGGCGTTGATCAGCGGATAGGAGTTGAAGACATAGGCGCCCGGACCGATGGCGGTCGGTCCCATGCGCAGGGTGCGCTCGGGAATGTCCAGGTTGGAGTGCATGTCCGGCTCGACCGAATCCAGCCACCAGCCGTCGAAGTTCATGCCCTTGAAGCTGTCGGACATCTGCTTCCAGTAAAGGTCCCGGGCGGCGGGCAGATAGGGGTCGTAGAAGCTGTTGGCGTAGCCGGGTCCCACCCAGTCGCGCGCGCCGACATCGACGTTGCGGGTATACATGCCGCCGATCGCGTCCAACTGCTTGTAGTGCTCGGTCGTCGGATAGAACTTCGGCCAGACCGAAATGATGATGTTGGCGTTCATGTCGTGAACGTCCTTGACCATCTGGGTGGGGTTGGGGAAGCGCGCGGGGTCGAACTGATGCGAGCCCCAAGCGTTTTCAGGCCAGTAGAACCAGTCCTGAACGATGTTGTCGATCGGCAGGCCCAGCTCGCGATAGCGCCGCACCACGCCGGTCACCTCGTCCTGGGTGTTGTAGCGCTGGCGGCTCTGCCAGAAGCCGTAGGCCCAGCGGGGCAGCATCACCGACTTGCCGGTCAGACCGCGATAGTTCGAGATCACCCCGTCCAGATCAGCGCCGCCGATGTAGTAGTAGTCGATGGCGGTCCCGACCTCTGACGCCAAGCTGAGCGCGCCCTGATCGGCGGCGGGCAGCGGATCTTGGTGACGCAGCGAGATATAGCCGTCTTCGGGGATCCATTCGATCTTGATCGGCACGCGCGTATTGGCGGCCATCTGGACCTGGAAGTCGTGATCGAACGGGTTCCAGTTCTGGCGCCAGTTGTCCTCGACCATCCGCCCGTCGATCCAGACCTTGGCATAGCCCGAGGAGTAGAGGCGGAACTTGTGCAGGCCGGCGGTCGCGGTTTCCAGCGTGCCTTCCCACACGACCTTGACGCCCGCCTGGCCGGGCTTGCCCATGTCGCCGGTCTGAACCGGCTGGCCGGGCTGCGACTTGAAGCCTTCGGGCCAGCGCGACCATTCGCGGATGAACTCGTAGTTCACCTCGGTTTCCTGGCGCTGAACCTTGAGCTGGTCATTCTGATAGTAGCTGGCGGTCAGGCCGCCAAACCGGCCAGTGGCGTCGCGGACGATGAACTGGTCCGCAATCATGCCGTAGGGGCGCGGGTCGCCGAAGCGCGTGATCGAGTTGTTGTCCCACAGGACGCCGTAGTTGCGGCTGGACACCACCAAAGGAATGCCGACGTCGATGTTGTGCTGGGCCAGCTGAACGTCGTGACCCTTGTAGTTCATCACGCCCTGCTGGTGCTGACCCAGGCCGTAGAAGGCCTCGTCGTCGGGGCTTTCCCAGACCTGACGCGTGGCCAGGAAGCGGTGATCGCCCTTCTGGTCCTCGACCGTGACGGGGCTGAGTTCGCGGCTGCCGGGCCGCTCCTTCAGCACCTCCTGGCCGTTTTCGTCGAGGAAGCGAACGGCGCCGGTCTCGCGCGAGACTTCCGCCGTCGCCTCGGCGGTCTTCAGCACGACCAGGTCGCCGCGGGTCTCGATCTGGAACGGCGTCGTGGTCGAGGGCTGGGCCGTGACCATCAGGCTGGCGGGCAGTTCGAGGTCCGCATTCTCGGTCGCGGTGACGCGGATGGTCTCGGGACCATAGACCTCAAGCCGGACGCGGCGGGCGGCGCCCTCGGCCGGTGTGACGACGATGCCGCTGGCCGTGCGTTCGAACGCGGCCTGCTGGATGGCCCCGGCGGAGGCGGCGTTCATCAGCCCCTGCCCTGCGCAGGCGGCCAAAGGGGCGGTCATCAGGGCGGCCAGGAACAGGCGGCGGGCGAGGGTCGGGATCATGGCGGGCGCTCGCGTTACTCTTGCAGGGTTCAGTAGGTGGCCGTGACGACGCGCAGCAGCTGCGGTCGATCGGTGGAGAAGTTCAGGCCGTAATCGACCTGGTCGCCGTTCCAGATGCGTTCGAACACCCATTTGCCAGCGTCGTCGAAATGGCCTTCCTCGACGCGCAGGACCATGCGGCGCTTGCCGTCGGTTGAAGGCTTGGCGGCGAAGTCGATGCGGATGCGGTGACCGGCCAGGATGAATTGACCCGGCTCGATCTCGGCGATGGCGATGGCCCCGTTCGGCTGGGCCGAGGCGGCGGGCACGTCATTGGGATCGATAGGCTGGCTGCTCGGTCCGAACTGCCAGCGCTGATAGCCAGTTGTGGCGGTCCAATCGCCCAGGTCGATGACCTCGGGCTTGCGGTCGTCGGGTTCGGCTGCGCCCCAGACCTTGCCCTCGAAGGCCAGACGCGCCCAGGTGCGCTGCCACGGTCCGATCAGGCGATAAAGGTCGCGGAACGGCTCCAGCGTCTTCTCGGTGATCTCCTTGGCGCCCAGCGGATAGTTGGAATAGCCGGTGTAATCGATGCCGAAGGGCGAAAAGCCGATGCCGCCCCGACCCAGCGTCTCCATCAGATAGCGGGCGTACTGGGTGTCGCTGCCGGTCTCGGCGACGAACAGGGCGTTGTCGGGGCGGGTGTAACGATCCAGGTGGGCTTCGTATTCGCCCGACTTGCGCGTGTAGATGTCGGGCGACAGGAAATCGATGGACAGGGCCGCCGCCTTCCAGATCTCGATCACGTTCCATGTCGGACCGCCGGACGCATAGGTGGCGGGATCCTGATCGTTCGTCGGGTCGCGCAGGGCGGCGTTGACGTACATCGGCAGCGGATATTCCGCCTTGCCGGCGGCGGCGACCTGACCGACGTAGCGACCGATGGACCAGGCGTGGAAGAACTCGTCCGCATCCTTGCCGAAGACGGCGGCCCACGTTCCGGGGGCCTTGCCGGTGCGGTCCAACAAGGCCTGGGGCACGGGACCGTCGAAGGCGACGCGGGCGGCGGGGGAATAGTCGCGCACGGGGCCGTAGGTGCCGACCTCGTTCTCGGGCTGGACCATGATGACGGTGCGCTCGCGCTCGTCGACCTGGCGGATGTGACGCATCAGGGCGGCGAAGGCGCGGGCGTCGGCGGCCAGCGTCTCGGCACCGTAGGGCGACAGGGCGTAGCTTTCCTTGCCACTCTTCTCGATCAAATGGGGGAAACGCTCGGGGTTCAACTTGACCCAGGCGGGGGCATAGGCCGGGGCAGTGTTCTTCCAGGTGGCGAACCATAGGAAGACGACGCGCATATCATTGGCGCGGGCCTGTTCGATGGCGTGATCGACAAAGGAGAAGTCGAAACGCCCCTCCTCCGGCTCGATCTGCTCCCAGCCCAGCGGGATCTGGACTGTATTGGCGCCGATATAGCGCAGCGCCGGCCAGGCCTGAGCCAGCGGCGCCGGATAGTTGGACGAGTTGTTGACCTGTCCGCCCAGGATGGTGAAGGGCGCGCCGTCGACCATCAGGGCGTGACGACCATTTCGCTCGACCAGTTGCGGAATGGGCGACTGGGCCAGAACCGGCGAGGCCGCTGCGGCGACCAGAGCCGCAGCAGACAAGGCTGCGGCGAGCCCGCGTGTGAAATAGCCCATCGCCGCCTCCCAACGTCGACAAGAAAAAGATCGGGGCGCCGACGACCGCCGGCGCCCCGTTGTCAAAGCCCGATCAGAAGGCGGCGCGCAGCACCACCGCGATCCGGCGGTCGGTATCGACCCAATTATAAGGCGGTTTGCGGGTCTCGCTGCCCACCTTCAGCACCGTCCGCTCGTTCAGGATATTGGTCGACTGAACGCCGATCTTGATGTCCTTGGTCAGATTATAAAAGATCGAACCATCTAGTTGGCCGTAGTCGCTGGCCCATACCGGCGCATTCACGTTCGCCGCCGAAGTCGTCAGCAGATATTCCTCGCGCCAGTTGTAGGCCAAGCGCGCGGAGATGCCGTACTTCTCATAGAGGATGGCGGCGTTGTAGCTGGTGCGAGACATGCCCTCGAGCGGCAGGGTGCTGTCTGCGGCGGCGCCGTTCTGGGTCGTGTCCAGGATGTTCTGGCTGGTGTTCTTGCCGCCGTCCGAGCTGATATAGGTGAAGTTGCCCTGGAAGCCGAGACCACTCAGAGCGCCAGGCAGGAAGTCGAAGAACTGCGAATAGGCCAGCTCGAACCCGTCCACCGTGCCCTCGGCGCCGTTGGTGTAGCGCGTGATCAGGAAGTCGTAGGTGACGCCGCCGTTGGTGATCGACTGCGTTTCCGTGCCGGTGAAGATGTAGTCCTTGATGTCCTTGTGGAAGGCCGCGAACGTCAGGCTTCCGGTGGGTGCAAAATACCACTCCAGGCTGGCGTCGTAGTTGGTCGCCGTGATCGGACGCAGCGCCGGATTGCCGCCCACGCCGGTGAAGGGCGTGGTCGGGTTCAGGGTGTAGCCGTCGGGCTGGAAGTTGATCGACAGGTTGGTGAACGGTTGGAGCTGATACATCTCGGGCCGCACCATGGCGCGCGAGATCGCAAAGCGGGCCTGCAGAGTGTCGCTGAGGAACCCACGCAGGTTCAGGCTGGGCAGCCAGTTGGTGTAGCTGCTTTCGACCGGCTGCCCGTCCAGGGATCCGCCGTTCACGAACTGAACCGCCTGATTGAAGGCCGCGCAGTTGGCGCCGGGCGCATTGGCCGGCGGACAGGCGCCCTGGATCGACGGCAGGGTGGTCACCGTGTTGGAGGTGGTCTTGGTGTCCACCGCGCGCAGGCCGATGTTGCCGTCGAAGGCGCGGCCGAAGAAGCCGGTGTCATTGCCGAAGCGGGCGTAGACGTAGGCGGCCTGCGTCTTCTCGGTCAGCTCCGTGATGCCGCCGTTGCCGCCGCCAAGACGGTAGCTTTCGTAGTCGTCGCTGAGCGGCGTCCAGCCCCAGCCGGAACTTTCGGTGTTGCGCAAGATATCGTAGGCGTAGGCGGTGCCCTGGTTCAGCAGGCCTTCGGAGGGGAACCACGCTACGCCGGGCACCGGCGCGTCGCCCCGGAAGAAGTTGTCGAAACGATAGAGGGTCGACGAGTTGGGCAGGCGCGGATCCTGCGTGCCGCCCGGATAGCCCGTGTCGTCCAGATACACGACCGCGCCGCCGCCGTTGCCCCAATACTGATTGGACAACAGGCCCCAATTATAGCCGGTCTGGCGGTTGGTGTAGTTCTTCTCGGTGCCGCGAACGCCGAAGGCGACGGACTTGAAGAAGGACGAGTTCTCGTCGAAGTCGTAACGGGCGTCCAGCCGACCCGCCAGTTCGTCGGCTTCGTTGTCCTCGATGTGATCCATCGCAGCCGCCCACCAGTAGGCGGATTTGTCTTCCGGCGTGCCGCCGGTGGAGGTCACGGTCGGCAGATCGCCGTCGATGGTGATCGACAGGTCCGGACGGTTCTGAAGCTGGGTGAAGGCCGTCATCGAATAGATTTCGGCCGAGGACTTCACATATTGCAGATCGCCTGAGAACGACCACGCGCCGCCGGGCGTGTACTGGAAGTTCAGAGCGACATCGCTGGTCTTCTTGGTGTCGTCGCCGACGCGGGTGTCGGTGTTCCAGGTCGCGGCCGGGATATTGCCACTCAGGAAGACGTTCTGTTCGTCATAGCGATAGCTGGAGTTGGGTGAGACGATGCTGTCGGTGCCCAGCGCATATTCGACGTTGTAGGCGTCCGCCTGCGAAGCCAGACCCTGCAGGGTGAACAGCCACTGATCGTTCGGGCGCCATTGGGCGGCCAAGGCGACAGCGGTGCGCTTCTGCTCCCAGTCGATCGTACGCCAGCCCAGATATTTGGGCACGAAGACCGTCTCGCCGGCCGTTCCCGAACCGTCGGTGCTGGCGTTGCCGGCGTTGAGGGTCACGGGATCGTAACGATCGACCGAGATCGAATCCGTGCGGTTGCCGACGTTGGACACGCTGACATTGGCCAGCAGGCCGATCTCGCCGATGCCGGTTTGCCAACGATCGGTCGCCAGGATGCTGCCAGACCAGAAGCCTTTTTCGGACAGGTCGCCATAGTTGTAATCGGCGTTGATCGCCAACAGCGGGTCGCTGTTGTCAAACGGAACGCGGGTCCGCAGATTGGTCGTGCCGGCGATGCCGCCCTCGATCATGTTGGCGGCGACATTCTTGTAGACGTCCACCCCGGCGAGCAGGTCGGCCGACACGTCTTCGAAGCTGAGCCCGCGACCGTTCGAGGCCGAGAAGATGTCGCGGCCGTTGGTTTCGGAACGCACCCACGACAGGCCGCGGATGAAGACGCCGCCGCCCTCTGCCGCCAGACGGGCCGGGTCGCGTGCGGCGTTCGTGCGTTGAAGGGTGACGCCGGGAATGCGCTGCAAGGCCTCCGACACCGAGCGGTCGGGCAGGGCGCCGATATCCACCGCGGTCACCGAATCGACGATGACCTCCGAGTTCTTCTTGATGGCCTGGGCCGAGCGCAGCTGGGCGCGGATGCCGGTGACCACGACCTCATCGACCGTCGTCGCATCATCCGACTGGACCGAGGCCTGTTGGGCCAACACGGCGGTCGGCAGCGTCGCCGCGACCGTAAGCAAGGATGCTCCGCAAAGCAGAGCGACGCGACGAACGTGATTTTGACGAGACATCGGTCTCAGAACCTTCCTGCTGGTCGCGCCCGTCGCTTATTGACGACGTAGGGCGACATCCCTCCCGACGTGAACTCACCCACCCTTCGATGGCATGATCACCTTTCAAGGATGCACAAGTTTTCATGAGCTGAAAAGCATTTTCTGTTAGCGCTACCACAATAGCGCCGCGACGATCCTCGGCTATTAGATGCCGACACAGGATCCGCGCCAAGCGGGCGACGGGGAAGAAGCATGAGCGACCAGCCAGAACCGGTGCGCCACATCGCCATCGTGGGCGGCGGCACGGCTGGCTGGATGGCCGCAGCCGCGCTGGGGCGAGCCTTCTCGCGCGCCCACGGCCTGGCTTTGAAGGTCACCCTGATCGAATCGGAGTCCATCGGCACGGTGGGCGTGGGCGAGGCCACGATTCCGCCCATCCGACAGTTCGTGCAGATGCTCGGCCTGTCGGAAGAGGACTTCATCCGCTCGACGGCCGCGACCGCCAAACTGGGCATCGCCTTCAAGGACTGGACTGCGCCGGGCTCGGAGTATTTCCACGGCTTCGGCGACTATGGCCCCATCGTCGCTGGACAGGCCTGGCGGCAATATCTGTTTCGCCTGAAGGCCGCCGGTCGAATCGAAAGCCTGGACGCGTGGTCAATGCCGACCGCCATGGCCCGCGCCGGCAAGTTCGCCCCGCCGGTCGAGGACAGCCGTTCGGTTCTGTCCCACTATTCATACGCCTACCAGTTCGACGCCGGCCTGTTTGCACGGCGGCTGAGGACGCTGGCGGAGACGATGGGCGTCGTCCGGCGCGAAGGGCGGATCACGGGTGTGGATCGTAACGGCGAGACCGGCCTGGTGCGGGCCGTGACGCTGGAAGACGGCGGCGAGGTCGAGGCGGACCTGTTCATCGACTGCTCGGGCTTCCGAGGCCTGTTGATCGAACAGACGATGCAGGCGGGATATGAGGAATGGACGCACTGGCTGCCGTGCGACCGCGCGGTCGCCGTGCCGTGCAGTTCGACTCTGGCCCCCGAGCCCATCACCACGGCGCGTGCGCGAGAGGCCGGCTGGCAGTGGCGCATTCCCCTGCAGCACCGGGTCGGCAACGGCTATGTCTATTCCAGCGACCATGTGGACGATCAGACGGCGCTGGACGACCTGCTGGGTCAGATCGAATCGGAGCCATTGGCTGAGCCCAATCGGTTGAGGTTCGTCACCGGGCGGCGACGCGAGGCCTGGAAGGGCAATGTGGTGTCGCTGGGTCTGGCGTCCGGCTTCGTCGAACCGCTGGAATCCACCAGCATCAACCTGATCCAGACCGGCATCGGGCGGTTGCTGGAGATGTTCCCCGACCGCAGTTTCGATCCGGCCCTGATCCGCGAATACAATCGACGCTCGGCTCAGGAGTTCGAGCGCATCCGCGATTTCATCATCCTGCACTATCATCTGGCCGGCCGCGCCGGCGCGATGTGGGACAGATGCCGCGAAATGGCGCCGCCCGATACGCTGATGGAAAAGATCGAGCTTTTCCGCGCGCGTGGCGAGGTCGGCCTGCTGGAGGACGAATCGTTCCGCGAAGACAGTTGGGCTGCGGTCTTCACCGGCCTGGGCACGTGGCCCAAACAGGCGTCGCCCCTGGCCTGTCTCGACGAACTGGAGACCGTGGATCGACAGGCCCGGCAGTTCGCGCAACTGATCGCACGGGCGGCGGCCGCCCTGCCCGACCACTCCACCACCTTCACCGGTTACGCACGATGATCCCTGCCCCACTGAAGCGTATTCTGATCGTCGGGGGTGGCACGGCCGGCTGGATGGCGGCCGCCGCACTGGCGCATGTCACGCGCGGCACTGTGAAGGTCGAGTTGGTCGAGTCGGAGATTATCGGCACGGTCGGCGTCGGCGAGGCGACCATTCCGCCGATCCTGCTGTTCAACCAGCTGCTGGGCATCGACGAGAACGAATTCGTCCGCGCCACTCAGGCGACCTACAAGCTGGGCATCCAGTTCAACGACTGGTTCCAGAAGGGCCGGAGCTATTTCCACCCGTTCGGAACCTATGGCACGCGCATCGACGCCGCCTCCTTCCACCAATACTGGCTGAGGCTGAACAAGGCGGGGCTGGACGACGACCTGGACGCCTATTCCGTCACGACGATGGCGGCGCGCATGAGCCGTTTCACCCGGCCTGACACCGACCCGCGCGGCGCCGGCTCGCAGATGACCTACGCCTTCCATTTCGACGCCGGCCTGTACGCCAGGTTCCTGCGTCAGCGCGCCGAGGCGAACGGCGTCGTGCGTCATGAGGGCAAGATCGCCGACGTGCGCCTGCGCGACGGCGACGGCTTCATTCAGTCGGTGCGATTGGATGACGGCCGCGAACTTGAGGCGGACTTCTTCATCGACTGTTCGGGCTTCCGCGGCCTGCTAATCGAAGGCGCCCTGAAGACAGGTTACGAGGACTGGACCCATTGGCTGCCGGCGGACCGTGCTGTGGCCATGCCCTGCACCCGGGTCGGCGATCCGACGCCCTATACCCAATCGACGGCCCTTGAGGCGGGATGGCGCTGGCGCATTCCGCTGCAGCACCGCACCGGCAACGGCTATGTCTATTGCAGCCCCTTCATCTCGGACGACGAGGCCCAGGCCAGGCTGCGCGCCTCCCTGGACGGCGAGGCGATGGCCGAACCCAACTTCCTGCGGTTCACCACCGGTCGCCGCAAGAAGACCTGGAACAAGAACTGCCTAGCCCTGGGCCTGGCGTCGGGCTTCCTGGAACCGCTGGAATCGACCAGCATCCATCTGGTGCAGTCGGGCATATCCAAACTGCTGCTGCACTTCCCCGACACCGGCTTCGCCCAAGCCGATATCGACAACTATAACCGCATGATGCGGCTGGAGACCGAGCGGATCCGCGACTTCATCATCCTGCACTATCATGCCACAGCGCGCGACGACTCGCCTCTGTGGCGCCATGTGCGGGCCATGCCGATTCCCGAGACGCTGAAGCAGAAGATGGACCAGTTCCGCAGCCGGGGCCGCATCTTCCGATACGAGGACGAGCTGTTTCAGGAGACGAGCTGGATCGCCGTGCTGCTCGGCCAGGGCGTCATCCCCGAGCGGCATGATCCGATCACGGAGACCATTCCTCTGGAGCAGGTCCAGCAATGGTTGCAGAAGATGAAGGCGATGATCCAGCAGGGCGTGGCGCGGATGCCGACCCACGAGGCCTTCATCGCCGCCAACTGCAAGGCGCCGCCGCTGCAACAAGGCGGCGACGCCTAGGGCGAAATCCTGGAGCCTGATTCACGGCATCAGCGGAATCGCGAAGCGATCCAATCTCAACCGATCACGCTCCAGGGCCGTCAGTGGTTGTCGCGCGGCAGGCCGATGGTATCGACGATGCGGTGGTATTTGACGGCGGGCTCCAGCACGGCGCCGGTTTCCAGCTGGCCGACCACATCGCGCTGCATTTCCTGCCACGGAGTCTGGGAGGCGGGGTATTTGTAGCCGCCTGCCGCCTCGAACGCCTGGCGACGCTCGGACAGTTCCTCGTCGGAGATCAGGATGTCCGCGCGGCCGGTGTTCAGGTCGATACGGACCCGGTCGCCGGTCTTCAGCAGGGCGATGGCGCCGCCCGCCGCCGCCTCGGGCGAGGCGTTCAGGATCGAGGGCGAGCCGGAGGTGCCGGACTGACGCCCGTCGCCGATGCAGGCCAGAGCGCTGACGCCCTTCTTGATGAGGTATGCCGGCGGGCGCATATTCACGACCTCGGCCGCGCCCGGATAGCCGATGGGGCCGGCGCCACGCATGAACAGCAGGGTCTGTTCGGTGATGCCCAGGCTCTCGTCGTCGATGCGGTGGTGATAATCCTCGGGCCCGTCGAACACGACGGCCGGGCCTTCAAAGGCATTCAGATCATCGGGGTTGGACAGATAGCGTTCGCGGAACTCGTCCGAGATCACGCTGAGCTTCATGATGGCCGAGTTGAACAGATTGCCGGTGAAGACGACAAAGCCAGCGTCGGTCTTCATCGGGGCGTCGAAGCTCTTGATGACATCGGGCAGTTGAATCGCGGCGCTCTTGCAGTTTTCGCCGATGGACTTGCCGGTGACCGTCAGGGCGTCCTCGTTGATCAGCCCCTGCTTCATCAGTTCGGAGACGACGGCAGGGACGCCGCCAGCGTGGAAATAGTCCTCGCCCAGATAGTCGCCGGCGGGCTGGAGGTTGACCAGCAGCGGCACATGGAGGCCTTCGGTCTGCCAGTCCTGCAACGGCACATCGACATGGGCGTGGCGGGCCAACGCCGTCAGGTGGATCGGGGCGTTGGTCGAGCCGCCGATGGCCGAGTTGACGACAATGGCGTTGTGGAAGGCTTCCTTGGTCAGGATGTCCGAAGGCTTCAGGTCCTCGCGCACCATCTCCACGATGCGCAGGCCCGTCTCGTAGGCGACCTGGGCGCGCTCGCGGTACGGCGCCGGGATGGCGGCCGAGCCGGGCAGCGACATGCCCAGCGCCTCGGCCAGCGAGTTCATGGTCGTGGCCGTGCCCATGGTGTTGCAATAGCCGACCGACGGCGCCGAGGAGGCAACCAGTTCGATGAAGCCGTCGTAGTCGATCTCGCCGGCCGCCATCATCTGACGCGCCTTCCAGATGATGGTGCCCGATCCGGTGCGCTCGCCCTTGTGCCAGCCGTTCAGCATGGGGCCGACCGACAGGGCGATGGCGGGAATGTCCACGGTGGCGGCGGCCATCAGACAGGCGGGCGTGGTCTTGTCGCAGCCGATGGTCAGGACGACGCCGTCCAGCGGATAGCCGTACAGGCTCTCGACCAGACCCAGATAGGCCAGGTTGCGGTCCAGGCCCGCCGTCGGCCGCTTGCCGGTTTCCTGGATCGGATGGACGGGGAACTCCATGGCGATGCCACCGGCCTCGCGGATGCCTTCGCGGACGCGCTCGGCCAGGACCAGGTGGTGGCGATTACAGGGCGACAGGTCCGAGCCGGTCTGGGCGATGCCGATGATCGGCTTGTTCGACTGAAGCTCTTTGCGCGTCAGGCCGTAATTCAGATAGCGCTCCAGATAGAGCGCCGTCATGTCCGGGTTCTCGGGATTGTCGAACCAGGCGCGGCTGCGGAGCGGCTTTGCGGTCTTGGAATTGTCGGTCATTTTAGGTCCAGCCGCCATCGACGACATAGTGTTGATTGGTGATCGCCCCCGCCTCGTCCGAACACATGAAGACGACGACGCGGGCGATGTCGTCCGGCACGAGCCGGCGCTTGAGGCACTGGTTGGCGTAGATGTCTTTTTCGGTTTCCGGCGTGACCCAGAGCTTCAGTTGCCGCTCGGTCATGATCCAGCCGGGCGCGACGGCGTTCACCCGAACGCCGAACTGGCCGAAGTCGCGGGCCAGCGAACGGGTCAGGCCGATCACCGCCGACTTGCACGCCGTATAGGCGGCCATGCCGCCTTGGCCGATCACCCAGGAGGTCGACCCCAGATTGACGATGGCGCCCTTGCCCGTCGCCTGCATGTCCGGCAGCACGGCCTGGGCGGCGAAGAACTGATGCTTCAGGTTCACCGCCATGCGGCCGTCCCAATAGTCCTCTGTCACCTCCAGCGTCGCGTGGCGTTCGTCGTGGGCCGCGTTGTTGACCAGAATATCGATGGGGCCGAAGGCGTCACGCACCGTCCCGATGGCGGCCTTCAGCGTCGGGATATCGGTAAGGTCGCAGGGGACGAACAACGCGTCCTGCCCCAGGTCGGCCTGTAGCTTGGTCCCGCGTTCGGCGTCGATATCCAGAAAGCCAACCTGTGCGCCCTGGGCGTGGAAGGCCCGGACGATGCTCTCACCGATGCCGCCGGCGCCGCCGGTGACGATGGCGATCTTGCCCTTTAGGTCGGAGTAGATGGCAGCCATGGATGCGGGCCTCCCCAGGCCGGAGGGTCGTCTGCGCGGCCCAAGACCCTTTTCACAAATGAAACTTGTTGCCGTCAACAAAAACTGGGCGGCGTCGGCGTCAAGCTTGGGAAACGGCGCCCATCTGATCCGAAATCACCTCTGCGGCCCGCACCAGCAGCGCCGCCGCCTCATCCTTCGTGCAGATCATCGGTGCCTGTTCGATGAAAGGGGTAATCAAGGTGGCGATCACGCCGTCCGCCCCCATGATGGGCGCCACCAGATCGGTGACGCCTTTCACGAAGTCGCTGGCCCGCTCCACATAGTCGCCTTGGGTCATCGCTTCCGAGCGGGCGGCGAACTCGTTCACCGCCTTTACTCCGAACAGGCCGACCAATGTCTCCTTGAGATGCGCCCGCGCCCGTTCATTGGCCCGCGAATAGAACATCAAGCCCGAGGTGGCGTGCAGGATGCTGCGCCGGTACCCGATCCGCACCGAATAGCCGAGGTCGCCGGGGCTCTCGATCCGCGCGATGACGACGATCTGATCGCCGGACGGCACAACAAGGTGGCACGACTGCATCGTCGCCGACGCCAGATCGCGCATGGCCGGCATGGCGACATCGACCAGCGACTTGATCGGCGCCTGGGTCATGCCCAGCGTGAACAGGCGGTTGGTCAGACGATAGCCGTCCGAGGACTGTTCGATATAGCCGCGGAACTCCAGCACCTGGATCATGCGGAACAGTTCGCTGACGGAACGTCCCAAGGTGACGGACATCTGCGACGGCGTCATCGGCTCGCCTTGTGCAGACAGCAGTTCAAGAACGTCGAGGCCCTTCTCCAAGGCGGGCGCGCGATATTTGCGATCGTCGGCGGCGTCTTGATCGGTCATGGGATTCCTGTCGCTTGGGCCCTACGTTGCCCTCGCCATCGTCGCGGAGGAAGCCGAGGCTTGGAACAAGAAAGCTACATTACCGCAGGTAAAATACACAAGCGCATATAAAAAGTCCATTGCGGCTGACCGGGGGCTAACCTAGGCTTTGACTTAAGCCCGAACACGGGCGCATCGGGGGAAGTGCACCATGTCGCTCGCGGGTATCGATCTGGCGATTCTGGCGATCTACGCCATCTTCATCTTCGGCCTGGCCCAGTGGGTCTCGCGCAGCCAGGCGGGCGAGCAAAAGACCTCCACCGACTATTTCATGGCGTCCAGGAGCCTGCCCTGGTGGGCCATCGGCGCCTCCCTGATCGCGGCCAACATCTCGGCTGAACAGATCATCGGCATGAGCGGCTCGGGCTATGTGATCGGCCTGGGCATCGCCTCCTATGAATGGATGGCGGCGCTGACCCTGCTGATCGTGGGCAAGTTCTTCCTGCCGATCTTCCTGCGCAACGAGATCGTGACCATGCCGCAGTTCCTGCAGCAGCGGTACGGGGCGACGATCCGCAACGTGATGGCCGTCTTCTGGCTGCTGCTCTACGTCTTCGTGAACGTGACCTCGATCCTGTGGCTGGGCGCGATCGCCGTCCACACCGTCACCGGCTTCAACCAGGACTACGCCATCGTCGCCATCGGCGTCTTCGCCCTGGCCTACCAGCTGTGGGGCGGTCTGAAGGCCGTGGCCCTGACCGACATCGTCCAGGTGGCCCTGCTGGTCTGCGGCGGACTGATCATCGGCTTCATCGCCCTGTCCACCATCGGCGGGGCCGACGGGGCCGGCGGCGCGGTGGCGGGCTTCCACACCCTGATCACCCAGTTCCCGGACAAGTTCGACATGATCCTGTCCAAGGACAATCCCCACTATCAGGAGCTGCCGGGCATCGCCGTTCTGCTGGGCGGCCTGTGGGTCATGAATATCAGCTACTGGGGCTTCAACCAGTACATCATCCAGCGCGCCCTGGCCGCAAAGTCCCTGCCGGAAGCGCAGAAGGGCATCGCCTTCGCCGCCTATCTGAAGCTGCTGATGCCGGTGATCGTGGTGCTGCCGGGCATGGCCGCCCTGATCCTGGCTCCCAATCTGTCGGCGCCGGACCAGGCCTATCCGACGATGATGAACCTGCTGCCGGTCGGTCTGAAGGGTCTGGTCTTCGCCGCCCTGATCGCCGCCATCATCGCCTCGCTGGCGTCCAAGGTGAACTCGATCTCGACCATCTTCACCCTGGACCTCTACGCCAAGATCAGGAAGGACACGCCCGAGCATCAGCTGGTCACGGTCGGCCGCATCGCCGCCGTCGCCGCCGTGATCATCGGCATCCTGACCGCCCGCCCGCTGCTGGGCGGCTTCGACCAGGCGTTCCAGTTCATTCAGGAGTTCACCGGCTTCTTCACCCCTGGCATCGTCGTCATCTTCATGCTGGGCCTGTTCTGGAAGCGGGCGTCCGAAGCCGGCGCCCTGACCGCCGCCATCGGCTCGGTCGTGCTGTCGGCCATCTTCTGGTGGTTGCAGGAAACCGGCCAGTTCATCTTCCCCTTCATGAACCGGGTCGGCGTTGTCTTCGTCGTCTCGCTGATCGCGGCGGTGATCGTGTCCCTGCTGGTACCGGCCAAGCCTGACGCCATGAAGATCAAGCTGGACCAGATCAGCTACAAGACCTCGCTGGGCTTCAACCTGGCGGCGGTCGGCGTGATCGCCTTCCTGATCCTGGTCTATACGATCTGGTGGTGAGGTGAGTTCAGCGACCGGACTGATCGGGGTCGATTGGGGCACCAGCAATCTTCGCGTCATGCGGATCGCCCAAGGCGGCGCGGTGCTGGACAGCCGCTCCGACCCGCGCGGCGCCGGCGGCCTTGCGCCGAACGAGTTCCACGGCGTGCTGACCGAGGTCGCGCGCGGCTGGCTGGACGACGGCATGCCCGTCCTAATCAGCGGCATGGCCGGGGCGCGGGGCCGGTGGCGTGAAATGGCCTATCTGCCCTGCCCCGCCGGCGTCGCCGACCTGGCGAGAGGCGTGGCCAGTCCCGACGACGCATCCCACGTCTCCATCGTGCCCGGGGTCGCCGTGTTCGAGGACGGCCGTCTTCAGGACGTGATCCGCGGCGAGGAGACCCAGGTCTTCGGGTTGGATGCGCCCGATGACGCCGTCGTCGTCGGGCCCGGCACCCACAGCAAATGGATCCGCACCGCTGGCGGCCGGGTCACGGATTTCCGCACCTTCATGACCGGCGAACTGTTCGCCGCCATCCGCAAGGGCACAATCCTTGGCGCCGACGTGGGTGATCCCGGCGTGGACGACGACGCCTTCGCCGCTGGTGTCCAGCGATCCCTGCGCGATCCCGCCGTCACCGCCGCCCTGTTTTCTGTGCGGGTCGAGGGGCTGGCCGGCCGCCTCTCGCCGACGTCCTCTGCCGACTATCTGTCCGGACTGCTAATAGGGGCCGAGGTCGCGGCCCAGGCCGACGCCAACCACCGCCCTGTCATCCTGATCGGCGCTGAGGCCCTGAGCCGCCGCTACGCCGCCGCCCTGGCGCAGGGTGGTTTCCACGACGTCCGTATCGCGGACGGCGCCGCCGCCACGGCCAAAGGCTTGTGGCGCATTCACGAGGCCGCATCCCGATGATCCGAGTTTCAATCGAAAGCCTGGACGCCCTGCCGCTGATCGCCATCCTGCGCGGCCTGAAACCGGAAGAAGCGGTCGAGATCGGCGAGGCTATCGTCGCCGCCGGTTTCCGCTGCCTGGAAGTGCCGCTGAACTCGCCCGAGCCGCTGGAAAGCATCCGCCGCCTGCGCCAGGCCTTGGACGGCCGCGCCTTGGTCGGCGCCGGCACTGTGCTGAACGTCGCAGCAGCGCGCGAAGTCGCAGAGGCCGGCGGCCAGCTGATCATCTCGCCCAATACGAACGTCGAGGTGATCGCCGAGACCAAGACCCTGGGCCTGCTGTCCCTGCCCGGCTTCTTTACGCCGTCCGAAGCCTTCGCCGCCCTGGACGCCGGGGCCGACGCCTTGAAACTGTTTCCCGCCGAGATCGCCGGTCCCAAGGGTTTGAAAGCCGTCCGCGCCGTCCTGCCTGCCGAAGCCCGCATCTATCCGGTCGGCGGCGTCGATCCCGACAGCATGGCCGCTTGGCGGATCGCCGGCGCCTCCGGCTTCGGCATCGGCTCGGCCGTTTTTCAGCCAGGGCAGTCAGCTGAACAGGTCGCCCGTCAGGCGGCCGGATTTGTAGTGCAGTGGTGCGATTTGCAATCCACGTCGTGCTGACTAATCGGTCCAGCTATCGAGCATGACCTTCATAAATCAGTTTCAAGTTGAGAAATCAGTTATAGATTTCAGTGTCTTGAAGCGCCACATTCATTCTCCCTATCCCGAATGACGCACTTGCCGAAGCGCCAAGGACTTTACTGACCGATCGTGATAAGCTCCACCTTGTGTTCAAAGCGCTGTCGGAAATGGTCCGTCGATTTGCCTTCGTTTGCACCCTGCTGCTGACGGTCGCTTTCGCCATGCCTGCGTTTGAAAGCCATGCCTGCGCGGCGGAAGCCTCAGGCGGCGTCCAAGTGGTCGAGACGGTCGGCGACGCTGATGGTCAATGTCCTGACTGCGGCCCGGCGTGCGCCAACGGCTGCTGTCATGCGCCCCATTCCGCCATGTCCAGCGACCTGACGACGCCGCGTTTCATCGCGGTCTTCGGCCAGCCTCAGGCGTGGAGCGACAGCGTCGCTTACCCGCTCGGGCGGCCTGACGGTCCCGAGCGCCCGCCAAGATCCTGATCCTCGGCTGGACCTGGCGTCCGGCCCTTCCTGAGCCCTGCGCGTGTCGGAGACGTCGCGCGTCCTGAACTCTGGGCCCGGCCGTGCGCCGGGCGAGGATCGATCATGATTTCGAAGACATACTGGATGATGACCGGCGCCGCCGTGGTCATCGCATTAGGCGCGGGCTTCAGCGCCGCGCACATTCTGGACCGACCGCCGGCCGAGGCCGAACACGCCGAGGCGGGCCACGCCGAAGACGAAGCCGGCGAAGCGGCCTTCGTCGCCCTGACGCCGCAGGAGGCGGCTCAAGCCGGGGTGTCGGTCGTCGCCGTGCAGCGCGGCGGCGGCGCCGAACTGAAGCTGCCGGGCCGCGTCGCCTTTGCGCCCGGCGCCGAGGCTGCGGTGGATGCGCCTTTGGGCGGCGCCGTGGTGCGCGTCCACGTCGGCCTGGGCGATCGCGTGGCGGCCGGTTCACCGCTGATCACCGTGCGCAGTCCGGACGGCGCCGCCTCAAGGGCGGACGCCGACGCGGCGGGCGCGACGGTTCAGGCCGCGCGCGCCGCCGAACGGCGCGATCGCACCCTGTTCGAACAGGGCTGGGTGTCACAGGCGCGTCTGGACGTCACCGCCGCCGAGACCCGTCGTGCGGAGGCGCAACACCGCGCCGCCCGCGCTCGTGTCAGCGCATTCGGCGCGCCCGGAGCGGACGGGCTGACGGTGGTGCGCAGCGCCATCGCGGGCGTTGTCACCCGCCTGAGCGCGGCGCCAGGTCAGGTGCTGCACGAAGAGGCTTTGCAGGTCGCCGCCGTCGCCGATCCCGGCCGTGTCGAGCTGGTGTTCGAGGCGCCGCCCGCCGCCGCTGCTATCCTGAAGATGGGCGACAGGCTGGAAAGCACGGTCGCCGGATCGCGCGTCATTTCCGGCGTCGTCGTCGCCATCGCCCCAGCCAATGCGAACGGGGTCGTCGTGGTTCGCGCCCGTCCGGTCGGCGAGACACCCCCGGCGGGGTCGGTCGTCTCCGCCCGCGTTTCGGCCGGCGTCGGCTCAGGAACAACTGTCGTGCCGATTGACGCGGTGCAGACCATAAAGGGCGCGCCGTCCGTCTTTGTTCAGGAGAACGGCGGGTTCCGTGCGCGCCCGGTGGTGACCGGACGAACCTCGGACGGTCGGATCGAGATCGTGTCCGGACTAGCTGGGACCGAACGGATCGCCGGCGTCGGCGCCTTCCTGCTTAAGGCCGAACTGGCCAAGGGCGAAGCCGAGCACGGACATTGATCATGCTGAACCGGATCATCGACGCCTCCGTGCGTTTCCGCTGGCTGGTCGTGGGACTGGCCGTCGTCCTGGCCGTGCTGGGTGGGCGCGAACTGCTGCATCTGCCCATCGACGCCGTGCCCGACATCACCAATCGACAGGTACAGATCACCACCGTTGCGCCGGCGCTAGGACCGGAGGAGGTCGAACGCCAGGTCACCTTCCCGTTGGAGACGGCGCTGGCGGGGCTGCCAGGCCTGACCGAGACCCGCTCCCTGTCGCGCCATGGCTTCTCGCAGATCACGGCCGTCTTCACCGACGCGACCGACATCTATTTCGCCCGCAATCTGGTCAACGAGCGGCTTCAGGCCGCGCGCGAGGATTTGCCAGAGGGGCTCTCGCCCTCAATGGGACCGGTCGTGACCGGCCTGGGCGAGGTCTACATCTGGACGCTGGAACTGACCGGCCCCGCCGCGTGGCCTGGGGCTGTCTATGTCACGCCCGAGGGCGAACGCCTCGTCACCGATCAGGAGAAGGCCACCTATCTGCGCACGGTTCAGGACTGGCTGGTCGCGCCCCAACTGAAGACGGTGCCCGGCGTCGCCGGCGTCGATGTGCTGGGCGGCTATGTGAAGGAATATGCGGTCCATCCCGACCCCAGCCGACTGGCCGCCTATGGCGTCGGCCTGGTGCAACTGGTCGAGGCGTTGGAGCACGCCAACCGCATCGCCGGCGCCGGATACGTCGACCGTGCGGGCGAGGCCTATATCGTGCGCGCCGACGCCCGGCTTAAAAGCCTGAACGATCTGGCCCAGACGCCGATCCTGAACCGGGGCGGCCAGGTGATCCGCGTATCCGACGTGGCCACGGTCGAGATCGGCCGCGCCCCTCGTCTGGGATCCGCCAGCGCCGACGGCCGCGAGACCGTGGTCGGCACGGCCCTGATGCTTCAGGGGGAGAACTCGCGAGAGGTGGCGCACCGCGTCGGCGAACGGCTGAAGGCCATTGCGCCCAGCCTGCCGCCGGGCGTGGTCCTCAAGCCCGAACTGGACCGCACCGAACTGGTCGAGGCGACCATCCGCACGGTGGAGCACAATCTGTCGCTCGGCGCCCTGCTGGTCGTCGCCGTCTTGTTCTTCGCCCTGGGCAATGTGCGGGCGGCGATCATCACCGCTCTGGTCATTCCGCTCAGCTTCCTGTTCGCCGCCTCGGCGATGAACCGTTTCGGCATCAGCGCCAATCTGCTGAGCCTGGGCGCGCTGGACTTCGGCCTGATCGTCGACGGCGCCGTGGTGGTGATCGAGAACACCCTGCGCCGCTTGGGCCTGAAGCGGGTTGAGACCGGGCGGTCGCTGACGACCGCCGAACGGCTGTCGGTCGCCGCCGCCTCGGCCCGCGAGATGGCCCGACCGGCGGCTTTCGGCCAGGCGATCATCCTGCTGGTCTATGCGCCCCTGCTGATGTTCGAAGGGGTCGAGGGCAAGATGTTCGGCCCGATGGCCGCCACCGTCATGCTGGCGCTCGCCGCTGCCTTCGTCCTCAGCTTCACCTTCGTGCCCGCCATGGCCGCCCTGTCGGTGCGCGAACCCAAGGCCGATCATGAGGAGACGCGGCTGACCCGCGCCGCCAAGGCGCGTTACCAGCCGCTGCTCGCACACGCCATCGCCCGACCACGGCGTGTCCTTGTCGGCGCGGGCGTCGCCTTGCTGGCCGGCGTGATCGCCTTTTTGACCCTGGGGCGGGAGTTCGTGCCGCAGTTGGATGAGGGCGATGTGCTGGTCCAGGCCCTGCGCGTGCCCTCGACCTCGCTGGAACAGAGCCAGGCGATGCAGTTCCAGGTCGAACGCGCCTTGAAGGCCATGCCCCAGGTCGATCGGGTCTTCACCCGCACCGGCACCGCAGAGGTCGCATCCGACCCCATGCCGCCGTCGATCTCGGACACCTTCGTCATCCTGAAAAATCGCCGGGACTGGCCCGATCCGCGACTGCCGAAAGCCGATCTGGTTGCCGACATGGAGGCGCGGCTCTCGACCCTGCTGGGCAACACCTATGAGTTCACCCAGCCCATCGAAATGCGGTTCAACGAACTGGTCGCGGGTGTGCGTTCGGACCTGGCGGTCATGGTCTATGGCGACGATTTCGCCGCCATGGAGCGCACGGCCCAGCAGGTGGCGGGCGTCCTGAACGGCATCGAAGGCGCGGCGGACGTGCGGGTCGAACAGGTCTCGGGCCAGCCGACCATCACCGCCAGCGTGGATCGCACCGTGGCGGCGGCGCAAGGGATTCATGCCTCCGACGCGGCGGACGCCTTGGCCATCGCCTTCGCCGGCCGTTCGGCCGGTCAGGTCAACGAGGGCGACCGGCGCTTCGATGTCGTCGTGCGGCTGGACGACGCCCTGCGCGCCGATCCGGCCGTGATGGAGCAGCTGCCGGTCATGCCCGAGAACACCGAGTCCGGGGCGCCGACCGTGCCCCTGTCCTCGGTCGCTCGCTTCGACGTCGGCGAAGGGCCGAACCAGATCAGCCGCGCCGACGGCAAGCGCCGCATGATCGTCCAAGCGAATGTCCGCGGACGCGACCTGGGCGGCTTCGTCGCCGAGGCACAAGCCAAGGTCTCCGAACAGGTTCAGCCGCCGCCATCCGGCTGGATCGACTGGGGCGGTCAGTTCGAGAATCTGCAACGCGCCTCGGCCCGTCTGGCGCTGATCGTGCCGATCGTCTTCCTGACCATTGGCCTGCTGCTCGTGATGGCGCTGCGATCATGGAAGGACGCGGCCCTGGTGTTCGCAGGCGTGCCGCTGGCCCTGGTGGGCGGCGCGTTGGCGCTGGCGCTGCGAGGGATGCCGCTGTCGATCAGCGCGGCCGTCGGCTTCATCGCCGTCTCGGGCGTGGCGACGCTGAACGGCCTGATGCTGATGCAGGCCATCCGCCAACGCCTGACCGAGGGCGACCCGCCGGCCACGGCGGCGCTCTACGGCGCCGTCAGCCGCCTGCGCGCCGTCCTGACCACGGCCCTTGTCGCCGTCCTCGGTTTCGTACCCATGGCGTTCGCCTCAGGGGCCGGCGCCGAAGTGCAAAAGCCGCTGGCCACGGTCGTCATCGGCGGGCTGACCACTGCAACGGTCCTCACCCTGATCGTCCTGCCGGTGCTCGCGGCATGGAGAGCAGATGCGGTTCCCGACTGATCGACGGCGATTGAACAAGGCCTGCGTGACGCCGATCGAACCAAAGGCTCACGCAGGCTGCGCATTATCGCGTTTGAAGACGGTCTCGCCTATATAGCGCCCCTTCCTGATCGAGCACCCACGTCATCCGCCACTGTTTGATGCCTTCCACAATGTCGATAAATCAAGCACGCACGCTGTCCATCGCCCCGATGATGGACTGGACCGATCGGCATTGTCGGGCGTTCCACAGGGCGCTGACGCGCAAGGCGCTGCTTTATACCGAGATGGTGACGGCGCCGGCGGTGTTGCACGGGGATCGCGAGCGACTGCTGGGGTTCGATGCTCTGGAGCATCCGGTGGCCTTGCAGCTGGGCGGGTCGGATCCGGTGCAGTTGGCCGAGGCCGCCAAGGTCGGCGAGGCCTTCGGCTATGACGAGATCAATCTGAACGTCGGCTGCCCGTCGGACCGGGTGCAGTCGGGTCGGTTCGGGGCCTGCCTGATGCGCGAGCCGGAGTTGGTGGCCGACTGTATGGCGGCGATCAAGGGGGCCGTCAGCGTGCCCGCCACCGTCAAATGCCGCATCGGCGTGGATGATCAGGACCCGGCCGTCAGCCTGTTCGCCACGGCGGACGCCTGCGCCGCCGTCGGGATCGAGGTCTTCGTCGTCCATGCGCGCAAGGCCTGGTTGAAGGGGTTGTCACCCAAGGAGAACCGCGACGTGCCGCCGCTGGACTATGATCTGGTGCGCCGGCTGAAGCGCGAGCGGCCGCATCTGAACATCTCGATCAATGGGGGCATCGCCTCAATGGACGCGGCCGAGGCGCATCTGGCCGAGATCGACGGCGTCAAGCTGGACGGGGTCATGCTGGGTCGCGCCGCCTATCACGAGCCGGCCATCCTGGGTCAGGCGGATCGTCGCCTGTTTGGCGCGCCGGTCGAGGACACCGACGCCTTCGCCGCGCTGGAGCGCTATCGGCCCTATATGGCCGCGCGTCTGGAGGAAGGCGTCGCCCTGCCTGCCATGGCGCGGCATATGCTGGGGTTGATGCACGGCCGGCCGGGCGCGCGGGCGTTCCGTCGCATTCTGACGGTCGAGGCGATCAAGCCCGGCGCCGGCCTGGAGGTGCTGGACCGCGCGGTGGAGGCCGTGCGCGAGGCCGAAGCGAGGCGCGACACGGCGCCCGGCGACTGGGCGGCGTAACCCAATCTTCAGAGCTGACCGGCAAGGTTAAGAGAAACCTGCCGTTTCGGACCTGCACGTCATGAAGACCCTGCTGATCGCCGCCGTCATCGCGACCGCCCTGCCCGCCACATCGGCCTTGGCGCAGGCTGACGGCCGGTTCGCCGTCGGCGCCCAGGTCGGCACGCCGGGGGCCGGCCTTCAGGCGCAGTTCGCACTCAGCCCGGTCGTGGTGCTGCGCGGCGGCTATGACGTGCTCAAATGGGATCGGGACCAGACCTACAAGGGCATCGATTATGACGCCAAGATCGACTTTAAGTCGCCGGGCGCCTTTGTGGACCTGCATCCGTTCCGCAACGGCTTTCTGATCTCGGGCGGGGCCTATTTCGGCGATCGCAAGGTCGATCTGGACGCCACGCCCACCGGAAACGTCAATGTCGGCGGCGCGACCTTCACGCCGGCCCAGGTCGGGACATTGACCGGCCGCATCGACCTGGAGAGCACCGCGCCGTTCGTCGGCTTGGGCTATGACAACACCTTCACGCGCGGCGGCAGGCTGGGCTTCCGCCTTCTTGCCGGCGCGGCCTTTGGCGATGCGCCGCAAGTGAATCTGGACGCCCGCGGCGGGACGTTGTCGAACGATCCCACCTTCCGTTCGCGTCTGGATCAGGAAGAGCGTGAAATCCAGGCTGAAGCCGATGATTACAAGGTCCTGCCGGTGATTCAGGCAGGCTTGAACTTCAAGTTCTGATGCCCGAGGCGTCGTCCCCAGGCGCGAAGACTGGGGATAAATAGGTTATGCAAAACAGCGCGTTAACCGAGAAACAAATCGTAACAAACGGCACCAAGGCGGGTTTCGCCACTTTTCCGCCACAGGTTAACGCGACAAGGCCAGCGCCGGCGGCGTTGGGAGCCGGTGTCTCCTGAGCGAAACTCATGATCGGCGCCTCCGCTGCTATCGCCATGCTTTGGGCTGCCGTATCGTCCGTGACGAGCGGGCCTGTCCCCTACAATGACGTCGTAGCGGCGGATCAAGTCAGGACTGAAACCCCTGCCGCCATCGTCGGTTCCGATGAAGTCGAGACCGCCCTGAACGCCGAACAGGCCGAGCTGATGGCCTCCGATCCGGACTGGCGCGCGTCGGCGCGCCTGTATCACGCAGGCGGCGGCGGCGCGACGGGCAACGATTCGCTGGGTTGCCGTCCGATCGCTATGCGCACCGTCGCGGTCGATCCTCGCGTGATCCCGCGCCGCACCAAGCTGTTCATCCGCGAAACGGTCGGCATGCGCCTGGCCGACGGTTCGATCCACGACGGCTACTGGTACGCCTCGGACACCGGCGGCGCGATCAAGGGCCAGAAGATCGACCTTTACACCGGCACCGGTCGCGGCTCGATGAACCAGGCGCAGCGCCTGAACATGCGAACCCTGACCATCGTGGACGCCGGCGATTTCGACGGTTGCCCCCCGGCCTGGACCACCGCTTCCAACTGATCCGATGCCAGAATGAAAAACGCCGGCTGACCGCAACGGTCAGCCGGCGTTTTCGTGTCTGAAGCCTTACGCCGATCAGTCCAGTTCGGACACTTCCAGCGTCGACTGCACCATCGAGCCGTTATAGGTGCCGACCCAGATGTCGTAGCGGCCGCTCTGCGGATTGGTGATCGTCACCTTCGGATCGACGCCGCCCGCGCCGTCGTCGTCGCAGTAGAAGCGGCCGTTTGGCGTATTGATCAGCAGGGTCGTGTCTTCCGATGCGCGAACGCGGAAGGTCAGATCGGCGTCGCCCGGCTCGAAGAAGATCTGGATGTCCGGGGCGGAGCTGACCGAACCTTCGCAGCCCGACTTGGCGGCCGAGGCGGGCGATGAGCCGCCGGCCAGGATCGACTTGGTCCAGGGGTCGGGCGTGAAGCCGCCGCGCAG
This sequence comes from Brevundimonas sp. ASV9, assembly GCF_016429195.1. Lineage (GTDB taxonomy): Bacteria > Pseudomonadota > Alphaproteobacteria > Caulobacterales > Caulobacteraceae > Brevundimonas. Next base: position 33,140 of record NZ_JAELUF010000020.1, read on the forward strand.
ATTGGCCGTGCCGTAGTTGGGCTCAAGATCGATATTGGGCGCCGCGCCCGCCGTCGTGTCCGTGCCGCCCAGTTCGCTGATCTGCAGCGTCGACTGGACCATGTTGTCGTTATAGGTGCCCAGCCAGATGTCGTAGCGGCCGCTCTCGGGATTGGAGATGGTCACCATCGGGTCCAGGTCGCCGCCGCTGTCGTCGTCGCAATACCAGCGGCCGCCAGGGCTGTTGACCAGTAGCGTGGTGTCCTCGCTGGCGACCGCCTTGATGGTCAGGTCCAGATCGCCGGCTTCGAAGTTCAGTTGCAGGTCGGGCGCGGCGCTGACCTTGCCCTCGCAGCCCGACTGCGCGGCCGAGGCGGCGATCGAACCGCCCGCCAGGATCGACTTGGTCCAGGGATCGGGCGTGAAGCCGGTCTCCAGCTGCACCGAGCCGTAGTTGGGGTCCAGGGTGAAGTCGGGCTTGGCCCCGCTCTTCTGCGCCAGGCTGACGCTAGGGGCGAGCAGCACGGACGCAGCGGCGATGACGGCGATGGATTTCATGATGCTCCCTCCAGCAGCGGCGCAACGCCGCAGGGGGACACTATTCCGTTTCGGCGAACCGTGCAGCTTGAAATGCGATCCTTCAGAAGCGGCGCTTGCCCGTCACCGTCTCGAAGAACAGGCGAAAGTCGCCCATCAGGCTCCACAGCGGATATTTGAACGTCGCGGGCCGGTTCTTTTCGAAGAAGAAATGCCCCACCCAGGCGAAGCCGTAGCCCAGCAGCGGCATGGCCAGCAGCCACCAAGCGTTCCGCGTCGCCACGAAGGCGACGAAGGCCGAGATCACCAGAAAGGTGCCGACGACGTGGATGCGCCGACACGTCCGGTTGGAATGCTCATGGATATAATAGGGATAGAAGGCCTCGAACGAGGCATAACGGCCCTCAGGTGCGGACGGCGTGCTCATGGGCGGAGGGTGCGCCTCCGCCCACGATCAGGCAAGTGCCGGCATGATCAGCCCTTGGACTTGCCTTTGAAGCCGTCCTTCTTGAAGCCCGGCTTGGCCTTGAAGGGCTTCTTGGCATAGGGCTTGTCGCCCGAGGCGTTCGAGCGCGGGTTGGCGCCGCCGTCAGCCTTCGGCGCCCAGGGCTTCTTCTTGAATGGCGGGCGGGCGTCGCCCTCTCCGCCATCGGCGCGCTTGTAGGGGGTCTTCTTGAAGGGGCGGTCGCCATCCTCGCGCGGCTTGCCGGCGAAGCGGCTGGCCTTCATCGAGCCGGGCGTCGGGGCTTCCGACGGCGTGATCTTCACCTCGTCCTTGGAGGCGGCGACGGCTTCGCGGAAAGCCTTCTCGTGGGTTTTGGCGACCTCGAACCGCGTCTCTTCGGGGAAGGTGCGGATGGCGCCGATTTGAGGCTTGGAAATCCCGCCGATGCGGCAGATCAGCGGGATCAGCCATTTGGGGTCGGCGTTCTTGTTGCGGCCCACGTCCAGACGGAACCAGACCACATCATCGGCGCCCAGGCGGTCGCCCGGCCATGGCTGGGCCGCCGTGCCGTCTTCGTTGCGCACGGTGCGTTCGCGCTTGGCAGGACCGCGGTCCGAACCCGGATCGGACAGTTCTTCCGGCGCCGGTTGTTCCTTGCGCAGCAGGCGCACCAGGGCGGCGGCGATCTCGTCGGGCGTACGCTCGGCGATCATCCGCTTGGCGACGACCATGTCCTCGTCGGAGACGTCGGCCTCGAAGAACTCGGGCGACAGCAGACGGCCTTCGTCGGCCTTGCGGATTTCATCGAAGGTCGGGGCGCCGGTCCAGACGGCGTCGACGCCGGCCTCGTCCATCAGCCGCTCGGCCTTGCGACGGCGCGAGTGCGGGACCAGCATGACCGAGATGCCCTTCTTGCCCGCCCGGCCGGTCCGGCCCGAACGGTGCAGCAGTCCGGCGCGGTTCATCGGCAGTTCGGCGTGGATGACCAGACCCAGGTCGGGCAGGTCCAGACCGCGCGCGGCGACGTCGGTGGCGACGCAGACGCGGGCGCGGCCGTCACGCAGCGACTGAAGCGCATCGGTGCGCTCGCGCTGACCCATTTCACCCGACAGGCTGACGGTCGAGAAGCCGCGTTCCAGCAGGGACGATTGCAGGTGACGCACGCTGTCGCGCGTCGAGCAGAAGACCATGGCGCGCGGCGCCTCGAACCAGCGCAGGGTGTTGACCACCGCGTGCTCGATCTCGTTCGGCGCAATGCGATAGGCGCGGTATTCGATGTCGGCGTGCTGGCGCGTCTTGTCGGTCGCGTCGATGCGGACCGCGTCCTTCTGATAGCGTTTGGCCAGGGTGGCGATGTCGCGCGCGATGGTCGCCGAGAACAGCAGGGTGCGGCGCTCGGCCGGCGCCTGGTCCAGGATGTGCTCCAGATCCTCGCGGAAGCCCATGTCCAGCATCTCGTCGGCCTCATCGAGGACGGCGACCTTCAGCTCGGACAGGTCCAGATTGCCCCGGTCGATGTGATCCTTCAGGCGGCCGGGCGTGCCGACGACGATGTGGACGCCAAAGCTGAGGGCGCGCGCTTCACGGCGCGCATCCATGCCGCCGACGCAGGTGGCGATCTTGGCGCCGGAGTCGGCGTACAGCCATTGCAGCTCGGCCGCGACCTGCATGGCCAGTTCCCGCGTGGGCGCGATGGCCAGGCACAGCGGCGCGCCGCCGGGGCCGAAGATCGGCTTGTCGCCCAGCAGGGTCGGCGCAGCGGCCAGACCAAAGGCCACGGTTTTGCCCGAACCCGTCTGGGCCGAGACCAGCAGGTCGCGATCCGCATGCTCCGCCTCCAGGACGGCGGCCTGAACCGGGGTGGGTTCGGCATAGCCCTTGTTGATCAGGGCGCGATCGAGCGCGGGATGGACGGCGGGAAAGGGCATAGGAAACCTGGGACAACGGACAAGGGCGGTCGCCGAAACGACCGCGCCCGGCCGAGGTCAGACCTCAGGCCGGGCGAATGATGGCGCTCTATACATCAATAAGGGCGCAAGCGGGGCGGAAAACGCCGTTCACCCTGTTCCTTCAGGCGACGTTGACCTGAAAGACGCAGTCTGGCGATCGAACCCACCGCGTCCGGAGCTTCGCCATGCAAGCGCTTTCCATAGCCGCCGCCGGAATGACGACCGCGCAGAACCGGTTCGACAACAGCGCGCGTCGCACCGCCACCGCGCCGTTGGACAATCTCGCCGAGGAAACCGTGGAGCGGATCCAGGCCAAGACCGCCTTCAACGCCAACGCCGCCGTTCTGCGCACCGCGGACGACATGACCGGCACGCTGCTGGACATGCTGGCCTGAAGCTTCAGACCGGCGCCTTCTCAGGCAGGTTGAAGAGGCCCGCGAAGCGGTCGAACACGGCCCGGTCGCCGGTCAGGGTCATCAGGTCGTCAGCCTCGAAGGCGGCAGGCGGAACCTTGCCGTAAACGCACGCGGCGACCAGCGGCGGTTGGGTCGTCAGGACGACGTCGGCGGTGTCCGTGGCGCCGCGACGGGTCGTGATCGTCCCCTTTTCGATCTGAACGACAAAAGGCTCGTCGCCGAAGACGAAGCCGACTTTCATCGCGGCGTCTCCGGCCAGGGCCGGATCGAACATCGTCTCAAACGACTGCATGATCGACACCCCGCTAATCGGCAGTGTCGGGTCGTGGCGAGGCGAGCGCGCCGCCCAACCGCCCAGCACCATGAAGACCGGCTTGATCTCGTATCCCCACGGCGTCAGCTCATAGACCTGGACCGAGGCAGGCGGCGGCAGCTTGCGACGGGTCACGATGCCCGAAGCCTCCAGCCCCTCCAGTCGCTGGATCAGCACGTTGGCGGAAATGCCGTGCAGATCCTTTCTCAGATCACCGAACCGGCGCGGGCCCATCATCAGTTCGCGGATCACCAGCAGAGCCCAGCGCTCGCCGATCAGGTCCAGTCCGTGCGCAGCGCCACAGGCGTCATGGTATTTTCGGCCCGCCTTATCGGTTATCTTTTCTAACTTCATAGTTGACTATGGTAATCAATGGAGTCAGGTTTCGCAAATAACAAGGAGAGGAAACGCCGTGGCCCAGCTGATTTTCATCAACCTGCCGGTCGCCGACCTGCCCCGATCGATCGCCTTTTATGAGGCTGTCGGCGCGACCAAGAACCCAATGTTCAGCGACGACACGGCCGCCTGTATGGTCGTGTCGGACGTGATCCACGTCATGCTGCTGACCCACGACAAGTGGCGCACCTTCACCGACCGGACGATCCCCAACGCCCATGCCTCGGCGCAGATGTCGCTGTGCATTTCGTTCGACAGCCGGGAGGCTGTGGACTCGGTGGTCGAACGCGCGGGTGCGGCAGGCGGCCTTATGGATCCAAACCCGATTCAGGATCACGGTTTCATGTATGGGCGCGGCTATGCCGATCCGGACGGCCATATCTGGGAACCGATGTGGATGGACCCGGCCGCCGTCGCCGCCGGTCCCGGAGCCTTCGCCGCCAACGCCATGGTGTCGTGATGGCCGACAGTCGTGAACTGAGCATCAGCCGTCTGATCAAGGCCTCGCCGGAGACGGTGTGGAAGATCTACACCGAGCGCACCGGCGAGTGGTTCTGCCCTCGCCCCTGGACCACGCCGGTCGTGAATTGGGATCTGCGCGTCGGCGGGCGGGCCAATGTGGAAATGGCTTCGCCAGAGGGCGAGCGGCATCCCTATTCCGGCGTGTTTTTGGAGGTGGTGCAGGGCCGCAAACTGGTCTCGACCGGCGCCTTTACAGAGGGCTGGGTTCCGCAGGCCGGCGACATGAACTTCGTGCGCATCGACACCTTCGAGCCCGAGGCCGGCGGAACCCGCTACACCGCCACTGCTCGGCATTGGGACGAAAAAGCCGCCGAAACCCACAAGGCCATGGGCTTCGAACAGGGCTGGGGCGCCGTCGCCGATCAACTGGCGGCGTTGGCGCAGGGAGATGCGGCATGAGCGACAAGATCATTCCCTGCCTGTGGTTCGACGGCGAAGCCGAGGCTGCGACCGCCTTCTATGTCAGCCTCCTGCCCGACAGCCGCATCACCGCCGTCAACCGCTCGCCGGTCGATACGCCGTCCGGCGCTGAAGGCACGGTCCTGACGGTGCAGTTCGTGCTGGCGGGTCGCGAGTATCTGGCGCTGAACGGCGGACCGACCTTCCGCTTCACCGAGGCCGTCTCCTTCATGGTGATGACCGAGGATCAGGCCGAGACGGACCGGCTGTGGGACACCCTGCTCGCCGACGGCGGCAGCGAAAACGCCTGCGGCTGGCTCAAGGACCGCTGGGGCCTGTCGTGGCAGATCACGCCTCGTCGCCTGATGGAACTGACCACCGATCCGAACCCCGCGCGCGCCAAGGCCGCCATGCAGGCCATGATGGGTATGATCAAGATCGACATCGCGGCGCTGGACCGCGCCGTCGCCGACGTTTGAATCCAGAAAGAGGAGACGACCGATGACCTATGTGACCGGCTTCCTGACCCCCGTGAAAACCGAGGACAAGGCGCGCTACGTCAAGTCCGCCGAGGCCTCCTGGCCCCTGTTTCAGAAATACGGCGCCCTGTCCCAGGTCGAGACCTGGGGCGAAGACGTGCCCGACGGCGCCCTGACCAGCTTTCCGATGGCGGTGAAGCTGCAAGAGGGCGAGGTCGTCGTCTTCTCCTGGGTCACCTGGCCCGACCGCGCCACC
>NZ_JAELUF010000203.1 GCF_016429195.1 Brevundimonas sp. ASV9
CGCCTAGCTTTCCGTAGGCGTCTTGGTCTCATTCCCAGCCATCAGTCCGCGCGATTTTTGAGAACAACACGAATTGTTATGCAGAGAAACCCTTTGTCCAAAAAATCTGTCTTCAATCCATCCAAGCCACTCAGGCTCAGACGCCTGCGGCGTAGGCGAATGTTCTTGGCCCTCGTACAGCCGCAGATGCACTTCGTTTCCAAAACTGCACGAGTTTCTCCATGCCTTTTTTGTCGTATTCGCCAAAACTGAGCTGTCGTTGGTGCCTTGGATAACCAAAACCGGAGCAGGAGACTTGTCTCCAAGAGCTGCCGAATTCGCATTTTGCCATGCTTCCAGCGCGGGTAGGCTGTCTGTCGCGCCTTGCATGTCAACCAACTCTGTCTCGTTTAAGCCGCTGGTCATGGAGAACATTCCGTCTATGCAGACTTGCATCCTCTCTGCCAGCCTGATTCTTTCCCTCATGGGTGCAGCAACAAGAGTGCCGTTGAAAGACGGCAGTCCGCGTTCGATGGCAAACGGTAAAAAGGTCAGGTATCCCTTGAGCGACTCAGTCACACCATCCTTCAAACTCTCCAGGAGCATGTCGATAATATACGTAGCCGGCGACAGGGCGACTGTGCCAAGATAGTT
>NZ_JAELUF010000204.1 GCF_016429195.1 Brevundimonas sp. ASV9
CTCTAGCTCTTCAGCAGTTTCTTTCGAAGGCGGGTTCGACGATATCAACTTCCAAGCTCGCCCTTCAAGTATCTCTTCGTGGCTGCGTAGCCGAGATCCCATGGTTTGAATGGACGCCTTCGTAGCCCTTTTCCCGGTCCTCACGTGACGCAGTGCTTCCGGCGAGCCTGAAGCCTGTCTTTTTGCCTCTACTATCGATTCTGATCGCTCGATCTGGGCAGACAATTGCGCACAGATTTCCAAATCCTTGTTGCGTGGTTCTTCTCCTCCAGAATAGCCGGCCATTCATAGTCGCCTTGACTGTCATACGCCGTCCCTACGTAGAATAAAGCCTGCATCTTCTCATTTATATTCTGCAGATGTTGTTGAAGGTCTTGACTAGCTTCTAAGATCATATATCTGTAGTCCCGAAGCACCGATTGTGTGACAGCGGCCACGCGACTGCTGCTGTTAGCTCATCTACGCGAGAAGAGCGTGCATTCTACTTTACTTACATGTTTACGTTCGCGATAGCGATGCTGATTGTAGACTTATATCCAGCCAGCATGTCCTTAAAGTCCATCATATCTCCCTGGAGGTATTTTTGCGTGACCCAGCCTCTGATGCTAGTTGTGGCCTGGCAGACTGCTTCGT
>NZ_JAELUF010000205.1 GCF_016429195.1 Brevundimonas sp. ASV9
TGACAACTGCGTCCAGTGTCCTGGTATCCGACGTCTTGAAGTCAACCATGAGCACGATGCTTTGGCCCGGGTTGGCCCTGTATACGCCATTTGGCCCAGGACTGCCACCGTTGTTATGATCCAGGATCGCTCTCAAAGGGTCGACGTACTGCAGTCGCAGAGTACGGCCGGGAGTCGGGCTAGTGTGTCCAATAATGACGTCTCCGTAGGAGTAAAAGACATCTGCTTCAAACGCCGCACAGCCGGCGCTCATGGCAGAAAATAGCGGCATTCTGCGGGTGTAGTCGTTGTGGCTGTGGCATGCAACTGGTCTCACTTGATTGAGGGAGTCGAAAGGCCAAGGATTCAGAGCCGGGCCAGCGCCTTTGTTGACGCTCTGTTCTGAGATGGCGCCGCCCGTAAAGAGCTTGTTTAGCGCATCCTGTCTGGGAGGGACTTCTTGACCGAGAGCATGGTATGAGACGGCATTGTTGCCGACTTGCCATGTTCCGCCTTTGGTGTCGTGGTTCTTTTCACCAGAGCACCAGCCGCCGTCGGCGCTGAGGGCCAAGAGGTACCTTTTGCAGTTGTCGGCTGAAGATTTGTCAGCGTTTTATTTTGTTAGGTTGGGTTCAAAGTACATGAAGCT
>NZ_JAELUF010000206.1 GCF_016429195.1 Brevundimonas sp. ASV9
TCTCAGGCCCCTGTTTCGCCTTGATGTGTTCTTGGGCGCTAGCCATACGAGTATGGATTCCTGCTACGAATCCGCCGGCTATCAAACCACTTTCTCCTAAATCTTGCAGCATCCCCGGCCGATCCTCCCTTGCACGGCACGGGAGCTAGCTTATGTGTACGGAACAAGGGTACCTCACAATGTATGTCTGCTCTTCTTGCTTATTTGCAGAAGAAACGAAACATGCGTACATCAAAAATAAAATAAAATAAAATGGAAAACCTTGTTTATCATTCTAGTCTTTTGCGCTGTCACACGCTAATTAACACAAATCTCTGTCACCATCATAGTACTCTTCAAGCCAATCACACCTCTCTTCTTGCCCATCACCAAACTTCTCTTCGGGCTCACCACCATATGTTTCCCCCACCACCGCATCCATCAGCAAAGTATCAGGCCCATCAATCAGCAAACCATCCGGACAACAAGCCAACGTGCGACAATCATGCCCCTCTTCCATCCTCATCCTCGCCCACACAGCCGCCCCCTTTGCCGCCGCAAACTCCCTATCCTTTGCATACACCACCTCAATCTCCGTCGGCGCCGGAATCGTAATAATCTGGTCCCCGCGCTCATTAAACGTGCTCC
>NZ_JAELUF010000207.1 GCF_016429195.1 Brevundimonas sp. ASV9
CTGCATGGAAGCGGGGCTGTGGCATAAGATAACTACAGCGGCCCAAACTGGTACCCATGCTCAGCTGCAGGACGCACTTTGTGGCGAGCTTGCGGGTTGTATGCGTGGCGTCTTGCTCGTTACTTGGCCGGAGCAGCAAGCAAAATGGCCGGGTTGAGCAGCGAGCCCAGCCCCTTACATGCTAGCTTGCCTGCACGAGACCTTTCACAGTCACGGTCCAGGCTAGACCTCCATGGGTTACAAGTAGTGGCTTGAAAATGGCGAGTGGACATGTCTGGGTGTCTTCCCTTACTTATCTATCTTCGAAGCCCACCAGAGCTTACTATAACATAGCAGCATACTGGCCTCGCAACCGGCTACTTGAAACGAGCCATTCCCGATGGTGACAAAGCAATCTTCACAATTTTTCTATGCGCTCCTACGTTGTGTAAAACTTAACATCTTTTGCCAGAGATAAAGAAGAGAGGACGCGTTTGCTGCGTGCTTGGGTCAAACACAAACGAACTTAGTCGAGTATGGACCGCTATATACACGGACAACAAGACGCCCCTCAGATCTATTTAAGCTCTTCTGAGCATGATGACTTCCCGGTCCCAGTCGGTGCCTATCGGCAAGACCTAGTAG
>NZ_JAELUF010000208.1 GCF_016429195.1 Brevundimonas sp. ASV9
CCTCACGACAGACGAAGAGAAACGACTTGTCAAGTTCTTTACGATTGAGCTCATCCGTGCTGCGCAGTTCTGCGACCTGCCAACGGAGATTCGCTCCACTGCGGCCATCTTCCTGCGCCGGTTTTTCGTTACCAACTCTGTCATGACGTACCCTCCCACTGAGCTTCTCAAGACGTCGCTCTTCTTCGGTTGCAAGGCAGAAGGCTTCTACATTCGGCTGATGAGGCTGGCAGACAAGTTTCCAAACACGACGAGCGAGCAAATACTGGCGGGAGAGTTTCTGCTTTGCCAGGGCATCCGGTTCGCGTTTGACGTTCGCCACCCCTTCAGAGCCCTCGAGGGTGCGATTCTCGAGCTGCGCCGCCGATTACCCGAGGATGACGGTCGAATCAACAAGGCACATGTGCGCGCTAGGGACATTCTCAAATTCAGTGCTCTTGTTACCGATGTCTACTTTCATTACGCGCCGAGCCAGATCATGATGGCTGCGCTACTGATGGCTGACTCTGGTCTGGTGGATATTCTCCTGCCTCATCCTGCGCAACCTCCTCCGGCGGAAGCGGAACAGGAGTTTGGAGCAAACACAGACCAAAGAGAAAAGGTCTTTACCGCACTGCAAGCG
>NZ_JAELUF010000209.1 GCF_016429195.1 Brevundimonas sp. ASV9
GTATAAGGTCACGGCCGTAGATTATGGCGTCTATGAGCCGGTCCGGGTGGCTGCGCAGGTTGCCGCAGCCCTTGACGCGGCCGATGCGCTTGAAGCCCAGCGCGTCCCAGATCTTGCAGCTGGCCACGTTGGTCTCGTAGACGAGGTTGAAGACGCTATATGTGTACCCAAGCCGCGGCGCCCAGTCAATATACGACTCGCCCATAAGCCTGCCTGCGCCGCGGTTGCGGGCCGCGCCGGTGACGAGCAGCCCGCCGTTGCAGACGTGGCTGCTGCGGCCCGGGTAGTTTGGCTTGATGAAGAAGCTGCCGAGACACATGTGCGCCCAGTCCTGGCTGTCGGCAATGGCCTCGGCGCTGTCAATGTTGCCCAGCAGCATGACGGCGCCAAAGTTTTGGAACCAGTGGTCTGCGAAGCCTTCTGGTGTAAAGGGCTCCATCATCGGGTAGGTGTCGCCCAGCTCAATCTCCTTGTTGATCTGGTCGCAGAGATACAGGAGCAGCGACAGCGGCAACTGGTGCCGCGAGGCAACGGGCACAATCGTCGCTACCGTCTGTCGGTCGCGAAGTGTTACCTGCCGTGGCACAATGTCAGCTGGCAAGGCCGGGCATCCCCTGTCTC
>NZ_JAELUF010000210.1 GCF_016429195.1 Brevundimonas sp. ASV9
GACAGCACCACACCAGCAACAACCACACACGCTCCTCTCCACCTCCTCCTCTCCTGCTCCCTCCCCTTTGCCTCGTGCGTGTTTCTCCCTCCTCCTTTCACCACCAACTCTCTCTCTCCGTTTTTCGCGGCTTGGCCTCGAGCTGGTTTGTTTCCTTTTTTCTCTTTATTCTTTCTCTCTTTTTTTTCTCTCTCTATTTATTTCTTCGTTCATTTACAGGCGCGACGACAGCCTGCAAAGAAGAAAAAAACACGTCGTTCATTCAAGGCGCGCGACTTTGATTGGCGTCCTATGCGCTGTCGTTGCCGCTTGTAAAGACGTGTCGCGCCGCGCCCACCACCACCACCACCACCACCCATGATCAGTGCAGGTTACGCCTCCACCAACGGGGGCATACCTACGCCTCGTACCGCGGCGCAGACAAAGAAGCGCCTCATTGTTTGCTGCGATGGCACATGGATGGATAGCGATAATGGGTTTGCCAGGCCGACGCTGCGCCATCCAAAGGGAAGTATACAGGTGCCGTCCAATGTGACGCGCATATCGCGCTGCTTCAAGCGTCGGTGTAGCGATGGCTCTCTGCAAATCATATCCTACGAATCAGGCGTCGGAAC
>NZ_JAELUF010000211.1 GCF_016429195.1 Brevundimonas sp. ASV9
TGTGTATAAGAGACAGGATCAACATGGTTCTCCTCATCATGTCCGATGCTCGGCCGTGATCAATATCAAACAAACGCGGGGAAGTTGGAAATGAAGCGGAGAGTTACGGAGAGCAATTGGCAGATTTGCAGAGAACCAAGAGAGGCAGTGCAAGTCTGAATCCAGCGGTGGAACAGTCTGTCGGTTAAAGTCCGTAGAAAAGGTTTAAATTGTTCGGTTGAAATGCCGCTACAGGTTGATATGCCTCACCTTTGACGGTGTCGGGATGGGACTGCCGAGACTTGTCGATTGAGGCTGTGAGCAAGCCATATATGACGAGAATGCTCACGGTGCGTTCCGATCTGTACAATTCGAGGTCAACATCATCCACTTAGGTGCTTGAAGCAATATCCGATACCTCGTAGATGAGGTCCAAGAGTCCAAGGTGAGATGTTAGAAAGAGAGTGGGGTGGCGTGGCGTTTTCGGGACCCCCAAACGAGGGAATGCATGGCTTTGTGCGGGAGGCAAAGACAGATTCCGATGCAGACTAGCGCACGCCATCGCGTGAGGCTGTGCCTGAGGGATTTTCACAATAGCAGAGAATGGCAAGCGTGTCGAAGGAGCAGCAAAAAGG
>NZ_JAELUF010000212.1 GCF_016429195.1 Brevundimonas sp. ASV9
GGATACAAGGGCATTCATATACCCCCTCTCGGAACCGAGCGCCTCATGAACGAAGCTGCGTCGATGCAATTCATCCGCGATAACACCGATATTCCCGTTCCAACTCTCTACTCACACTTTCCAGAAGATGGTGCATATTACTTAGGAACAGAATTTGTGGGAGGCATCAGTACGCTCACGTCGAGGAAGAGAAGAAACATGTGATACGCAAAGAGCTGGAGCTGCATGGTGCCAAACTCAGAACATTGGCGTCTATGCACATGGGCGGACCGTCTGGAATTGTCATCCCACCTTATAGAGTCTTGCGGCACGCAGAGAACGAGAGCTGCTGGAATCTGCAGCCGTCTACAACTCGCGAATACGTTTTCTGCCACAATGACTTATCGCAAGAAAACGTCATCGTCGATCCGGAAACACTCAAGATAAAGGCGATACTTGACTGGGAATATGCAGGCTTTTATCCTCCGGAGTTTGAGTACCCTTTTTATCACCGACGTGGACCGTCTGCTGCAATTGGCGATGAGACTGACGACTCGATCCAGCTACTGGAAAAACTTCGTTCTAAACAGATTGATGTTGCAAAAGAAGAGTAAGCCGTCGACAAGAATGCATC
>NZ_JAELUF010000021.1 GCF_016429195.1 Brevundimonas sp. ASV9
CGTTCTGGGCGGCGCCGGCGCCGATCGGGTTGGACGGGCCGCCGTCGATCGGTACGCTGCTGGACGGACGGTTCATGGTCGCCGGCTCGGGCAGCCCCGGCGCTCGGCTGCTGCGCGGCGCACGCTCGGTCTCGCGCACCGGCGATTCCAGATCGGCCATCCGGCCGCAGGCGGAGGTCAGGAGGGCGAGCGCGCCCGCGAGGATCAGAGATTTTTTCACAGGCGGGCTCTCCAGTCGGCGATGCGCGCACGGACCTGTTCCGGCGCGGTTCCCCCATAGCTTTGGCGGCTTTGGCACGAAGCCTCGGCGGTCAGCACCTTGTAAACCGCTTCGGTGATCCCTGGCTCCAGTTTCTGCATTTCTTCCAGCGGCAGTTGCGACAGATCCACGCCCAACCCCTCCGCCCGTTTGACCGCCGCGCCGGTCACGTGGTGCGCCTTTCTGAACGGCAGGTTCAGTTCGCGCACCAGCCAGTCGGCTAGGTCTGTCGCGGTCGAAAAGCCCGCGCCCGCCGCCTGGGCCATCCGTTGGGTGTTGGGTTGCAGGGCCGAAACCATCGCCGTCATCGCGACCAAGGCCAGATCCAGGGCGTCGAAGGCCTCAAACACCGGCGGCTTGTCCTCCTGCATATCCTTGGAATAGGCCAGCGGCAGGCCCTTCATCACCGTGGACAGAGCGACCAGCGAACCCATGATCCGCCCGGTCTTGGCCCGCACCAGTTCGGCGGCATCCGGATTGCGCTTCTGCGGCATGATCGACGAGCCGGTGGTCAGGTCGTCGGGCAGGCTGGCGAAACCGAACATCGGCGTCATCCAGACCACGATCTCCTCAGCCAAGCGCGACAGATGCCCGGCCGTGATTGAGGCGGCGGCCAGGCTTTCCAGCGCAAAGTCGCGGTCCGACACGGCGTCCAGGCTATTAGCCATCGGCCTGTCGAAACCCAGATCCGCCGCCGTCGCCTGACGATCGATGGGGAAGGGCGAACCGGCCAGGGCCGCCGCCCCCAGCGGGCTTTCATTCATCCGGGCGCGGGCGTCGGCGAAACGTCCGGCATCACGGCCAAACATCTCGACATAGGCCATCAGATGGTGACCCAGGGTCACGGGCTGGGCGGTCTGCAAATGGGTGAAGCCGGGCATCAGGTCGCCGGCATGCTGCTCGGCGCGCGTCAGCAGCGCAGCCTGCAAGGCCTTCAACTGCGCGACCGAGCGATCGCAGGCGTCGCGGACCCACAGGCGGAAATCGACGGCGACCTGATCATTGCGGCTGCGCGCCGTGTGCAGCCGGCCCGACGGCTCGCCGATCAGTTCATTGAGGCGCGCCTCCACATTCATGTGGATGTCCTCGAACTGGTCGCGGAACGGGAAGGTCCCGGCCTCGATCTCGGACTGGATGACCTCCAGCCCGCTCAGGATCGCATCCGCATCGGCCTGCGCGATGATGCCCTGCTTGGCCAGCATGCGGCAGTGGGCCCGCGATCCGGCCAGATCCTGACGCCACAGGCGCTGGTCCACGCCGATGGAGACGTTGATCGCCTGCATGATCTCGGCAGGGCGCGACGAAAAGCGTCCACCCCACATGTCTTGACCCGCGGGCTTCGCCGGCGCAGTCGAACCGCCGGATGGATTGGCGTCGGGAGAAGGTGTTTCGGTCATGAGCGGCTCAAGAAAGGCGATCTGGGCGGTCGTCGGCGCGGTCGTCGTCGTCAGCACCATCGCCGGCGCCGGCGGCATGGCGATGTCGCTATACGCCAATCATCGCCAGAAGGCGCAAGTCGAACAGACCGCAACCGCCACCGAGGCGCCGAAAAGCGATCTGGCGCGCTTCGCGGTCGGATCCCTGGCCGCGATATCGACCCCGGCCGAGTCGAAACCGGCGCCCGAATACGCGTTCCGCGATCGCACGGGCACAGCCGTCCGCTTCTCGGCCTTCCAGGGCAAGGTCGTGGTCGTGAACCTGTGGGCGATGTGGTGCGCGCCCTGCAAGGCGGAAATGCCCACGCTCCAGGCGCTGGCGAAGGCCTATGAGACGAACGAGGATCTGGTCGTCCTGCCGATCAACGTGGACGCCACACCCGAAGCCGCAGCCGAGGCGAAACGCTTCTTGGCCGATCACGCGCCCCTGCCCTTCTACAGCGACGACAAATTCCAACTGCCGTTCGAGTTTCCCGGCAAGGGCGCCATGCCGCAGACCATCGTTCTGGATCGTCAAGGCCGCGTTCGGGCTGTCATGAAGGGTGAGGCGGACTGGTCCAGCCAAGAAGCCCGCGCGCTGATCGATGCGATCCTGACGGAAGGCGGCGCGCCGCCCTCCGCCTGATCGGCTTTAGTTGTTGTTTGCCGGCACGCGCTGGTCGGTCGCGGGATTGATCGCGCCGGGCTTGCCCTCGGCCGCCGCTTCGGCCTGTTCGGTTTCCAGCTTGTCGGCGACCTTGCCGGCGCCGCTCTCGACCGCCTGCGCCGCCTTCATCGCGCCGCCCTCGATCACTTCCCCGGCCTGAGACGCCACATCGGCCGTCTTGTCGGCGGCAGCCTCGGCATGCGCCTCGGTCTTTTCCTGCTCGGCCTGGGTGCAGGCGGCCGCGCCCAGCGTCATTGCGGCGACGGCCGCCATCAGGGCTTTGGTTCGGATCGTCACGACGAAACTCCGGTCAAGGTTGAAAGCTCGACCGAAAAACGCAGCACAACGGCGCAGGTTGCAGCCAGCCAAAGCAACGGCAGTCGTTACGCGCAACTCACGATCGATCGCTGCGCGCGTTGTATTTGCTAGTTGGGACGAGACATGAGACCGTAGATCATCAAGGAGACACGCATGTTCGCAACATCATTGGCCTTTGCATCCACGCTAGCATTGCAAGCATTAGCTCAAACCCCTCCAGCGACGACAGCGCCGTCACCTCAGGTTGCCGCTGAGGACCAAGCAGCGCCCCCTCCCCGGGCGCGCCGCGTCTGCGAGCGGCGAGCCCTGACAGGTCGCAGGCTTGAGCAGACCATCTGCTATACGCCTGAGCAATATGCTGCTCTGGTCGAGGCCAAGCGCAAGGAACTTCGCGAAATTCAGAGCCGAGACGCCGTGCAATACGACCGCTCGATCGTCGGCATTCCGCCTGGACCGCTTTGAACTGACGACTTTGCTCAGCATAGTGGAAATGGTGACTGGAGGCGGGATCGAACCGCCGACCTGTGGGTTATGAATCCACCGCTCTAACCATCTGAGCTACCCAGTCCCGGGCCCTGCGCGCGGCCGGGGCCAGCGCGAAAGAGGCGTGCCTATATCGCCGTCGGGCGCGCGGTTCAAGTCGTCTCGGACCAGAACCTGCGGCGATAGAGCGCAAGACGCCTTGCGGCAGGAACGGTAACGCTGGCCTCGCCGTTTCCTAACGACTGCCCAAAGCCCAGCCGGAGTTCGCCCTTCATGCGCCTGATCGTCGCCGCCGCCTCGACATCCCTGCTCGTTCTCGCCGCCGCCTGTGGCGCAAATAGCGAGAGCGCCGGCGCCGCGCCTCAGGCCGGGGCCCCGCTGGAAACCCGTCCGGCGAACAATCCCGATCAGCAACCGGCCTTCGCCGGCCAGACCCGCGCGCCGGGCGTCAAGACCGAACAGGCCATGACCCACACGGTGGTGGCCTCGGACCTTGTCCACCCCTGGGGTTTGGCGGCCCTGCCCGACGGTCGCTGGCTGGTGACTGAAAAGCCGGGCCGTCTGCGCATCATCACCGCCCAGGGCCAGGTCGGCGAACCGGTCACGGGCTTGCCTGCCGTTGATGCGCGCGGTCAGGGCGGTCTGCTGGACGTCATCGTCGGGCCGAGCTTTGCGCAGGATCACATGATCTATTGGAGCTACGCCGAACCCCGCGAGGGCGGCAACGCCACCTCGGTTGCGCGCGGGCGCCTGTCGGACGACGGATCGCGTGTCGAAAACGTCCAGGTCATCTTCCGCGCCCTGCCCGTCTATGACGGCGACAAGCATTTCGGATCGTCCCTGGCCTTCGCGCCGGACAGCAAGCTGTTCATCACCCTGGGTGAACGCTCCGACAAGCCGATGCGGCCCCAGGCGCAGGATCTGGGCTCCCACATGGGCAAGACCATCCGCATCAACGCTGACGGCACGGTCCCGCAGGACAACCCCTTCGTCGGCCGCGCCGGCGCCCTGCCGGAAATCTGGAGCCTGGGACACCGCAATGTCCAGGGCGTCGCCGTCCAACCGGGAACGGGCGCCATCTGGACCATCGAACACGGCACGCGCGGCGGCGACGAGGTCAATCTGGACAAGGCCGGCGCCAACTACGGCTGGCCGGATGCGGCCTACGGGGTCGAATATGCAGGCGGCGCGATCAACAGCGGCGCGACGAAAAAGGACGGCACCGAACAGCCCGTCTATTACTGGGATCCGGTGATCGCGCCCGGCGGCGCCACCTTCTATCAGGGCGCCATGTTCCCCGGCTGGGACGGCAACCTGCTGGTCGCAGGACTGAAGGAAAAACATATCGCGCGTCTGGTGATCCAGAATGACCGCGTGGTAGGCGAAGAGCGCCTGCTGACGGACCTGGGCGAACGCATCCGCGATGTGGCGGTCGGCGCCGACGGGTCGGTCTGGGCCATTACCGACGAGCAGAACGGCAAGCTGGTCAGGCTGTCGGCGACGCATTAGTCTTCGAGGGCCGGGGGGCTATGTGGAGCGGTTGACGCTCCAAAGGGAGCACCGAACCATGCGTATCCTCATCCTTTCCGCCGCCGTTGTCCTGCCGCTGCTTTCGGGCTGCGGCACGATGGGCGCGACCAATAGCTATCAGCAGGAGCTGAACGCCTTGGAAGCCGCCTGCACGCGTGACCAAGGCATTCTGACGCCGACGGGCGTTCAGACCGGCCGTCCGCAGACCGAATACGCCTGCAAGATCACCGGCGGCGCCACCCGTATTCCGCCTCGCTGACAGCGGGCGCTCGGCCGGCATTCCCACGTTCTGATACCGTCAGTCCGTCGAAGCATCCGCCTCAAGCGGCCGCGATCACGCGGCTTATTACTTGACGTTGACGTAAACGTAGGGTTCTTGGCGTCCACGCTTGGAACCGCCTTGTCCGTCGTGCCGCGACCTGCCGCACGTTGAGGATGGGCCCAAAGATGGAGACGCACTTCCATGGCTGACGCCTATATCTACGACGCCGTCCGCACGCCGCGCGGCAAGGGCAAGAAGGACGGCTCGCTGCACGAGATCACCGGCCTCAGCCTGGCGACCCAGGTGCTGGAAGCGCTGCGCGACCGCAACGACCTGGACACCTCCAAGGTCGACGACGTCATCCTGGGCTGCGTCACGCCCGTGGGCGAACTCGGCGCCGATATCGCGCGCACGGCCGTGCTTTCGGCCGGCTGGTCGCAATATACGGCGGGCGTCCAGATCAACCGTTTCTGCGCCTCGGGCCTGGAAGCCGTGAACATGGCGACGGCCAAAGTGAAGTCCGGCGAGGCCGACTTCGCAGTCGGCGGCGGCGTCGAAGTCATGAGCCGCGTGCCCATGGGTTCGGACATGGGCGCCTGGCCGACCGACCCTTCCTCGGCCTTCCCGACCTATTTCGTGCCGCAGGGCGTCTCGGCGGACATGATCGCCACCAAGTACGGCTTCAGCCGCGACGACGTGGACGCCTATTCGGTCGAGAGCCACAAGCGCGCCGCCAAGGCCTGGGCCGAGGGCCGGTTCAAGAACTCGGTGATCGGCGTCAAGGACCAGCTGGGCTTGACCATTCTGGATCATGACGAGACGATCCGTCCGAACACGGACATGCAGGCGCTCGGCGGCCTGAACCCCTCCTTCGCCATGATGGGCGAAATGGCCTTCGACGGCGTAATCAATCAGCGCTATCCCGAGGTCGAACGCGTCAATCACGTCCACACGCCGGGCAACTCGTCCGGCATCGTCGATGGTTCGGCCGGCGTGCTGATCGGGTCGCTGGAAGCCGGCCAGGCCCTGGGCCTGAAGCCCCGCGCCAAGATTCTGGGCGGCGCCTCGATCGGTTCGGAGCCGTCGATCATGCTGACCGGCCCGGAATATGTGACCCGCAAACTGCTGGGCAAGCTGGGCATGACGCCCGACGACATCGACCTGTGGGAGCTGAACGAGGCCTTCGCCGCCGTCGTCCTGCGCTACATGCAGGCGCTGGACATCGACCACGCCAAGATGAACGTGAATGGCGGCGGCATCTCGATGGGCCACCCGCTCGGCGCCACCGGCGCCATGATCACCGGCATCGCGTTGGACGAGCTGGAGCGCTCGAACAAGTCGACCGCCCTGGTCACCCTGTGCATCGGCGGCGGCATGGGCACCGCCACTGTCATCGAACGCGTCTGATCCGGGAGCAAATGGATATGGAAAACTTCAAGATCGACGTCGACGCCGACGGCATCGCCCTGATTACCTTCGACGTTCCGGGCCGTTCGATGAACACCCTGACCTCCTCGGTGATGAAGGAAATCCCCGAGCTGGTCGAACGCATCAAGACCGACGACGCCATCAAGGGCGCCGTCATCACCTCGGGCAAGGCCTCGGGCTTCTGCGCCGGCGCGGACCTTGGCGACATGGCCGGCGGCGTGCTGTCGGGCGGCGGCGACCTGCAAAAGGCGTTCGACGCCGGTTGGAAGCTGAACGGCGCCTTCCGGGCGCTGGAAACCTCTGGCAAGCCGATCGCGGCCGCGATCAACGGCCTGGCCTTAGGCGGCGGACTGGAGTTCACCCTGGCCGCTCACTACCGCGTGGTCGAGAACGACAACAGAATCCAGCTGGGCCTGCCCGAGATCAAGGTCGGTCTGTTCCCCGGCGGCGGCGGCACCCAGCGCCTGACGCGTCTGGTCGGCGTTCAGAACGCCATGATGGCGATGAGCGAGGGCAAGTCCTTCCGCCCGAACGACGCCAAGGGCGCCGGCATCGTCCATGAGGTGGTCGAAAAGGGCCAGTCGGTCGAGGCCGCCAAGGCCTGGATCAAGAACGGCGGCAAGGCCGTCCAGCCCTGGGACGAGAAGTCGTTCAAACTGCCCGGCGGAGGCCCCTATCACCCGGCCGGCATCCAGAACTTCATGGTCGGCAACGCCATGCTGCGCAAGCAGTCCTACGGCAACTATCCGGCCGTCGTGAACCTGATGAAGGCCGTTTACGAAGGCGCCCAGGTGCCGATGGACGCGGCCCTGCGTATCGAGACCCGCTACTTCATCAAGACCCTGATGACGCCGCAGGCCCAGGCCATGATCCGTTCGCTGTTCCTGTCCAAGCAGGAACTGGACAAGGGCGCCGTGCGCCCGGCGGGCGTGCCCAAGTCCGATCCGAAGAAGGTCACGGTCATCGGCGCCGGCATGATGGGCGCGGGCATCGCCTATGTGCAGGCGCTGGCCGGCATCGAAACCATCCTGATCGACCAGACGCAGGAAGCCGCCGACAAGGGCAAGGCCCACGTCGAGGAACTGCTGAAGAAGCGCCTGTCGCGCGGTCAGCTGACGCAGGAGAAGTATGACGCCCTGCTGGGTTCGGTCACGGCGACGACGGACTATGAGCTGATCAAGGGTTCCGATCTGGTCGTCGAGGCCGTGTTCGAGAACCGGGAGATCAAGGCTGATGTGACTAAGCGCGCCGAGGCGCAACTGGCTGACGGCGCTGTGTTCGGCTCCAACACCTCGACCCTGCCGATCACCGGCCTGGCCGAGGCTTCGGTGCGGCCCGAGGACTTCATCGGCATCCACTTCTTCTCGCCCGTCGATAAGATGATGCTGGTCGAGATCATCCTGGGCGAAAAGACGGGTCAGGCCGCCATCGCCAAGGCGCTGGACTATGTGCTGAAGATCAAGAAGACGCCGATCGTCGTCAACGACAGCCGCGGCTTCTACACCTCGCGCTGCTTCTCCACCTTCCTGATGGAGGGCATGGCGATGCTGGAAGAGGGCTATGGCCCCGCCCTGATCGACAATGTCGGTCGCATGACCGGGATGCCGCGCGGCCCGCTGGAGATGCACGACGACGTCGCCCTGGACCTGTCCTACAAGATCGCCAAACAGACGGCGTTGGATCTGGGCGACAAATATGTGCCATCGGAAGGCGCCGACATCGTCGCCAAGATGGTCGAGGGCGGTCGCTTCGGTCGCAAGAACGGCAAGGGCTTCTACGACTATGACAGCAAGCCCAAGACGATCTGGAAGGGTCTGGGCGAACTGGCCCCCACCACCAAGGGCATCGATCAGCCGGAAGAGGCGACCGCCTTCGCTCAGATCGACGAGCTGAAGACACGCCTGCTGTATCGCCAAGCCGTCGAAGTGGCCCGCTGCTGGGAAGAGGGCGTCATCGACGATCCGCGCGAAGCGGACTTGGGCGCCATCCTGGGCTGGGGCTTCGCGCCCTGGACCGGCGGCCCGATCAGCATGATCGACGGCATCGGCCTGGCCAAGTTCGTCGAAACCGCAGACCGTCTGGCCGCCGCGTACGGCGACCGCTTCAAGGTCCCGCAGCTGTTGCGAGACATGGCGGCGAAGAACGAAACCTTCTACGGCAAGTTCACCCCGGAGAAGGCCGCCGCCTGATCAGCAGGCGACATCGGTAAAACGACGAACGGGCGGCCTTCGGGTCGCCCGTTTTCGTTTGGCGTTTGACTTTCGTCATCCTCCGGCACGCCAAGCGCGACCGGGGGGGACCCAGCGGCGCCGGAGGCGATCTTTCCATCGCAGGATCTCGGGGCATCGAGTCCGCGACAGCTTCGCGCTCACTCGCGCCGCTGGGTTGCGAGTCTCGGCTACGCTTGGCCCGAAATGGCGAAAGAAAGATCAGCACCGCTCACAAAAGAAAAAGACCCGCCCGACACGAGGTCGAGCGGGTCGCTCCGGCGCCCTTCGCGGGGTCGGTGGCGGGTCGCTAGGGGCGACGGAGTAGCGGTGAAAAGACCGGACCGAGACAGGACGAACTCTAAAAGTCCGCCCAGCCTCGGAGGCCGGCGTCAGCCTTCCAGGTCCTGGCCTTCGTCCGGCTCGGGCGTGCCCAGCAGTTCGTCGGCGATCTTGTTGGTCGAGGCGCGCACGGCCTTTTCGATCGAGGCCGCGATGTCCGGATTCTGCTTCAGGAACTCGCGCACATTCTCGCGGCCCTGACCGATCCGGGTGGAGTCATAGCTGAACCAGCTGCCCGACTTCTCGATGATGCCGGCCTTGACGCCCAGGTCGATGACCTCGCCCAACTTGGAGATGCCCTCGCCGTACATGATGTCGAAGATGACCTCGCGGAACGGCGGGGCGACCTTGTTTTTGACCACCTTGACCCGGGTGGTGTTGCCGACCACCTCGTCGCGGTTCTTGATCGCGCCGGTGCGGCGGATGTCCAGACGCACCGAGGCGTAGAACTTCAGCGCATTGCCGCCCGTCGTCGTCTCGGGCGAGCCGTACATGACGCCGATCTTGTGACGGATCTGGTTGATGAACAGCACGATGCATTTCGATTTGGAGATCGAGGCCGTCAGCTTGCGCAGCGCCTGGCTCATCAGACGGGCCTGAAGGCCCGGCAGGCTGTCGCCCATCTCGCCCTCGATCTCGGCGCGCGGCGTCAGGGCTGCGACGGAGTCGACGACCACGATGTCCACGGCGCCCGACCGGACCAGCGTGTCCACGATTTCCAGCGCCTGCTCGCCGGTGTCGGGTTGGGACACCAGCAGGTCGTCCAGATTGACGCCCAGCTTCTGGGCATAGACCGGGTCCAGCGCGTGTTCGGCGTCGACGAAGGCGGCGACCCCGCCCTTCTTCTGCACTTCGGCGACGGTGTGCAGGGCCAGGGTCGTCTTGCCCGAGGATTCCGGGCCGAACACCTCGATCACCCGCCCGACCGGCAGACCGCCGATGCCCAGCGCCATGTCCAGGCCCAGCGAACCGGTCGAGACGCTCTCGATCTCGTTCACCTGCCCGGCCTTGCCGAGCTTCATCACCGAGCCCTTGCCGAAGGCGCGATCGATCTGCGCGATCGCCGCCTCCAGGGCCCGTTGCTTGTCGCCGTCGTCCTTGCCCACCAACTTGAGTGCCGCCTGTGAAGCCATTGCCTTCGTCTCCCTTGCCATGATTCCTGTCATTAAGCTTGGGAGAGACCCGCCTGGACCCGCCCCCGTTTCGTGAGGCCGACTATGTGCATGGTTTGTTCCGGTTCACAAGATGTTCTCATTGATCAAAACAAGAACACTCAAAACCTACGACCGTTTTTGACGCAGGCTACAGCGGAAGACGCAGACTGAAGCCGGCGCCTTCGGGGTCGTACGTCATGACCGCCGAGCCGCGCAGCGAGCGGTTGATGGTCGAATCGATCAGCACCGAACCAAAGCCCTTGCGTTGAGGCGGCGACACCGCCGGACCGCCGCTTTCGACCCAATCCAGCAGCAGATGGCCTTCCGCCACGGACCAGTCGACCCGCACGCAGCCCGAGGCGTTCGACAGGGCGCCGTATTTGGCGGCGTTCACCGCCAGTTCGTGAAAGACCATCCCCATCCCCAACGTCTGTTGCGCGTTCAGATCGACGGCCGGACCGGTCAGGCGAACCTGTTCCTCGGCATAGGGGGCCAGTTCCTGAGCCAGCATGGCGCGCAGATCGACACGCTCCCAGTTCGCGGCCGTCAGCAGGTTCTGCGTATTGGACAGGGCCACCAGCCGCGCCTCGAACAGGGCGGTGAAGGTGGCGACGTCCGGCGTGCGCCGCGCCGTCTGATGGGCGATGGACTGCACCGTGGCCAGGGTGTTCTTCACCCGGTGATTCAGTTCGTTGATCAGCAGTCGCTGCAAGCGTTCGCTGTCGGCCAGGGCGGCGAAGGCTTCGCGGCGATCGGTGATGTCGGTGATGACGCCCGACATCTTAATCGGCCGGCCCGAACGACTGCGGATCAGGCGCCCGCGCAGATGGATCCAGCGACCCGAGGCCGGCAGACGCCATTCCTGATCATATTCGCCCTCTCCCGCCAAGGCGCGCTGCAGCGCCTGGCGATGCAACGGCAAATCCTCGGGCGACAGACGATCGCCGACCTCGGTTGCGCCAAGGCGGCAGGACGGATCAATGGACAGGATTTCGCGCGCGCGGTGCGACATCATCGTCGTCTTCATCGGCAGGGTCGCTTCCCAGAAGCCGACGCCGCCGGCGTCCACGGCCGCCAGAACATTGGCGCGTTGATCCACGATCGAGGCGCCCAGCGCGAGGAACAGCAGTGTCACCGCCCCGGTCGTCACCGCGACCGCCAGGACCACCGGCGACGCCCCGCCCTCCACCGGCCCTGCGTCAGCGATCGGGGTCAGGATCAGGGCCGCCATGCCGACATGGTGCATGGAGACGATGGCCAGACCCAGGATGACGGCGGCGACCGCGCGCCAGGCCAGGCTCCGCTCCTGGCCGGCCGCAATCAGGGCGGCGTAGGCGGCGGCGACCGCGACGACCACCGACAGGGCGACCAGCACGGGCTGATAGCTCAGGACGGCGTTCATCCGCATCGCCGCCATCCCGACATAGTGCATGGCGGCGACGGACCCGCCCATCAGCAGGGCCGCCGGCGCCAGTCGCAAGGGTCTGGCCTGGGCCGTCCCTGCCGTCAGGAAGGCCGCGGACGTGCCGGCCGTCGCCAGCAGAAAGGAGACCAGCGTCAGGCCGGGATCATAGAAGACGGGGCCTTCGGCCTCGAACCCCAGCATGGCAATGAAATGCATCGACCAGATGCTGACGCCCAGCGCCAGGGCGGCCACGCCCAGCCAACGCAACCGCGTCGCGCCGATCTGGTCGCGGGTGCGGTTGAACAGATCCAGAGCCGTCCACGCGCCCAGGATCGCGATCGCCAGCGACAGGACGGTGAACGGATTGACGTGAAGATGGTGCAAACGCGCCGAGGCCCCGAAAAACAGCAGCGGTATGCTTAGCCCGGTTTCATCGCGCGGACGACTGCGAAACGCATCCGGATCAAGCGACCAACCTGGCCCCCACGGCGACCGCGACGGCCAGCGCCAGGCTGGCGGCGGCGAAGATCGGCAAGGCCTGGCCCGATCGCGGCGCCAGCGGGCGGACCAGCATCGCGATCATCAGGGCGATCAGCCCCACTGCGCCAGGCAAGTCCATGCCGACCCCCAGGAAGACCCCGTGCCCCTGAACCAGCAACCACCCGCCGACGAGTGCTGTGGCGACGACGGCGGGCGCGAAGGACGCCCACGACCCGAAGCGGGCGCCGATCACCGCCGTCGACGCGGCCGCCAGGGCGGCGATCAGACCCGGCCACAGCAGCAGGAAGGCGGCTTCCGGCGCCACCGTCTGCACCCCGCCGCCCAGGATCAGAACCAAGATGATCAGCCCCAGCCAGCCGCCCCAGACGGCGTCTGCGTCCTGCGGTTTCGGCCGCGCCAGGCTGAGCGCCAGGGCGATCACCGTCGCCCCCAGGACCGGCAGGCTGAAACCGCCCAGCGCCGCTGCAATCGCGAAGGCCGCCAGGACAACCCCGGCCGCGCCCCATCGGCCCAGCAGGCGTCGCCCTGCGGTCAGCATCAGAACCAGGGCCAGCATGGCCAAGGCCACGGCGATTTCCAGAACCGGCAGGCGACGCAGCAAGGTGTAATAGAGGTCGGCCGAATCCACGCGACGACCGATCGGCCCGGCCAGGACGCGCACCGCCTGTCCCACCACCACCGCGCTCGCCAACAACCACAGACCATCCGCCGCACCCCGCACGACCGACGTCGCCCGCAAGCCCGTGACATGGCGCGCCCCCCAGGCGGCGAAGGCCGTCGCCAGGACTCCCACGGTCAGCAGCAGCCAGCCGATCGCCGGGGAATGCTGCACGACGAACAGGCCGAACACATCCGCATAAACCGCGTTCTGCGTCGCCTGCGGCAGGGTCGGCGCCCGCAGCAGATCATCGACCATCTCGAGCGCCTGGGAGCCGATATGCTGCACGCTGCCCTGATCCAGCGCCTGCGGCGTCGAGGACGGTGAATGGTATTGCGCCGGGCGGCCGATGAAGGCCAGATTGATCCCCGCCAGCCTCCGATCCGCCGCCACGGTGAAGTCCGTGCCATTGGGCATCAGCCGATAGACGAAGATGGCCAGGGCGTTGCTGGACGGCCCGCCCGTCGCCCTCTGGGTCGCCTGAGCATAGCGGGCGATGGTCTGGGCGTTGCCGGGTCCGGTCTCGAACATCATGGCGCGCCCGCCGCCGCCCCGCGCCTCCAGATTGATCACCGCGCCGATGTCGTCGCGCAGCGGATGTTCGCTGAAGAAGGCCCGCGCCCCGTCCAGATTCAGCTCCTCGGCGTCGGTGAACAGGACCAGCAGCGTCCGCTCGGCGACGCCCCGCGCCTTGATCGCGCGCACGGCCTCCAGAATGGCGGCCACGCCGGAGGTGTCGTCGGCGGCGCCGGGGGAGGTCGGCGAGGTGTCGTAATGCGCCATGATGGCGACGGCAGGCAGGGCCGGATTCCGTCCCGGCAGGACACCGACGATATTAACGGCCTGAACGCCGCCCGCATTTCCACCCTCACGCTCGAGCCGCGCGACGGCGGCGGGCGACAGGGCCCCGGCCTGGAGACTGGGCTGAAGCCCCAGCGCCGTCAGCCTTTGGACCAGATAGGTCTGAACCTGCCGATGCTCGGCCGAGCCGACCGGATGCGGCGCTCGTGCGATCCGGTCTACGTCCATCATGGCGCGCGCGGCCGAGAATTGGACCGCAGGCGCCGAGGCGGGCAGGGGTTTAGGCGTCTGGGCGGTCAGCACCGCAAAGCCGATAGCCGCCGCAAGGGACGCCAGAAACAACACCCAACGCATATCCAACCCCCTTAATCGCTCCGCACCGCAATCAGCCCCCAACCACGGCTTTGCGCAAGGCGTCCGATCAGCGTCGCACGACGTTTCGGGCCGTCAGATTGCCCGTAGCCCCGTCGCCGTCGTCCGCGCTGGACCCGAACGGCCAGCCCCGGTCGTCGCCGCAGTAGCGTCGTCCGCCCTCGCGCGACCCAATCACGACCGCGCGCGGCCTTAGCCAGCCCACGCCGGTGAACAGATTGTCCGTAATCTGATTATAGGACGGCGTCTGGTGGCGGATCACGCCGTCCTCGCCGCAGTTGCGATACAGAAACACCCCGCCCTTGCCGTGCAGCGCCAGCCGGTTGCCGACTATGCGGTTGGCGCCCGACCCGTCCACCGCGATCTGCTCGCGCCCGGTGCGGATATTGAAATCGTTGTCCTGGATCAGCGCGCCTGCGCTCTCGGCGTCCAGATAGACGGCGGTGGCGGTCGAGCGCCCCGTAAAGCGGGATCGCGTCACCGTGGTGCGCGTGACTCCGGGCCCGACATACAGGGGAATGGTCCCCACGCCCTCGAACCGGATCCGGTCCAGGGTGACGCGGATCGGCGCGGCGGACTGGGCCGCTTGCGTGTGCCCGGCGGTGCGTGACGAGGCCAGCAGGTCGCGCATCGATCCCCCCGCCCCCATGCCCCAGATCCGCACATTGCCGACGACGGTGCAGTTTCGGATCATCACATCGACCGGCCGCGACCACCGATCGCCCTCGCGGCGGGACCAGACAGCAAGGGTTGGGGCGGCGGTCGTCGCCGGGCCCGGCGCGCGGATCGTCCCGCCCCCGCAATCCAGCGACGCGCCTGAGCCTTCCGCGCCCTCGATCAGCACGCGGCGGCGGATATCGACGCCCGACAGGTCGGCCTGGCACGTCAAGCGATAGGGCTGGGTCGATGGCGCCGTCAGCGCCGCGACCTCTTGAGGCGTGCACGGCCGGTCGGCCGAGGCCTGAGAGGTCAGCAAGGCCAGGGCCAGCGCCGCTATCATATCACGGCAGAGGGATCGCCAAGGCCGCGCGCTCGGCCGCGCAGCCGGGATTGGTCAGGCCGCTGCGACGCGCGGCCGCCAGCTCGCCCCTCGCCGCCGCCATGTCCGCCTGGAAGGCCGGGGTGGCGACGGCCCTGGCCGCAATATCCCGCCCGATCTGTTCGCCGACCGCGACATCGGTCGGATAATGCATGGCGCAGATCAGGCGGCTGACCCCGATCTCGTGCCCGATGCGGCGCACGGCCTCCGCCCGATCCGGCTCCAAAGCCGCAAAAGCCTCGCCATAGGCCGTCGCTACCGCCGCGCTGCCGGACGGATAGGAGGCGCTGCGTTTCGCCGCCGGTGTCAGGGTCTGGCAAGCGCGCCGGTCGGGATCGTCGCCGACCGGCCGCAGCCGCGCCTGGCGCGCCTTGACGCGTTCGGCCGCACTGTTCGCATTGTGGAAGATCCGCGCCATCACGCGGTCCAGCGCTGGCGTCTCGGCCGACCCCAGACGAACACCCAAGGCGCAATCGAAGTGTTGCAAGGCCAGCGGCGGACGAAACTCGGCATGGGCGGTAGCGAGCAGCCAACGGTCGCCGTTTTCCAGAGCCACAAGACGCGCCGAGGCCGCCTTGTCCGCAATATCCGCGGCGGACCCCGGAGCCGGGGCCGGCGGGACTGCGTTCGTCAATTGGACGACAACTTCATCGCTCAAATAGCCTTCAGCCGGCATCGCGCCGTTCGCCTTCGGCGCCCCTGCGCACCCCCCGGCCAGCAGGATCGCCGTCGCCGCACCCAGGGCGGCGACCCGCCTCACTGACCGGCGCTCCAGCCCAGCTGGACCGAGGTCTGGCCGGTCTCGGTCGGCGTGGCGACGACCTGCAGCGAGGCGCCGTTCACAGCGTCCGCCGCCGCGCCATAGGCGCGTGTGTCGCCCTGGTTCATTCCGGCGACGGAGCGCAGGCCCGCCTTCTCGGCGCGCTCGCGATAGAAGGCGACGACATCGTCCGGCGAGGCGGTTGTGGTGAAGGTGACCAGGCCGCCCGGCCCGGCCTCGCCGCCAGCAGCCAGCGGCTGGCCGTCCACCTGTGCGCCGGGATAGAGGACCGCAAAGGACGGCGCGCCGTCGGCGGCGGCGGGCGCAGCCCCCCCTACGACGGCGGGCGCTTCGGCTGCTGGAGGCGTCGCATCAGCGACGATCGGCGCCGACGCTTCGGGCGTAGCCTTGGTCTCGACCGATTGGGCCGAGCGATCACATCCTGCGAGGCAAAACAGAACCACGACGGCGGAGACCGCCAAGCGAAGCGTCATCGAGAGATCGTCCTTGGACCGAGAGGGTCAGAGCGCCACCGTGGCGCATGGTTGCGGCGGCGACAAGGCGCCCGCTCAGTCGGCGGCGTCGTCCTGATCAGCCGCGCCTTTATCGGCCGAGCCTTCTTGGGCCAGACGCGCATTGATCTTGGCCGAATCCGGGTCGTCATCCGCGCCTGCTGCCGACCCGCCGCGCAGCGAACCCGCCCGCGTGTCCGATCCCGAATCGCTGCCGTCCAGGGCGTCGATCAGCGTATCCGCCTTGTGACCCAGATCCGGCTTTTCGCCCATGTCGGCCGCTTCGCGGGCGTCGTCGCAATCCGCTTCGGGCTTGGTGGAATCGGTGTCGGTCATGACGCAGTCTCCGTTCGTCGAGATGAGTTTAAAGCGCCTGATCCGGTTGCGGTTCCAGACCCTCGCCCTTGAACCCCGAGGGACAGACCCGATCTAGGCGTCATGATCCCGTTTTCAGTTCTCGACCTCTCCCCCATCGTCGAAGGCGGCGACGCCCGACGCGGCCTGGATGAAACCCTGGCCCTGGCCCAGGCCGCCGATCGGCTCGGCTATGAGCGGTTCTGGCTGGCCGAACATCACAATATGCCCGGCATCGCCAGCGCCGCGACCGCCATAGTCATCGGCCATGTCGCGGCAGGGACCGAGCGCATTCGCGTCGGCTCCGGCGGCGTCATGCTGCCCAACCATGCGCCCTTGGTCGTCGCCGAACAGTTCGGGACGCTGGAGACCCTGTTCCCCGGCCGGATCGATCTCGGCCTGGGCCGCGCGCCCGGCACGGACGGTGCGACCGCCCGCGCGCTACGGCGCTATTTCGAAGGCGCCGACCAGTTTCCACGCGACGTCGTCGAACTGATTCAATGGTTCGAACCGGCGTCGGAGAACCAGCCCGTCCGCGCCGTCCCGGGCGCCGGCCTGCGCGTACCGATCTGGCTTCTGGGCTCCAGCCTATTTAGCGCCCAGCTCGCCGGCCAGCTTGGCCTGCCCTACGCCTTCGCCAGCCACTTCGCGCCAGAACTACTGCTGGAGGCCCTGGCCCTGTATCGCCGCGAGTTCGTCCCCTCGGACCGCCTGGCCAAGCCCCACGCCATGGCCGCGATCAACGTCTTCGCCGCCGATACGGACGCCGAGGGCGTGCGCCTGTCCACGTCGATGCAGCAGAGCTTCGCCCGCCTCTCGACCGGCAAGCCGGGTAAGCTGCCGCCGCCCGTCGATGACATCGCCGCGATCCTGACGCCGCAGCAGATCGCCGGCGCCAAGGGCCGGCTGCTCTATTCCGCCATCGGCGGCCCGGAGACCATCAAGCGCCAACTGACAGACTTCATCGCCCTGACCGGCGTGGACGAGCTGATGGTCACCGGCATGATGTTCGACAATACCGCCCGCATCCGCAGCCTGGAGATCGTGGCCGAGGCGCGTGATCAGATGACGACGAGGCAGGCGGCCTAGAGGCTCTGCAGGAAATCCAGCAGCAGACGGTTGATCTCGTCCGCCCGTTCCTGCTGGATCCAGTGACCCGCGCCCGGCACGACGACCGAGCGGATCAGGTTCGGCGCCCAGTCCTTCAGGCTCGCCTCATGCCCGCCGGCGTAGTGGCGGACCGGGTCGTCCTCGCCGACGATGAACAGGGCGGGCGGGGTGATCTTCTGGTGCTGCACAAAGGCCGTCAGCGACCAGTTTAGGTCCATCGCCCGATACCAGTTCAGCGGCCCTTCGAACCCGCCCGCCGAAAAGGCCTGCACATATTCCTGGAAATGCGCCTCGCTCATCCATGGCGGCAGGGTCGCGTCGTCGGCGATGGTATCGAGCAGGGCCACGCCTTCGGGCATGAAGCCGGTCGATCTGCGATCGGCGGGCGTCGCGCCGTCGTAGGCGTAGAACAGTTTCCTCAGCGCCATCGCCGGATCGGCGTCCAGCGCGCGGTGCGCATCCGGCGCCTGGAATCGGCTGATGTAAAGGTCGCCCAGCCCGGCCCGTTTCGAGATGGCGGCCATGGCGGCCGTGGGCGGTCCCTTGGGTCGGCGCGGCTGGAACGGCACCGACAGCCCCGCGACCGCCGTGAACAGATCCGGCCGCAACAGGGCGCAATACCAGGCCACCGGCGCGCCCCAGTCATGCCCGACGACGATGCAGGACGCCTTGCCCAGCGCGCGGACCAGATTGACCATGTCCCCGACCAGATGCAGGATCGCGTAGGCCTCCACCCCCTCCGGCTTGTCCGTCCCGCCATAGCCCCGCATGTCCGGGGCGACGACATGATAGCCCGCCTGCGAGATCGCCTGGACCTGGGCGCGCCAGCTGATCCCTAGTTCTGGGAAGCCGTGGATCAGCAGGACCAGCGGCGCGTTGTCATCCTCGAACCCGGCCTCCAGAACCTGTTGGACCAGACCGTCGGTCTTGATATGCCGGGTTCGCATCGCTTCCTCCGACGGCGTCTTCGCCGCTCATTATCGTCAGGACGGACATGACCCGCCTCGTCACTTTTGCGGACGGTACGACCGTTCCCGCCCTCGGCCAAGGCACCTGGGAGCTGGGCGACGACCCGGCCTGGCGCGATGAAGAGCAGCAGGCCCTGGCGCGCGGCATCGACCTGGGCATGGCCCTGATCGACACGGCTGAACTGTATGGCGACGGCCGGTCGGAGCGGCTGGTGGGCGAAGTCATCGCCGGGCGGCGCGATGAGGTCTTTTTGGTCTCCAAGGTCCGGCCCGAGAATGCGTCCGAGATGAAGATGATGCTGGCCTGCGAGAAGTCGCTGGAACGGCTCGGCGTCGAGCGGCTGGATCTCTATCTGCTGCACTGGGAAGGCAACGTCCCGCTGGAGGAGACCGTCGAAGCGTTCCGCGACCTGGTCGACGAAGGGATGATCGCCCGCTGGGGCGTGTCGAACCTGGACCTGCGCGCCCTGGAGCAGTTGATGGAGATCGAGGGGGGCGAGGACTGCGCCGTCAACCAGCTGCTCTATAATCTCGCCTCACGCGGGGTGGAGTTCGACCTCTTCCCGTGGATGCAGGCGCGCGACATGCCGATGATGGCCTATTCGCCGCTGGGTCGCGGCGAACTGCTTGAGCAGCCCCTGATCCGCGACATCGCCAATCGCCATTCCGCCAGCCCGGCCCAGGTGGCGCTGGCCGCCGTCCTGCGCCACGACGGCGTCATCGCCATCCCCAAGGCCAGTTCGGTCGAACACGTCGAGGCCAACGCCGACGCCCTGGACATCCAGTTCGACTTGGAGGATCTGGAACGGCTGGATGCAGCCTTCCCGCCCCCGAAACACGCCGTGCCGCTGGATATCATCTAGCCGCCGGCGACGATCGCCAGCCGCCGCGCCCGCTCATCGTCCGTATACAGACCAACCGGTCCTCGACCCCAGACCGGATCGGGCCAGAGACCGTCGTCGCGGCGGCGGCCCACCACATGGACATGCAGCTGCGCCGTCACATTGCCGATGGCGCCGACGTTCAGCTTTTCGACCGCGCCCAGCCGCCGAACCAGCGCCCCGGCCCGTACCGTCTCCTCCATCAACACGGCTCGCTGTTCGACGCTCAGATTCTCCAGCTCAACCGCCCCCTCGACGCGCGGGATCAGGATCAGCCACGGAAAGCGGGCGTCGTCCTGAAGCCGCACATGGCACAGCGGCCATTCGGCGGCGGCGACCGATCCGGCCTCGAAGGCCGGCGCGACCTCGAACCCCATTAGTTCAATCCGTAGATGACGCAGGCGCTGTCAGTCATCACCTGCAAGGGCGGTTGCAGCGCCAGCCGAGCCGCCTCGATCTGGGCCTCGCTGGGCGCCCCGCCTGCGGGCGGTGGAGAAGGTGCGGGAGGCGGCGGAGGCGGGGGTGCATAGGCCATGCGCGACCCCGTCACGACGATGTCGTCCACCGTCGTTTCCTGCCCACCGCCTGCGGCGTAAGAAGGCCAGCCCGCCAGCACGTCCGTCTGGCAGACTCGGCCCGACGGATCGATGATCTTGACCCGGCCCAGGGTCGCGCCGGCGTTGGTCGCCGCCGCCTCGGCCCGGCGTCGCGCATCCTTCATCGCCTCGGCCTGCAGATTGGCCTTCCAGCTGTTGTCGGGGTCCAGGTTGAAGTTCACCTGTCCGATCGATGTTGGACGCGAAGCCACGATGGTCGCATAGACCCGCTCGATCAGGCGCACATCGCGCACCGTCACATTGACCGAGGCATCGGCCTGATAGCGGGCCACGCGGTCGGCGCGGGTGTTGTCGCGCATAACCCCGTTTTCGTCGCGGTACTGGTCATAGAGCGGGCGGGTGGTGACGCTGGTCTCGACCCGCACCTTGTCCGCGCCGTAGGCCGACAACGCCTGGCTCAGCGCCCGAACCTGATCGGCGGCGGCGCGCGAGGCCTCGACGACGCTGCGGTCCACCGACTGGAAGCTGGCCGAAACGAAGGCGCGGTTGGCCTGGATCTCCACCCGCACCTGGCCGACGGAGGCGATGACCGGATCGCGCATCCACCAGGGCGCGGGGATATAGCGGTCGCCGATGGTCGCGGGCGGCGTCTGGGCCAGCACAGGCGTGGCGACCGAGGCCAGCAGCAGGGCGAAAGCGAGTGAACGGCGCATCGAAATCCTCCGGTTGTCGCCGGACCTTCGCAAGCCTGACCAAGGCCGTAAAGCGAGGTTCTTGCGACAGCCGCGCGAGGGGTCTAGACCGCCCGCACGATTAATCCCCTTTCGCACACGCAATAAACGGAGACATCCATGGCTCGCGCGAAGATCGCCCTTATCGGCGCCGGCATGATCGGCGGAACCCTGGCCCACGTGGCCGCGCGCGAAGCCCTGGGCGACGTGATCCTGTTCGACATCGCCGAAGGCACCCCGCAGGGCAAGGCGCTGGACATCGCCGAGGCCTCGGCCGTCTTCGGCCAGGACGTGGCCCTGAAGGGCGCCAACGACTATGCCGACATCGCGGGCGCCGACGTCTGCATCGTCACCGCCGGCGTGCCGCGCAAGCCGGGCATGAGCCGCGACGACCTGATCGGCATCAACCTGAAGGTCATGAAGGCCGTCGGCGAAGGCATCAAGGCCCACGCCCCCAACGCCTTCGTCATCTGCATCACCAACCCGCTCGACGCCATGGTCTGGGCCCTGCAGAAGTTCTCGGGTCTGCCCAAGGAGAAGGTCGTCGGCATGGCCGGCGTGCTGGACTCGGCCCGCTTCGCCTACTTCCTGGCTGAAAAGACCGGCGTGTCGGTGCAGGACATCCACGCCTGGACCCTGGGCGGTCACGGCGACGATATGGTGCCGATGGTGCGCCACTCGACCGTCGGCGGCCTGCCCCTGCCGGACGCCGTCGCCGCCGGCTTCCTGTCGCAGGACGAACTGGACGCCATCGTCGAGCGCACTCGCAAGGGCGGCGGCGAGATCGTGGCCCTGCTCAAAACCGGCTCGGCCTTCTACGCCCCGGCTGAATCCGCCATCGCCATGGCCAAGTCCTACCTGCTGGATCAGAAGCGCGTCCTGCCCTGCGCCGTCTGGCTGTCGGGCGAATACGGCCTGTCGGACCTCTACGTCGGCGTCCCCGCCCTGATCGGCGCCGGCGGCGTCGAGAAGATCGTCGAGTTCACCACCAACGACGAAGAAAAGGCGATGTTCGAAAAGTCCGTCGCCTCGGTCCAAGGCCTGCTGCAAGCCTGCAAGGACATCGATTCCTCGCTGGCTTAAGCCACGCGACGATCGGATGACGAAGGGCCTGCGGAGCGATCCGCAGGCCCTTTTTCTTTTCCCTTCTCCCGTTGGGACAGGGACATCATTGCGGCGGGACGTAGCCCATGCCTGCCGCAAACTTGGGCAGCAGTTGCAGCCAAACCGTCAGCGGGTCCGCCAGTTGCGTCACGCCTTCGCCCGACAGCACGACGACATCGTACTGCACCGTCGCGGTCGGCGTGTCGGCCGCGGTGTGGAAGGCTTTCAGATAGCGGTTGTCGCGGTTCCAGGCGTTGACCTTGTCCAGCGTCGCCCCGGCGCCGGGCACAACGGCGCTGAACTGAACCTCGCCGCAGCCAGACGCCTCGCAGCCGTAGAAGAAGACCGCCCAGGTCAGGCCCGCATTGGTCACGGTGAAGAAGGTCAGGCCGTTCTCGGTCTGCACCGGCCCGACCCGCCCGCCCAGCCCGGTGATCCACGTCCCGACCTCGCCCGGCGTCAGACCGCGACTGGCCGCAGCCGGCGTCTGGGCGAGCGCTCCTCCCGCCGTCAGCGGCGATAAAGTCAGAGAAAGGGCGGCGGCGAGGGCGAGGCGGCGCATGGAAACACTCCGAGGGTCAGCCCCTACCCTAGCCGTCAGTCGCGGACATGCGCCAGCCAGTCCTTGCTCTGCATTTCATTGAAGCGCGACACGGTGCGCTCGAACTCGAACGCCCCCACCCCTTCGGTATAGAGCGCCTCGGGCTCGGCCGCCGCCAGCACGATCAGCTTGGTCTTGGCCTCATAGAGGGCGTCCACCAGGGTCACCAGACGCCGCGCCTCGTGGTGGTTGGCCGAACTCAGGATCGGCACGTCCTCCAGGAACAGGGTGTGGAACCGCTGGGCGATGGCCAGATAGTCCTGCGGCCCCAGCGGCCTGGCGCACAGGTCATTAAACGTCGCCCGCGCCATCGACCCGACGGTGCGCTCCACCACCACATCGCGGCCCAACACGCTCAGGTGCGCCGGCTCTTCTGGTTCGCCCCCCTTCAGCTCGCGCCATAACGCCTCGAACGCCGCGCGGTCGTCCGGCGTGTGCCACACCTGGGCCGAGGTCATCCGGTCCAGCCGCCAGTCCCGCGCCCCGGCCGTCTCGACCACCACGCAGCGCTCGCGAATGATGTCGATGAAGGGCAGGAAGAGCTGGCGGTTGATGCCGTTCTTGTAGAGATCCTCCGGCGCGCGGTTCGAGGTGATGGCCAGCACCACCCGATCCTCGAACAAGGCTTCGAACAACCGGCCCAGGATCATGGCGTCAGCGATGTCGGTGACCTGCAGTTCGTCGAAACACAGCAGCCGGGCTTCCGACGCGATCAGCTTCGCGATCGGCGGGATAGGATCGTCGCCCTTATGCGTGCCGAACACAGCCTTGCGGGTCTTCGCATCCCCCTCGCGCCACTGTTTCACCAGATCGTGGATGCGGGCCATGAAGGCGTGAAAGTGCGCGCGCGTCTTTCGCGGCTCAGGCGTCGCCGAATAGAACAGGTCCATCAGCATCGACTTTCCGCGTCCGGGCGGGCCGTAGAGATAGACGCCCCGCACCTCCGGCGCCTTGCCGAACAGGCCGCGTTTGGCCAGATCGACCTCCAGCCGCTCCAGCGCCGTGATCACGCTCTCCTGCGCCGGATCGGGCGTCAGCACGCCCTCTTCCACGCGGATGTCGTAGGCGTTGCGGATACGGGAGGTCATGGGAGGACTGCTTAAAGCCCGGCACAGTGAAAAGCGATTGCTTCGCGGCTGCGAACGCCTAAATGCACAGCACACACCAAACCGCGCTCAAGCAGCAAGGCTCCGCTGAGCCGAGCGGTAGCGCGTCCGAAGGACCAAGCATCATGGGTTATCGCGTCGCCATCGTCGGAGCCACGGGCAATGTGGGCCGCGAAATGCTGAACATCCTCGAGGAGCTGGAATTCCCCGTCGATGAAATCCACGCCATCGCCTCGCGCAAGTCCAAGGGCGTCGAGGTCTCGTTCGGCGACAAGACCATCAAATGCCAGGACATCGAGCAGTTCGACTTCTCCAAGGTCGATATCGTCCTGATGTCCGCCGGCGGCGCGGTGTCCAAGGAATGGTCCGAGAAGATCGGCAAGGCCGGGCCCATCGTGATCGACAACTCCTCGGCCTTCCGCAAGGACCCAGACGTGCCGCTGATCGTGCCCGAGGTGAACCCCGACGCCATCAAGGACGCGACCAAGAAGAACATCATCGCCAACCCCAACTGCTCGACCATCCAGCTGGTGACGGCGCTGAAGCCGCTGCACGATGCGGCCAAGATCAAGCGGGTCGTGGTCTCGACCTATCAGTCGGTTTCCGGCGCGGGCAAGGAAGGCATGGACGAGCTGTGGAACCAGACCAAGGCCATCTACGGCCTGGGCGACGCCACGCCCAAGAAGTTCCCCAAACAGATCGCCTTCAACGTCATCCCCTACATCGGCTCCTTCCTCGAGGACGGCTCCACCGACGAGGAGAAGAAGATGTCGGACGAGACGCACAAGATGCTGGACCCCGACATCAAGGTCACCGTCACCTGCGTGCGCGTGCCCGTCTTCGTGGGTCACTCCGAGGCCGTGAATGTGGAGTTCGACCGCCCCATCGAACCCGACGAGGCCCGCGCCATCTTGCGCGAGGCGCCGGGCGTGCTGGTCATCGATAAGCAGGAGCACGACGGCTATATCACCCCCGTCGATGCGGCCAGCGAACACGCCGTCTATGTCAGCCGCATCCGCAAGGACACGACCGTCGAGAACGGGCTGAACCTTTGGGTCGTGTCCGACAACCTGCGCAAGGGCGCCGCCCTCAACGCGGTCCAGATCGCCCAGCTGCTGGACGAGACCGGCGTGATCAAGTCGTCGTCGGGATATCGTTCGATCACGGTCTGACGCTTCACCCCGTCATCCTCGGGCTTGACACGAGGACCGGATGTTCCGCCGCTGGTGCGAACGAGCGACGCACAGGCGCCCGCCGCGACCGATCCTCGGGTCAAGCCAGAGGATGACGGCGGGGATGAAGGACCCCATGACCGCCTCCCCCTCTCCCAGCGACCCCCGCGCCGTCGGCACGGCCATCGCCTGCTACACCCTGTGGGGGTTGCTGCCGCTGCTGTTCATGGCGATGGCGGCGCACGGCTTCGGCGCGCCCGAAATCCTGGCGCACCGGGCGGTCTGGTCGGTCTTCGTGGCGGGCCTGGTCCTGCTGCTGGCCGGGCAATGGGGCGAGGCGCGCCGGGTGCTGGCCACGCCGCGCACCCTGGCCTGGCTGGCCCTGTCCGCGCTGCTGATCGGCACCAACTGGAGCCTCTACGTCTTCGCCACCACGCATCATGCGACGTTGGAGGCCAGCCTCGGCTACTATATCAATCCCCTGCTCAACATGGCGGCCGGCGCCGTGCTGTTCCGCGAGAAGATCGACCGCTGGAGCGCACTGGCCATCGGTCTGGCCACCATCGGGGTCGTGATCCAGACGATCGCCCTCGGGCATGTGCCGATCATCGGCCTGACCCTGGCCGTCACCTTCTGCGCCTATGCGGTGATCCGTAAGCGCGTGCCCGCCTCGGCCCAGACCGGGCTGTTCGTGGAATGTCTGGTGCTGCTGCCCATCGGCGCGGTCTTTCTGGCCTGGCTGACCACCCACGGTCAGGCGGTCGGATTTGCGTCCCCCTCCGGTTTGATCTGGGCGCTGGTGAACGGGCCGGCGACCGTGATCCCGCTGGCGCTGTTCGCCTGGTCAGCGCGGCGTCTGCCCCTGTCCACGGTCGGCTTCATCCAGTTCCTGGCCCCGACGCTGCAATTCGCCTGCGGCGTCGCGACCGGCGAGCCGCTGACCCTGCTGCGGATCGTCTCCTTCGTCTTCATCTGGGCCGGCGCCGGCGTCTTCGCCCTGGCCGCCTTCAATCGCAGCCGCGCCGCACGCGAGGCGTTGAAGACCACGGCGGAACCGGCGTAGCCTTCGCCCACACGGAGGCGAGGCCATGACGACCGCCCAACCGGGCCCCTGCGAAGGCGGACAGGTCCACGCCGCCGCCGAACCGGCCCATCCGCTGTCGGCGGCGCGCAAACGCTGGGTGCTGGCCGCGACGGTGCTAGGCTCCAGCCTGACCTTCATCGACGGCTCGGCCCTGGGCGTCGCCCTGCCCGCCGTGCAGCGGGATCTTGCGGCCGGCACGGCGGCGGTCCAGTGGGTGTCGAACGCCTATCTGCTGACGCTGGGCGCCCTTGTTCTGATCGGCGGTGCGGCCGGCGATCGGTTCGGCCGCCGGCGAATCTTTTTGATCGGGGTCACGATCTTCGCCCTGGCCTCCATCGGCTGCGCCCTGGCGCCCACCGTCCAGGGCTTGGTCGCCGGCCGGGCGATCCAGGGGATCGGCGCGGCCCTTCTGACGCCCGGCGCCCTGGCGGTGATCGGAGCGACCTTC
Source organism: Brevundimonas sp. ASV9 (assembly GCF_016429195.1). Classification (GTDB taxonomy): domain Bacteria; phylum Pseudomonadota; class Alphaproteobacteria; order Caulobacterales; family Caulobacteraceae; genus Brevundimonas. The sequence goes on from NZ_JAELUF010000021.1 coordinate 26,230, forward strand.
CCGCCCGAGGAGCGCGGCAAGGCCTTTGGAACCTGGGCCGGGTTCGGGGCCCTGACCGGCATGGTCGGGCCGCTGATCGGGGGATGGCTGGCCGACGCTACCGACTGGCGCGCCATCTTCTGGATCAACGTCCCACTGGCGATCCTGACCGCTGTCGTGACCCTAGCCGCCACGCCCGAGAGCCGCGATCCCGACGCGCGCGGTCTGGATGGTCTGGGCGCAGTTCTGGCCGTCGCCGGACTGGGCGCCCTGACCTGGGCCCTGACCGCCGCGCCCGATCTGGGGTTCGCATCGCCCGTCATACTGGCCGGACTTGTCGTGGGCGCGGCGCTGCTGGTCGCCTTCGTCTGGGCCGAGGCCCGCCAGAACCACCCGATGATGCCGCTGGGCCTGTTTTCGTCTTCCGTATTCAGCGGGATCAATCTGCTGACCCTACTGCTCTATTTCGCCCTAGGCGGGGCGATGTTCTTCCTGCCTTTCGATCTGATCCGGGTTCACGGCTGGAGCGCGACCGAGGCCGGCGCCGCCATGCTGCCCTTCGCCGCCGTCATGGGCCTGTTTTCCGGCCTCGCTGGACGGGTCGCCGATCGGTTCGGCGCGCGTCTGTCGCTCAGCGTCGGTCCGGCCCTGGCCGGGATCGGACTGGCGCTCCTCGCCGTGCCTGCGCCGGGCGCCGGCTATGTCGACGGACCGCTGGCGGGGATGACGGTGCTGGCGATCGGCATGACCCTGGCGGTCGGGCCGCTGACGGCGACGGTGATGGGGGCCGTCAAGGCGGGCCACACCGGCGTGGCCTCAGGCGTCAACAATGCAGTGGCACGCGTGGCTAGCCTTCTGGCTGTCGCCCTCCTGGGCCTGGTGCTGTCTGCGGTCTTCGCCGGGGTCGCCAATCTGCCTGACGCCCGCGCCCAGCTGGCCCAGGTCATGTCGGGCGCCGAGATCACGCCCGTCGTCCGCGACGCCTTCCACGCGGCGTTTCGGGCCGTGATCCTGACGTGCGCCGGCTGCGCGGGCTTGGCCGGCCTGATCGGCCTGCTCACCGCGCCCGGCCCGGTTCAGAAGGCGGCGTAAAGCGCGTCCAGCAATCGCTTGGGCCGGGGGTCGCCGATCAGGTGCGGCGACTGGCGCGTCATCACATAGGCCGCCGACAGCTTCCGCGACGGATCCGCCATGGCCATCGACCCGCCCCAGCCGTAATGGCCCAAGGCGTCGTTGGGCCCGAAGACCTTCAGCCCGTCATTGCGCATCAGCCCCGCCGCCCAGCTGATCGTATAGGGCAGCACCTTGTCCGGCCCGTGGATTCGCTCGCGCGTCAGCTGATCCAGCGTTCCCGCCGACAGCACCGACCGGCCGTCCAGCACGCCGCCATTGGCGACCACGCCCAGCATCTTCGCCAGCCCCAGGGCCGTGCCGTGCAGATTGGCCGACGGGATCTCCATCTCGCGCCAGGCCGCCGAACCGCGCCCGCCCGGCGCCGAGCCGCGATCCAGGAAGGCCGCCTGTTTGATCGGATCGATGGTCCCCAGGCTGGGCGCCGCCGTGGGTTTGCGCATCTGCGCCACCCGTCCATGCTCGCTTTCCGGCAGGCCGATCCACAGGTCCAGCTCCGCGAAGTCCTGGCGCAGCGCCTGGCCCATCGTCCGGCCGGTCGCGCGGCGATAGACCTCGTTGGCCAGATAGCCGACAGTGATCGGGTGATAGCCGGAAGCTGAACCCGGCGCCCACATCGGCGCTTGGGCCGCCAGACGCGCCAGCACCGCGGACACATCGAACCAAATCGTCGAATCGACCGCCTCGGAAAAGCCCGGCAGGCCCGACTGGTGGCTCATCAACTGGGCGACGGTGACCTCCGCCTTGCCCGCCGCGCCGAACTCGGGCCACAGCGAGGCGACCGGCTGGTCATAGTCGATCTGACCCGTCTCGACCGCCGTCGCCATCAGGATGGCCATCACCGCCTTGCCGGTCGAAAACACCGAGGTCAGGGTGGTGTCGGTGAACGGCGTCGTCCTGGCCGTATCCGCATGGCCCGCCCACAGATCGACGACCGTTTCGCCCTCGACCAGCACGCTGAACCGCGCCGCCTGCTCGTTCAGCCTCTCGGGCGCCTCGGTGAAGTTGGCGGCGAACGCCTCGCGCACAGCCTCAAAACCGGGTGCGCAAACGCCGTGGATGTTGATGAGATCGGTCATGGGCCGGTCCTAGCGCGCCCGCCGCCCACGAAAAAGGCCTCCCGCCGAAACGGGAGGCCTCAAATCGTTCGATCCTTCGACAGGATCAGGCGGCGACGACCTCGGTGGCCTGTTCGGCCAGGATGGTCAGGCCTTCGCCGTTGACGTCGGCGAAGCCGCCGTGGACGTCGTACTGGGTCTTGGCGCCGTTGTTATAGACGGTCACCAGACCCTCGCGCAGGGCGGTCATGAAGGGCGCATGATCCGGCAGAACGCCGAAGTCGCCCTCGACGCCCGGTGCATCGACCTGGTCCACGAGGCCCGAGAAGACCTCGCGTTCCGGCGAGACGAGGGAGAAGTTCAGCTTGCCGGCCATGATCAGGCTTCCGACGCCATCTTCTCGGCCTTGGCGACGGCCTCTTCGATGGAGCCGACCATGTAGAAGGCGGCTTCCGGCAGGTGGTCGTATTCACCGGCGACGATGCCCTTGAACGAGCGGATCGTGTCGGCCAGCTCGACGAACTTGCCGGGCGAGTTGGTGAACTGTTCGGCCACAAAGAAGGGCTGAGACAGGAAGCGCTGGATCTTGCGGGCGCGCGAGACGACCAGCTTGTCCTCTTCCGACAGCTCGTCCATGCCCAGGATGGCGATGATGTCCTTCAGGCCCTTGTACTGCTGCAGCACTTCCTGAACCGAACGGGCGACGTTGTAGTGTTCGTCGCCGATGACCAGCGGGTCCATGATCCGCGAGGTCGAGTCCAGCGGGTCAACGGCCGGGAAGATGGCCTGGGCGGCGATGTCGCGGCTCAAAACCGTCGTTGCGTCCAAGTGGGCGAACGAAGCGGCGGGCGCCGGGTCGGTCAGGTCGTCGGCGGGCACGTAGATGGCCTGGACCGAGGTGATCGAACCCTTCTTGGTCGAGGTGATGCGCTCCTGCAGGTTGCCCATCTCGGTGGCCAGTGTCGGCTGATAGCCCACGGCCGAGGGGATGCGGCCCAGCAGAGCCGACACTTCCGAACCGGCTTGCGTGAAGCGGAAGATGTTGTCGACGAACAGCAGCACGTCCTTGCCTTCTTCGTCACGGAAGTATTCCGCGATCGACAGGCCGGTCAGGGCGACGCGAGCGCGGGCGCCGGGGGGCTCGTTCATCTGGCCGTAGACCAGGGCGCACTTGGAGCCCTCGGTCGAGCCGCCGTTCTTGGACGGGTCCACGTTCACGTTGGACTCGATCATCTCGTGATACAGGTCGTTGCCTTCGCGGGTGCGCTCGCCCACGCCGGCCAGAACCGAATAACCGCCGTACGCCTTGGCGATGTTGTTGATCAGCTCCTGCATGGTCACGGTCTTGCCCACGCCGGCGCCGCCGAACAGGCCGATCTTGCCGCCCTTGGTGTAGGGGCACATCAGGTCGATGACCTTGATGCCCGTGACCAGGATTTCAGAAGAGGTCGACTGCTCTTCGAAGCTGGGCGCTTCCTTGTGGATCGGGCGGTATTCGGTGGTGGCGATCGGGCCGGCTTCGTCGATCGGCTGGCCGACGACGTTCATGATGCGGCCCAGGGTGCCCGGGCCGACCGGCGCCTGGATCGACGAGCCGGTGTCGGTCACGGGCTGGCCGCGCGTCAGGCCTTCGGTCGTGTCCATCGAGATGGCGCGGACCATGTTCTCACCCAGATGCTGGGCGACTTCCAGCACCAGGGTAAAGGGCTCGCCCGTCTTCTGGTCGACGTTCTGGGTGTGCAGGGCGTTCAGGATCGCCGGCAGGTGGCCGTCGAACTCGACGTCGACGACGGCGCCGATGACCTGGGCGATCTTGCCCGTGCCGGCGGCGTTGACGGGAGCGGCGTCCGGAGCGGCCTTCTTGGCGGCGGGCTTGCGGGCTGCGGGTTTCTTGGCGGCGACGGTGTCGGTCATGGTCAGGGTCCGTATCGGAATGTCTGTTCGGTCGGGATCAGAGGGCTTCGGCGCCGGCGATGATCTCGATCAGCTCGGTGGTGATCTGGGCTTGGCGCTTGCGGTTGTATTGCAGCGTCAGGGCGTTGATGAGGTCGCCCGCATTGCGCGTGGCGTTGTCCATCGCCGCCATCTGCGAGCCGAAGAAGCCGGCCTGGTTCTCATACAGCGCGGCCAGGATCTGGGTCGTCAGCGCGCGCGGCAGCAGGGTTTCCAGGATTTCCTCTTCCGAGGGCTCGTACTCATAGACCGCGCCGTTCAGGTCGATCGGCTGGGCGTCACCCTCGACCACGGCCGGGATCAGCTGCTTGGCCGTCGGGACCTGTTGGATCACCGACTTGAACTGGCTGTAGAACAGGGTGACCACATCGGCCTGACCCTCTTCGAACGCCGTGGCGATCATCTCGGCGACCGGCTGGGCCGACGGCAGGCCGATCGTCTTGTGGTCCGACAGTTCGAAGGTGTGGACCACCTTGTCGCCGTACAGACGCGCCAGCTGATCGCGCGACTTCTTGCCGACGGCGATGATCTTTACATCCTTGCCGGCGTTGATCAGGCTGTTGATCCGCTCGCGCGCGGCGCGGATGACGTTGGTCGAGAAACCGCCCGCCAGACCCTTGTCCGCTGTCGCCACGACGATCAGGTGGCGCTGATCCTGGCCCGTGCCCGATAGCATCTTGGGCGCGTCGGCGCCCGAGACGCCGGCGGCCAGATTGGCGATGACTGAGGCCATCTTCTGCGCATAGGGCCGGGCGCTTTCGGCCTGGTCCTGGGCGCGCTTCAGCTTGGCCGCGGCGACCATCTGCATGGCTTTCGTGATCTTCTGCGTGGCTTTCACGCTTCCGATCCGATTGCGCATTTCCTTGAGGCTGGCCATCCGGCGCTTACTCTCTCAGCTTACCAGACGGGTTCAGGCGAAGGTCTTGACGAAGGCGGCCAGGATGTCCTTCAGCTCGGCTTCGAGGTCCGAGGTCAGGTCCTTCTTGGTGCGGATGCCTTCAAGCAGGCTGGCGTGGTTCGCATGGATGCGCGCCAGCAGCTCCTTCTCGAAACGGCCCACGTCGCCGACTGCGATGCCATCGATGTAACCGCGCGTGCCGGCGTAGACCGAGACGACCTGCTCTTCCATCGCCAGCGGCGAATACTGCGGCTGCTTCAGCAGTTCGGTCAGACGGGCGCCGCGCGCCAGCAGCTTCTGGGTCGAGGCGTCCAGGTCCGAGCCGAACTTAGCGAAGGCGGCCATCTCGCGATACTGGGCCAACTCGCCCTTGATCGAACCGGCGACCTTCTTCATCGCCTTGGTCTGGGCCGACGAGCCGACGCGCGACACCGAGATGCCGACGTTCACGGCCGGACGGATGCCCTGATAGAACAGGTCCGATTCCAGGAAGATCTGACCGTCGGTGATCGAGATCACGTTGGTCGGGATGTAGGCCGAGACGTCGTTGGCCTGGGTTTCGATGATCGGCAGGGCGGTCATCGAGCCCGAACCGTAATCCTCGTTCAGCTTGGCCGACCGCTCCAGCAGGCGGCTGTGCAGGTAGAAGACGTCGCCCGGATAGGCTTCACGGCCGGGCGGACGGCGCAGCAGCAGCGACATCTGGCGATAGGCGACGGCCTGTTTCGACAGATCGTCATAGACGATCAGGGCGTGCATGCCGTTGTCGCGGAAGAACTCGCCCATGGCGGTGCCGGCGAACGGGGCCAGGAACTGCAGCGGGGCCGGTTCCGACGCCGTGGCGGCGACGACGATCGTGTATTCCAGCGCGCCCGACTCTTCGAGGGTCTTGACGATCTGGGCGACGGTCGAACGCTTCTGACCGATGGCGACGTAGATGCAGTAGAGCTTGGCGCTCTCGTCGTCGGTCTTGTTGACGTTCTTCTGGTTCAGGATGGTGTCGACGGCGACGGCGGTCTTGCCGACCTGACGGTCGCCGATGATCAGCTCGCGCTGGCCGCGGCCGACGGGGATCAGGGTGTCGATGGCCTTCAGGCCGGTCTGCATCGGCTCGTGAACCGACTTGCGCGGGATGATGCCGGGCGCCTTGACGTCCACGCGGCGGCGCTCGGTGAACTGGATCGGACCCTTGCCGTCGATCGGCTCGCCCAGCGGGTTGACGACGCGGCCCAGCAGACCCTTGCCGACCGGAACGTCCACGATCTCGCCCAGGCGGCGCACGTCGTCGCCCTCGGCGATGGCGGCGTCGGCGCCGAAGATCACGGCGCCGACGTTGTCGCGCTCGAGGTTCAGGGCCATGCCCGTCACGCCGGCCTTGGTGAACTCGACCATTTCACCGGCCTGGACATTGTCCAGACCGTGGATGCGGGCGATGCCGTCGCCGACCGACAGCACGCTGCCGACGTCGGAGACATCGGCTTCGACGCCGAAGTTGGCGATCTGCGACTTGAGGATGGCCGAGATTTCAGCGGCGCGGATGTCCATGACGGGCTCTCTGTTCTTCAGTCTTCTGCGGGTGCGCCGTTCAGGCGCGCATTCTTGGTGGCGGGAGCGCGTTTAGGCGCGCTTGAGGGCGAACTTCATCTGGTCGAGCTTGGTCTTCAGCGAGGCGTCGAACAGTTTCGAGCCGACCTTGACCTTCAGGCCGCCCAGGATCGACGGATCGACGCGCGCGGTCAGTTCCGGCGCCTTGCCCAGGCTCTTGGACAGCGCGGCGGTGATGGCGGCGACCTGTTTGGCGTCCAGCGGCTGGGCCGAGACGACCTCGGCGGCGACCACGCCGGCGTGTTTGGCGTAGCGCGCCTCGAAGCCGGCGATCACGGCAGGCAGATCCTTGGCGCGATGGTTCTGACCCAGCAGACCCAGGAAGTTGGTCGTGGTCTGCTCGAACTTGGCCTTGACAGCGATAGCGACCAGACCCTTGGCCTGGTCGGGCGCGGCGATGACGGGCGAGGTGGCCAGACGACGCAGGTCGGCGCTTTCGGTCCAGGCCGCCTTCAGCGACTTTAGGTCGGCGCGGACGGCGTCCAGGCGGCCGGTTTCCAGCGCCAGGTCGAACAGCGCCTGTGCGTAGCGATCGCCGACTTCCGTCGTTCTGAAATCATCAGCCACTGATTAGGGTCCGAGGTCGTTGTGTCAGGGTCGCAACCGACTGCGAGGCTCGCAACGGTCAAAAGCTTGAAATGCTTACGGAAAGCACGACGGAGGCCGTATCCGTAAATACGCCCCCTTCAAGCCGGGCGCCTGATAGCACGGGGTTTCGCCGCTCGCAACATTGCGTGAAGGCGCACCGATGCCGCAGGGGACCGACGAGGTATCTCGTCTTCTCCCCACGCGTGGGGAGGGGGACCGCGAAGCGGTGGAGGGGTTCTTCAAGTCCCACGGGCGCCGGGGATGCGAAGGAGAGCCCCTCCGTCTCTTCGCTGCGCTTCGAGCCACCTCCCCATAAATGGGGAGGAGACGATGCTCAGCCATCGCAATGCCGCTGGTCCCTCCCCTACAGACAGAGGGGTGCGACCATGACGCCGCACCCCATCGCTTGATCGGAACCTGCGTCGGCCCTAGCGCTTTCCGCTCAAGCTTTATCCTCCACCAGGAAACCCCATGCTCGACAGCATAACCCCCCTGCTCTCCGATCCGGCCGCCTGGGCCGCATTGGTGACCCTCATCGTGATGGAGGTCGTGCTCGGCATCGACAACCTGATCTTCATCTCAATTCTGTCGAACAAACTGCCCGAGCATCAGCGGCAGAAGGTGCGGCGCATCGGTATCGGCTTGGCGCTGATCATGCGTCTGGCCCTGCTGTCGATCATCGCCTGGCTGGTCGGTCTGGTGCAGCCGGTCTTCACCGTCATGGGCAATGAATTCTCGTGGAAGGACCTGATCCTGATCGCGGGTGGTCTGTTCCTGGTCTGGAAGGCGACCAAGGAGATCCACCACACGGTCGATCCCACGCCCAGCCACGATGTCATGGACAAGAAGGACGTGGTCATCGCCAACGCCGGCGCGGCCATCTTCCAGATCATCCTGTTGGACATCGTCTTCTCGATCGACTCGATCCTGACCGCCGTCGGCATGACCGAACACCTGCCGATCATGGTCGTCGCCGTTCTGGTCGCCGTGACCGTCATGCTTCTGGCCGCCGACCCGCTGGCGAACTTCATCAACAAGAACCCCAGCGTCGTCATGCTGGCGCTCGGCTTCCTGCTGATGATCGGCATGGTGTTGATCGCCGACGGCTTCGGCTATCATGTGCCCAAGGGCTACATCTATGCGGCCATGGCCTTCTCGGCCGGTGTTGAGGCGTTGAACATGCTGGGTCGCAAATCCGCATCCAAGAAGGAAAAGGCCGAACTGGCCCGCAGCGAGGCGAACGCCGCCGAGGCCCGCGCCCGGAAGGCCGAGGCCGAAGCCGCCGCAGAGCGGGGCTGAGGGTCATGATGCGCCTGTCGTCCCGGCTCGCCGGCCTCGTCGCCGGCCTGCTGTTGACGACAGGCGTCGTCCTGCCGGTCAGGGCCGAAGTGCCGGTCCAGTCCTACGAGGTCGTCCGGGCCTATCCGCACGACACGGGGGCCTTCACCGAGGGCCTCTTCTTCCACGACGGCGCCCTCTACGAGAGCACGGGCCTTTATCCGTCCTTCATCCGCAAGGTCGATCTGGAGACCGGGCGCGTGGAGCGTCAGCGCGACCTGCCGACCATCTATTTCGGCGAGGGCATGACCACGCTAAACGGCAAGCTCTACAGCCTGACCTGGCGCAACCACATCGGCTTCATCTGGAAGCTGGACGATTTCTCGCCCCTGGGCGGTTTTTCCTATCCGGGCGAGGGCTGGGCCCTGACCACCGACGGGCGCCGGCTGATCATGAGCGACGGCACAGACCAACTGCGCTTTCTGGACCCCGAAACCCTGGCCGAGACCGGCCGCGTCTCCGTCACCGCCGACGGCCGGCCGCTGGATCAAATCAACGAACTGGAATGGATCGACGGCGAGGTCTTCGCCAATATCTGGCAGGACAACCGCATCGCGCGCATCGATCCCGAGACCGGCGTGGTCAAGGCCTTTATCGACCTGACCGCCCTGATCCCCAAGGGCGCGAACCTCGACCCCAACGACGACGTCCTGAACGGCATCGCCTGGGACGCGGCGGGCAAACGCCTGTTCGTCACCGGCAAGCGCTGGCCGCAGCTGTTCGAGATCAAGCTGCGCTGATCCGCACGAAGAAAAGGCCGGACGCTGCGACGCGCCCGGCCCCCTTCTTTCCAGCCTCTGCCCCGGCTCAGCCGTGCAGGTCGAACCGGTCCAGCTCCATCACCTTGGTCCAGGCCGCCACGAAGTCCGAGACGAACTTCCCTTCGGCATCGGCCCCGGCATAGACCTCGGCCAGCGCGCGCAGCACGGCGTTGGAGCCGAACACCAGATCGACGCGCGTGCCGGTCCACTTGGCTTCGCCCGTCTTGCGGTCGCGGCCTTCGAACACGTCCTTCGCGTCCGAGGTCGCCGCCCACTTCACGTCCATGTCCAGCAGATTGACGAAGACATCGTTGGACAGCACGCCGGGCCGCTCGGTCAGCACGCCGTGGGTCGCGCCGCCCGTATTGATGTTGATGGCCCGCAGGCCGCCGATCAGCACCGTCATCTCCGGCGCCGTCAGCGTCAGCCGCTGCGCCTGATCGATCAGCAGCGACTCGGTCGGCACGGCATAGCGCGTCTTCTGGAAGTTGCGGAATCCGTCGGCGACCGGCTCCAGATAGCCGAAGGATTCGACATCCGTGTCCGCCTGGCTGGCGTCCGTCCGGCCGGGCGTGAAGGCCACGCTGGCGTCATGGCCCGCCGCCTTGGCCGCCTGCTCGACGCCCGCATTGCCGGCCAGCACGATCAGGTCGGCCAGGGAGACCTTCTTGCCGCCCGTCTGCGCCTGATTGAACTCGGTCTGGATGCGCTCCAGCGTCCTCAGCACCCGGTCCAGCTGTTCGGGCTGATTGACCGCCCAATCCTTCTGCGGCGCCAGACGGATGCGGGCGCCGTTGGCCCCGCCCCGCTTGTCCCCGCCGCGGAAGGTCGAGGCCGAGGCCCAGGCCGTGCCCACAAGTTCGGCGGTGCTCAGGCCCGAGTTCAGCACCTTGGCCTTCAGAGCCGCCGCATCCGTCGCGTCGATCAGCGGATGATCGACCTCCGGCACCGGATCCTGCCACAGCAGGACTTCGCTCGGGACTTCCGGCCCGACGTAGCGCGAACGCGGCCCCAGATCGCGGTGCGTCAGCTTGAACCAGGCCCGCGCAAAGGCGTCGGCGAACGCTTCCGGATCATTCAGGAACCGGCGCGAGATCTTCTCGTATTCCGGGTCGAACCGCATCGACAGGTCGGTCGTCAGCATCGTCGGCCGCTTCTTCTTGGCCGGATCGTGGGCGTCGGGGATGATCTCGCCCGCGTCCTTGGCCACCCACTGATGCGCGCCCGCCGGGGATTTCTCCAGCTCCCATTCGAAGCCGAACAGGTTTTCGAAATAGAAGTTGCTCCACTGGGCCGGCGTCTGGGTCCAGGTGACTTCCAGGCCGCTGGTGATGGCGTCGGCGCCGTGCCCCGTGCCGAAGCTGGAGGTCCAGCCCAGGCCTTGCGCCTCCAGGCCGTCGCCTTCCGGCTCTGCGCCAACGTGGTCGGCCGGGCCCGCGCCGTGCGTCTTGCCGAAGGTGTGGCCGCCCGCGATCAGGGCGACCGTCTCCTCGTCGTTCATCGCCATCCGGGCGAAGGTGTCGCGGATGTCGCGCGCCGCCGCGATCGGATCGGGGTTGCCGTCGGGGCCCTCCGGATTGACGTAGATCAGGCCCATCTGCACGGCCGCCAGCGGGTTCTCCAGATCGCGCGTATGCTCGTCGCCGTCGGCGTCATCGTCCGAAACCAGCACAGCCTCGTCGCCCGGCTTCACCACCCCGTCCGAGCCGTGGGCATAGCGTTCGTCGCCGCCCAGCCAGGTTGTCTCGCGACCCCAGTAGACGTCCTGATCCGGCTCCCAGGTATCGGCGCGGCCGCCGGAGAAGCCGAAGGTGCGGAAACCCATCGTCTCCAGCGCGACGTTCCCGGTCAGGATCATCAGGTCGGCCCACGAGATGGCCTGGCCGTATTTCTGCTTGATCGGCCACAGCAGGCGACGCGACTTGTCGATATTGACGTTGTCGGGCCAGGAGTTCAGCGGCGCGAACCGCTGCTGGCCCCGCCCGCCGCCGCCCCGACCATCGCCGACGCGATAGGTGCCGGCGCTGTGCCAGGCCATGCGGATGAACTGCGGGCCATAATGGCCGAAGTCGGCCGGCCACCAATCCTTGGAGTCCGTCATCAGCGCGCGCAGATCCGCCTTCAGCGCCTCATAGTCCAGCTTGGAGAAGGCCTCGCGGTAGTCGAACGACTCGCCCAGCGGATCGGACTTGGCCGAATGCTGGTTCAGCAGATCGACACGTAGCTGGTTGGGCCACCAATCGCGGTTCTGAACGCCGCCGCCTGCGACCGATCGGGGCGTCCGGCCGGAAAAGGGGCATTTGGCTTCGTCGGTCATGGTGTTTTCTCCCTGCTGGTCTGGCGCACGACGGCGAGCGATTTTTGCATCGCCCTGTAGATGATGGGGTCATACGACACGGGTCAAACGGATAAAGCCAATCGATTATCCTTGGCGTCAGCATAGGACAGGCCTATTCCGCTTCCATGCTCCCCACACTGCGTCAGCTTCAGTATCT
>NZ_JAELUF010000213.1 GCF_016429195.1 Brevundimonas sp. ASV9
GCGTCTCTTTGGTGGGCTGAACGACTTTTGCCTGTTGCAGTCAGCGCACGTTAGCTGCTCGCGCTTGAGCCCAAAGTGAACGCCAATACACGTGATTCATGGGGCGGAATTACTAGTACTCGTAGGTACCTAGCTCGGTGACGTGCGTATGACTTATCTAGGTTGGTGCAACTGGGCGTGCTGCGGGGCAATTGGAGAGCTGCACAGCGCCACTGGCGAAGCTTGTTACGGGCAGGGTTTAGGGGCGTTTCAGTGCATGTCGCCCATCTCCTTGCAGCGGCCAAGGTTTAAGCAACCAACCCCACCTAAGCTCCAACGCCTGCCAGCGAGATAACAATTTAGCTTGCTGCAGTGGGTTACTTTCTTATCGGAGCCCGTTGGAAATCTTGCCTGTTGCACATACCTACTTACATGCAACGTATACTTGGCCAGTGTCATCCATCGCTTACCTACCTAGACTTACTCTACTTTCCTTTCCATCCTCCTTCTGCGACCAACACCCCTCGCTACTGACATCAGTCACCAGCCGAGAATACAGCCATGATGGCTGCCGCAGAGACACTCCACTCGACCGGCCCCGCGGCCTCTGTCGAGGACCAGACGCTTCTCGTC
>NZ_JAELUF010000214.1 GCF_016429195.1 Brevundimonas sp. ASV9
TCCCATCACCGGCCAAGACTTACGAAACCATCGCTCTAATCGTCGAAGATTTTGAGAAAAAGAGGATAAATACGCTCATAGGGGAGCGCAGGACGCGTCTAGGTGCTAGGCTAAATGAAGTCACAGCGGAAGTGAAGCGCGAAATATATGGTCAAAGCAAGCTGGAAGATATTTACACAAAGCTTATCAATTGGACGAATGACGACGACTTGCGGCGAACATATGAGGAGAAGCTCCTCCAATATTGCTATGACCGTCTCCTAGTTCTGTCTTCCGGGCCTGAAAAGACTGCCGAACTAGAAAAGGTTAACGGACTGGCAAACGACATGGTCGTTATTAACCATCCATACAAGCTTGCATGGGACATCGCCATCAACTGGCAAGATAAAAAGGAAATCAAAGAGTACAATGTTGATGTACTCAGGAGTTACTGCGCCTTTTTCCCGGAAAGCGACCTGTACAATGTCATTACCGCATACCTCACCTCTCCGCTGTCACCCTTCCCTGCCGCTAAAGAAGCTCCTCGGAAACCTTCTGCTGCTGAGCTTTCGGAAGACAGTGACGATGATGATGACGGTGGTGTCCCTACATCCGTGGTACCTATGAC
>NZ_JAELUF010000215.1 GCF_016429195.1 Brevundimonas sp. ASV9
GCTCCCGATTCTCCGAATCCGCCCGCCGTTGCCAGCGGAAGCGGCATCCATCGGGCTTGGGAAATGCCAACGCCTATTTTTGGACTGCGGCCGTTTGGGCAGACACGAGGACTCTCAATTGTCCGCGTGGCGGCTAATTGCAGCTTCCGCGTTGAGCGAGCAGCATGGGACTTTGTTCATGTTCCCGAAGGAGATGGCCTTAAGAGGTTATAAGCGGCTTGGGCTGAGGACTAACAACGTAGGAATTCCCGAGCCGCATAATTATCGAGCCAGCCTGTCCAAGATCCGTCGTGTAAGAGGCGAAAAGGAAAGCCGCGGCGGTATTTTGGCTGAAAGTTCAGTTATTACTTGAAAGCAGCTAGCTGGGTACAAGAAGTTGTAAGTAATTCTAATTTTCTCTTTTTCTTTTTGTTATTATTTTATTTTCTACTCCTATTCGAGCCTCATGGCCATCACGTCTGCCCACAGTTACATGGTATTTCTCGGCGACCCGCTCCTTTCCATGCGGGATGACTAGAGAAATCCATTTTATTAGCACGGCGTCAAACGCATTGGGGTGTGAGAATAGGGTCAAGTCAGGGGGACCAAAGGGGCATTTTGCTCGGC
>NZ_JAELUF010000216.1 GCF_016429195.1 Brevundimonas sp. ASV9
GTTATATTTCCAGGCAGTGCCGTTCCATTTGAGGCGTCTGATAGCGTAGGGAAGAGCGATGTAGACGGCCCAGTCGTTACCGATGAGTGTGCAGAGAGTGTGGCATCAGTGGAGGCGGCGCCGAATGACGTGGACACGCTGAAATGTGTCGACGTGGTTGTGTCTGAAGAGCCGCCAGGCAACAGGCTGTTGAGAAACCCGCCAATACCAACCTCTGCAGTAACTCCAGGTCCCGAAATACCAACAGTCTCGCCAGAACTGGAGTCGACCACGACGGTAGCTGGAGGAGCGTAGCGAGTCTGGGTCTGTATAGGATCCCCGTTGCCGTCGACAACTTGAATCAATGAAACTGTCTGGACGACATGAGTAGCGAGAGGAGCCCCGTTGTCATCTCGTCGGGCTTTGGCATGGGCTTCCACGGCTGCGATCGGTTCTCGCAGGTCCAACGATGACGAATCGCTGGATGTCTGCGAGTTTGAGGACTCGGAATTGATATCGGCGGATTCCGCGGCGGAAAGAATGTGCTCAATATCGTGCTCGATGTCGTGGTTGTGGCTGTGGTCGTGTGTTCTATCACTGTCTCTTATACACATCTCCGAGCCCACG
>NZ_JAELUF010000217.1 GCF_016429195.1 Brevundimonas sp. ASV9
GCATTTGACCCAGTGTGGTACTTGCTTGGTAAATTGTTGCGCCGAGCAGTTACTTTTGATAAACATAAACTAGTAGCTGCGAAGAGTATTGACGGGATTAATTTAATACTGTAAATAGTCCAGACTCTTGCCATATCAAGGATTGAAACCTCGACCAATACAGTTGCAGTATTGGGGTGCCAAATGTGGTCGAGAAGCTGCTGACATAATTTGGCGGCGGAGCTTGCAGTGTCGCCACATCCCGAGGGGCTAAAATGCTGCCAAACCCAGCTTCCTTAATTACGGCACTCTTTAGTATAGCAACTCACATTCGGGATTTGAGAAATACAAGTGGGAGAAGGAAATGTCGTCGACGCTCGGGCGAGGGACGCTTAGAGTTTGTCGGAAATGCCATCTACCTATACCGGCGACGCCGCGGAGGCGCGTGGCTTGGTACTCATCTGAGCCACCCAAGGACAGACCGGATGAGGAGCACGCATCGACAAAACGTAGTGACAGAGACGCGGAGAGCGAAGAGAAGAAGGAGGGAAGCAGGACTGAAACTGGTTTCGGAGAACAGAACCTCGGAGCCATGTCTCGAAGGCTACAGGAGGCGACAGAAG
>NZ_JAELUF010000218.1 GCF_016429195.1 Brevundimonas sp. ASV9
CTGGGCGAGAAGCGGTTCGCGGTGACGGGCACGCCGACCGACTGCGTCGTGCTGGCGGTCAATGACCTGATGCCGGAGAAGCCCGATCTGGTGCTGTCGGGCGTCAATCGCGGGCACAATATCGGCGAGGACGTCAGCTATTCCGGCACGGTGGCGGGCGCCTTGCAGGGGATGGCGTTCGGCATCCGCTCCATCGCCCTGAGCCAGAGCCTGGAGCGGTTCCACGACGAGGTGGTCGCGCATTGGGAGACGGCGGAAGCCTTTGCGCCTGCGATCATCAGTCGCCTGCTGGAGCAGAAATGGGCGAACGGCGTGGTGATGAACCTGAACTTCCCCAACCGGCCGCCCGAAGCGGTCGATCAGGTCGAGGTGACGACCCAGGGCTTCCGCAACGTCGGCGAGATGCACGCGGTGCGGCGCACCGACCTGCGCGGACGGGACTATTACTGGATGAGCTTCCGCGGTGAAAAGCAGGACCATACAGAGGGCACGGACCTGCGGGCTATCGAAGAGGGGCGGATTTCGGTCACCCCGCTGCATATCGACCTGACGCACATGACCAGCGTGCATGACCTGAAGAAGGTGCTGGGCGGGGCGCCGC
>NZ_JAELUF010000219.1 GCF_016429195.1 Brevundimonas sp. ASV9
GCGCAGAGCTCCAGAAAGGCGTACTAATTGATACCGGAAACAGCGAGAATTGCCCGCGTAGCAAATCTTCCTGCAGCTGCACCATTTCTGCATACTCGCCGTCTTCCTCTGGTCCTAGGCTGAGGAAAGCGCCTAGTAACAACCTCCATCCCAAATCTTTCATGTACTCGTACAAGTCCATTTCTGCACCGTCTTGCCAGGTATTTACCTCCCTCCCAGCAACGTCTCGTATAAACGGCCCTGCATTAGCACGCACACCCTCCATGTGCGCATTCCACAGCCCACGCCGCGACCTATGCTCCTCACCATCTTGCAGCAGCAGATTCGGCTGTGGGAAGAAATCCTCCATAAGCTGTCTATAAGCCGGCAGCGCAGCAAACGTCTCCTTACTGCCGTCATCTTGCGATGCTGCAGTCTGGATGCTCTGCCCTTGAGCTTCTGCTCCCAGGATCTCCCGACATTGGCGATGGGAGGCAAAGACGGCTACATTCCGGTTCAGTATTTTGGCGGCAACTGCTGGCGGAGGACCTTGTGTGTCGACTTGGCCACGCTCGCTGAGAAAGGCATGCGGTGAGGCGTGGAAGGATAGGCTTTGGGAG
>NZ_JAELUF010000220.1 GCF_016429195.1 Brevundimonas sp. ASV9
CCAATACACCCGCCGCGCCCTTTTTCATCCTAATCTTTTTCCTTCGAGAAAGTTGGTGACGGCAAAAAAAAAACGAAATACGCCTCACTATATGATTCCGACATCAAAGAGAGAAAAAAAACATGATTCGCTCTCCCGCTTAGCTGGCAGAAGAAGAAGAAGAAGAAGAAGCCTTGGCTCGTGCCTTGGGCGACAGCTCCATACCCTTGCGCGGCGATTTACTCTTGGGAGTAGCCGCCTTGCCGCTGAGACGACGGTTGGCCGTCTTGGGCGTTACGCTCTTTGAGGAAGGTTTTCCCTTTGCGCTTGTCGCCTTGCCAGGCGACGCCTTGCTCTTTGGCGTGACTTTGCTTGGCGTCGCCTTCTTGGGAGTGCCCTTCTTGGGAGTGCCCTTCTTGCCGGCGCGGATATTCTCCTCGCTCGCGGCCACAATTGTTAGGCTCGACGAGCGTGAAGAAACCGGCTTGGCGGGAGTTTTGCCCTGGGCCTTGGTCAGCTTTTTGCCAGTGGTAGCTTTCTTGAGAAGCGCTCCTGTGCTGGCGCGTCGCTTGACCGGCGTCCCCTTGGCCTGGCCCTTCTTGCCACTCAGGCT
>NZ_JAELUF010000221.1 GCF_016429195.1 Brevundimonas sp. ASV9
GAATATTGCCACAGGGCGTCGACCATGTGGACGCTGTCGACTATTCCCTCCCCATGATTGAGCATGGCCAGGCTCTTGCAGGAGGTGACGCTACAAATATCCAGTGGATACATGAAAGCGCCGAAAACTTCGCCGGACAAGGACCATACGCACTTATAACAGCAGGCCAAAGCCTACACTGGATGCAGTGCGAAACAGTATTGCCCAAGTTGTCGGCAATGCTGACCCCAAATGGAGTACTAGCCATCACGACGCTTTTGTTCGAGCCAAGCCTGCCATGGCAAGATGGAGACGTTGCCATTATGAAGAAATATTCAAACAACCCAGCTTGGCGATCGAGGAATACCGCCGACGAGCTAGAGAATGCTGGCCTATTCAAAAGGCTGGGTGTGCGTCACACGGAGCCCTTTTTGATCAAGCAGACAGTTTCAGACTATATTGAGTCTCAGCATGCGCGAAGCAGTCTGTCGTTGGAAACTATGACATTGAGTGAGGTTGAGGG
Organism: Brevundimonas sp. ASV9; assembly: GCF_016429195.1. Lineage (GTDB taxonomy): Bacteria > Pseudomonadota > Alphaproteobacteria > Caulobacterales > Caulobacteraceae > Brevundimonas. The sequence goes on from NZ_JAELUF010000221.1 coordinate 503, forward strand.
ATTCAAACAGGATATGCGGAACCTGCTTCAGCCGTTCGCGACTCATGATGTGTTGACTTTCAGTGTTGTTGGCAAAGTTGTTTGGGG
>NZ_JAELUF010000222.1 GCF_016429195.1 Brevundimonas sp. ASV9
CTTCTGAGCCCCGGGACTGATGAGAAAAGCGAAAACTTGCGCCGTGCCCGAGTCTCTAATGGTCAATGCCGGCATACGGAAAGCTACCCGCGCCGGCGCCGGATGACGGCGGCGGGAAGGCAGTGTACCATCCGGGAACGAAGAGAGAGGATCTGATGAGTAAACTGGGCCAATTATCCCACAGACCGTCACTTGTTTGAAATGTGTGTATGTATTTTCTCCTCGCGCTTGCTTTATTGGATTCCGGCTGGTTGGGTATATTACGGTGCTTAGGCGAGGTGAAGCAACTCGGCCAGACAAGAACGAGACAAGATAAACGTCCAAGGCCCAGTACGGTGGGTTTGTGAAGCAGTTCCCTCCTTCTCTGCTGACTTCACCGATAATCCTTGTCATCGTCGCACTGCTACTGTCGCACCATGTGGCGAACCAAACTATGGGAACCTGGGGATAAGCGAAGAAGTCCAGAATTCCTACCGGCTTACCGAGCCTTGTCGGAAGAGCAGTCGCGCTACTAGACACGCTAATTACCCCGTAACCCTACGGAGTAATACGTGTTAAAACTACTCCGTATTTTGGCCTGGCTTGGTT
>NZ_JAELUF010000022.1 GCF_016429195.1 Brevundimonas sp. ASV9
GTTGCTATATGTCACGCGGCTTTCTGGGGAAAAGTCGTGTCTTTACCGCGTTGTGTACGCGATCGGGCAGAGCGCAGCCGAGGCTCAGCGGGTGACGCGGCCGACCAGGCGCCCGGCTTCCAACACCTCGACGCCGGTGCAGGAGGCATGACGCGACAGTTGAGCCCGCGCGGCTTCCAGCGCCGCCGCATCGTCAGCGCCGTCGAAGAAGTCGAGCAGCGGACGGCGATCCGCCTCGTCGAAGAAGTGAAACTCGTAGATGTTCAAGCGAACGGCTCCCAACGAGGCGAACCGTAGCGGCATACGCCCGCCGGTGTCTGTCGGATGTCGACACAGCGAGAAGCGGAGCCTTTGCCTTGGCCGGCGCGTTGAGGGCGTCCTGACGTGGGAGACATCATGAACGCCGCCAAGACCCTTCGCCTGCCGCCGCTGGCGACCCTGATCGAATGGGCGGCGCGGGTCGGCTATGGGGCGCGAGGCTTCGTTTACCTGTCGGCGGGGGCGCTGACCCTGCTGGCGGCGACGGACCGGATCGGCGATGCTGTGGGTACCAGCGGGGCGGCGGGCTGGCTGGCCGAGCAGCCGTTCGGCAAGGTCTGGCTGGTGCTGCTGGGGCTGGGTCTGTGGGCCTTCGTCGGTTGGCGGGTGTTGCAGGCGGTGTTCGACGCGGATCACGAGGGCAGCGACCTGAAGGGCTGGACGACCCGGGCGGGCCAGGCGGTGAGCGGTCTGTTCTACGGCGTGCTGGCGTCGGGGGTGTTCGAATATCTGGACGAGTTCGGCGAGGCGACAAACGCCTCGACGGCCCAGGCCGAGAGCGTGGCCGAGAACCAGGAGAAGGCCGCCATGCTGCTGGGCATGCCTTTCGGCGAGGTGCTGCTGATCGGGGCGGGGCTGGTGGTGCTGGGCGTCGGCGTCGGCAATATCGTCAGGGCGATCCGCGACGACTTCGACGACGCCCTGGCCTGCCCCAAGGCCTTCTGCGGCACGGCGACGGCGCTGGCGCGGGCGGGCTATGCGGCGCGCGGGTTCGCCTATCTGCCGCTGGGGGTGTTCGTGGTTCTGGCGGGGCTGCATGCGCGCTCGGGCGAGGTGACGACGACGGCGGCGGCGCTGGACGCGCTGGAGGCCCAGCCGGGCGGGTCGTGGATCCTGGGGCTGACGGCGGCGGGGCTGATGGCCTTCGGCGCCTTCGCCTTCGTGGAGGCGCGCTGGCGCCGCATTCGTCCGCCCCGGGATTTGAGCCTGGGCTAGGCCTTGCCGGTCGGCGCAGCGTCGCCATATCCGGAAAGCAACACCCGCTGTTTCAGAAGGCCGCGCCATGAACGCTCCGCTCAAGACCCTGAAGATCGACTTCGTCTCCGACGTCGTCTGCCCTTGGTGCGTGGTGGGCCTGGGCGGGCTGGACACGGCCCTGGACGCGCTGAAGGACGAGGGGATCGCCGCCGACATCGCCTTTCAGCCGTTCGAGCTGAACCCCCAGATCGCCCCCGAGGGCGAGAACATCGTCGAACACATTGGCCGCAAATACGGCGCGAGCCCTGAGCAGTCCGCCGCCAACCGCGCCATGATCCGCGAGCGGGCGGGCGAGGTGGGCTTCGACATGCGCATGACCGACGACAGCCGCATCTGGAACACCTTCGACGCCCACCGGCTGCTGCACTGGGCGCATGAGACGGCGCCGGAGAAGCAGAAGGCGCTGAAACAGGCGCTGTTCACCGCCCACTTCACCGAGAACCGCAACCTGACCGACGCCGGGGTCCTGACCGCCGCCGCCGAAAAGGCCGGGCTGGACCGGGCCGAGGCGGGCGAGGTGCTGGCCTCGGGCCGCTACGCCCAGGCCGTGCGCCAGGCCGAGGACCTGTGGCGCGCACGCGGCATCACCTCGGTCCCGGCCGTGGTGGTCGAGGGCAAATATCTGATCTCGGGCGGCCAGCCGGCCTCGGTGTTCGAAGAGGCCCTGCGCAAGATCGCGTCGGAGGTGTGAGGGGGGTGAATGGTGAGTGGTGAATCGTGAAAAGAGGCGCGCCTACTCACCAATCACCCCTCACGACTCACCTTCAGCCCGGCGGTTCGGCTTTAGACGCCGCCCCCGCAAAAACACCGTCTATTTCGTCTAATTCGTCTGATCTGGGGGGCGGTTTCAGGTCGTCGAGCGCCTCGAGGCGGGCCATCAGGGCGTCGCGGCCGGCGTAGTCGCCGCGTTTGAGGGCGCAGGCCGCGCGGGCGATCTGGCCGACCTGTTCGGCGACGGCGGCGGCGCGTTCGCCCAGGTCGGGTTCCTTGGGCTGGGCCGGGGGCGGCGCCGGCGGCTTCGGCGGGGGCGCAGACGAAGGTGCGGGCGGGGCGGCCGCCATCCGGGTCAAGTCGGCGTGCAGCCGCACCCAGCGCGCGGCCTCCAGCGCGCGCCCGGCCTGAAGCGCCCGGTTCAGCCGCACCAGGGCGTGGGCCGCCATGGCCCCATAGTCGGGCAAGCCGTCGGCCGTCTCGGCCTCCAGGTCGATCGGCTCGCGCAGCGGATCGGGCTGATCCTCGCGCCGCCAGCCCGCGTCCCTGGCGCGGGCGCGAAAGGTGCTGACCGCCATGCCATAGACGGCGCTGACCTCCTCGGCCGTGGACCCGGCCAGATAGGCCGTGCCCGCCTCCTCCCACGCCTCCTTCGACAGGCGGCGATAGCCCCGGTTCTGCACCCGGTCGGCCGCGCGCGCGGCGGGGTCCGAGGTGACCAGATCGGGCAGCCGCAACAGATGCATCGGCAGGCCGTGCGCGCGCCAGAAGGCCGCCTCGGCCTCGGGCGAGGAATCGTGATGCAGGGCGTCGCGATACGTCTGCTCCAGACCCGCCTCGCGCAGGATGCGGATCTGATCCAGCGCCTGCTGGGTCATCGCATCGTAAAACGGATCGCGCGGCCCCTCGAACCCGCCGTCGTCATAGCTGTGGTCGTCGTCCATCCCATCCCCGGCCTGTCGCCCGCGCCCGACACAGGACGCCCCGCCAGTCTAAGGCCGCCCCGGAGCGTGATCGGGTAGAGGGCGTCGATTTCGCGAAAGGCGAGGGATTTCAACGCCCGAGGTTGGGACGTCGTGTATAGGTAGGGGGGCTAGCTGTGCATTCCCTCTCCCATTGGGAGAGGGCTTGAGGCTCGCAGAGCGTCAGCGATGCGCCAGCCAAAAGGGTGAGGGTCGTGCGTCACCGGCCAGGTCCGACCCTCACCCTTTCACGCAAGTCTGATCGCCTGACGGCTCCCAGGCGCTCAAGCCCTCTCCCAACGGGAGAGGGAGGCCGCGTCCGGGTTCGCTAACCGAAACGCCTCCGCCCGCTGACGCAGGAAGGGGTTGATGAAAGTGGTCTTGCCGGCGCCGTTCCCTCCAACGAGGAGGACGAGGGTGGGCATGTCAGGAGGTCAGCGCGGGCGGAGGCGGGCGGCGAGGTGGTGCATTACGATTTCTCTGAACCCCTATGTAGCCAGATGATCCAGCCGTGCCATGAGGTCTCGCAAAGGCTGATCAGTTTGAGCCATCTTCTTGAGAAGTTCCCAAACAGGAGCACCACCAAACTCCTTCACTAGTTGAAGCCTTGCATCGCTTGGGTCCGGGTCAGCCCTCTCAAGCATCGACGCTAGAAGCTGCACATAGGTCGCGCGACACTCGAGTATAATTTCGTCCCAGCCACGAATGGTAACTCGGCGGTCATCGGACTCGATGGGAGGATTGCCAGGGTTTCCGACGAGCAATCCGGTTAGTTTCGCTGCTGGATGGAACGCTTTCGTGAAATCCAGGTAATCGCGCAACTGGCGATCATGGTCTGACGTAAGTTCAATAGCTGGTGCCTTGAGTTCCACGATCTGGATGACCTTCTTCGAAGGGTCAGTCAGAAATACGAAGTCTGCTCGCTCTTTCTCCGAGATTCCTCGTACCAAACGGCCGGCTCGATCACTCGTACCGCCCGTAAGCGCCGCATGTTCGATGGTGGTCTTTAGGTGCCGGTCAGATGTGAGCAGGTCGCCTCGGGGTTGAAGAATCCAAGGAAAATCTTCGATGAGTTCTTGGAGGTCGACTTCGCTCCTCTGGTGAACCAGCTTAGTCAGCAGGCTCAATGCGTAAGCGCGTTGAGCAAACGTCACCGCCAGTCCCATTGACTCTGGAACTGAATGATCGTGCAGCCTCGCAGTAATCTTGAGGAACGCGTCCGGACCGTCGTGGGAACCCTCGAGCTCTGCCCAGAGATTTTTGATCAGTGTGCGACTCGGGAGGTTGATCCAAGCCATGGAGACAGCTTCGAGAAGCTGATCCGCCACATCGTCCTGATTTTTCCCCAGCTCCTTGGTGGCGTCAGCGACTAAGGAATCAATCTGATCGTTTTCGGAGGACGAATAGGTGAGAACTTCTGCCTTTTGACGTCTTTCGGAGGCGCGAGTCTTGACCTTGCGTAAGTGGTTCGTAGCTCGATGTCGATCATACTCGGCCAGCCAAACTCCGACCTTTGTCCGCCCCCATTCTAACAGGTCGGCCGAATCAGGATGTGCCCAGTCCAAGTTGGACCTGTCCGTTGAGACTAAATCTTGGTCGAGTTCATCGATCCAGTCTGCTTCGATCACGCCATACATATAGCGCTGGAAAATCTCTTTCCCTTTTGCTCCAAAGAAGAAGGGTCGATCTTGGGCGCTCTTGCCGTGAGCATAAACCGCGACTCCAGCTTGGTCTGATGACCAAGCTGCTGATTTAACGAAACCAACCCAGAATCGTATTTCGTTTCCACCCAATACTTCTGTCGAGTACCCGGTAGCCGGAATTCGAAGCTCGAACTCCGGCGTCGCTCTTTCTTGATCGAAAGGCGTACCGTTTACGAAGACCCGGAAGTCGTCACGGGCTAGAATGACAGTAAATTTTTTGACGAGTGAGCTCTCAATTTCGCCGTCGCCGAGAACGCTGTTGGAAGTCAGCTTGCTCATCCGAATAAGGGTGCCAGAGCGGGAACTCGAAATGCGAGTCCGCTCGACGAAATCTACGATGTCCTGAGCGGTGCCCGTGGGAAGGGGGGCGTCTACTGATGCTTCACGAATGTTGAAGACCGGCGGATAGGCGACCCCCCTTTTGCCCGCATCGAGCAGCCCATCTAAATCAAGAGTGAACCAGTTCAGAACGCCTCGGGCGCTCGTCGCAACGTCAACAGTCCGAGCTACCCCGAACGGCGCGAGCTTGCCAATCCCTTTGCGACCCATAGGGCGGCGTCCACCCGGAGACAGCATTTTCGGGCCGGTCCGTTTGGGCTTACCAATGACGAGGTAGCGAGATTTGATCGTAGCCAAATCCATTCCCACGCCGTTATCGGCGACGGAGATGAACCGGTCTTCTGCAGGGCACCCGTCCGCAGACGTAGTTATGTGTATCGCTTTTGCATCCGCGTCCCAGCCGTTCGCGACCACCTCCGCGAGAACATTTCCCGGCTTGTTTTGGTAGAGCCGGATTCCGAGGTGTTCGATCACATTGTGATCAAACTCTAGGACGGGCTCGTCGAGGCTGGGCATGTTTTCACGAGTTCCGACTGTTGGCGAAAGAGTTGAAGCGTAGCGGCGAGGTTTACGCAACTAATCCTTGTAGCTGGCCTTATACCTTCACCTCCACAACGCCGCCTCCGGCCCTGAACTTCGCGCTCATCTCCGCCATGCCGGCTTCGGCTTCCGACAAGGAGGCGCCGGCGTCGTTCTGGGCGGCGGCGTCGCGGATGTCCTGGCTGATCTTCATCGAGCAGAACTTGGGGCCGCACATGGAGCAGAAGTGGGCGGTCTTGTGGGCCTCCTTGGGCAGGGTGGCGTCGTGGTATTTGCGAGCGGTTTCGGGGTCCAGGCCCAGGTTGAACTGATCCTCCCAGCGGAACTCGAACCGGGCGCGTGACAGGGCGTCGTCGTGGGTGCGGGCGGCGGGGTGGCCCTTGGCCAGGTCGGCGGCGTGGGCGGCGATCTTGTAGGTGATGACGCCATCCTTGACGTCCTGACGATCCGGCAGGCCCAGGTGCTCCTTGGGCGTGACGTAGCAGAGCATGGCCGTGCCGAACCAGCCGATCATGGCCGCGCCGATCGCGGAGGTGATGTGGTCATAGCCCGGCGCGATGTCGGTGGTCAGGGGGCCAAGCGTATAGAAGGGCGCCTCGTGGCAGTGCTTCAGCTGCTCGTCCATATTCTGTTTGATCTTGTGCATCGGCACGTGGCCGGGGCCCTCGATCATGACCTGGCAGCCCTTGGCCCAGGCGATCTTGGTCAGTTCGCCCAGGGTGCGCAGCTCGGCGAACTGGGCCTCGTCATTGGCGTCGGCGATGGAGCCGGGGCGCAGGCCGTCGCCCAGGCTGAAGCTGACGTCATAGGCGCGCATGATGTCGCAGATGTCCTCGAAATGCTCGTAGAGGAAGCTCTCCTTGTGGTGGGCCAGGCACCATTTGGCCATGATGGAGCCGCCTCTGCTGACGATGCCCGTCACCCGCTTGGCCGTCATCGGCACGAAGGGCAGGCGCACGCCCGCGTGGATGGTGAAATAGTCCACGCCCTGTTCGGCCTGTTCGATCAGGGTGTCGCGGAACACCTCCCACGTCAGATCCTCGGCGACGCCGCCCACCTTCTCCAGCGCCTGATAGATGGGCACGGTGCCGATGGGGACGCTGGAGTTCCTGATGATCCAGTCGCGGATGTTGTGGATGTTGCGGCCCGTCGACAGGTCCATGACGTTGTCGGCGCCCCAGCGGGTGGCCCAGACCAGCTTGTCGACCTCGTCGTCGACGCTGCTGAGGACGGCGGAGTTGCCGATGTTCGCGTTGATCTTCACCAGGAAGTTGCGGCCGATGATCATCGGCTCGACCTCGGGGTGGTTGATGTTGTGCGGGATGATGGCGCGGCCGCGCGCGATCTCTTGCCGGACGAACTCGGGCGTCACGAAGTCGGGGATGGCGGCGCCGAAATCCTCTCCGTCGCGGATGCAGGGGCTGTTCTGCTCGCGGCGCAGGTTCTCGCGGATGGCGACATATTCCATCTCGGGCGTGATGATGCCGGCCTTCGCATATTCATACTGGGTGACCGGGCGCCCCTCGACGCCCTTGAAGACGCGGTGGTGGGAGGTGTCGAAGCGCGGGGCCAGGTGGCGGCCGGACGCATGGCCGTTGTCCTCGGGCCTGACCTCGCGCGGATTGGCGACCGGGGCGATGTCGCCGCGATCCCGCTGCCAGCTGGATTTGACATGGGGCAGGCCGCGCTTGATGTCGATGGTCACGGTCGGGTCGGTGTAGGGGCCCGAGGAGTCATAGATGGTCACCGGCGGCTCATTGGCCGAGGGGTGGACGGCGACCTCGCGGAAGGGGACGCGGATGTCGGGGTAGAGCTCGCCGGCGACATAGACCTTGCGCGAGCCGGCCCGTTCGCCGGTCGGGATGGTCCCCGTCTCCTTCATCACCTGTTCGCGCGCGTCCTTGAGGGCGAGGTCGACGTTCGGCTCTTCGGGCAGGGCGGGCGGGGTGACTTGGATGTTCATGGCGGCCTCAAACGGTTTGAGGTCCGCCGACGTCGGGCGCGAGGGGTCCTGTGACGTCAGGACCGATAGCGTTACTCATCCCTTCGCCGGCATGACCCGGATCAGGTTCGACGGGTCAGAGGAGAAACCTCTATCTCAGCCGCTCGATTGCGACCCCCCGGAGAACGCCTGCAAGCTAACCCGCGCCGCGGCGGATGTCGAGTTGTCCGAAACCGCACATAAGTCCTTGTAGGCGCGGCGGATTTATTGGGCTATGCGCAAAGCTTGGGCCGGATGCCGGCGTCGGCGGAGTGAAACGAGGATATGAGCCTGAACTTGGAACGCATCCTCTACACCAGCCGCGCGCGGGGGAACGCCGACAGCCTGATGATGCAGGTGGACATCCTGGCCACCTCGCAGCGGAACAATGCGCGCGACGACCTGACGGGGGCGCTGCTGATCCACGATGGACGGTTCCTCCAGGTGCTGGAGGGCGCGGCGCAGGATCTGGACCGGCTGATGACGCGGCTGGCGGGCGATCCGCGCCATGACGAGGTGGTGGTGATCGAGCGCAAGCCGATCCCGGCGCGCGGCTTTTCCGGCTGGGCCATGGCCAGCGTGCGCGTGACCCCGGCGCTGGAGGAGACGCTGCGGGCTACGGTGGACGGCGCCGGCGCGCCCCAGCAGACGGTCGAGCGCATGCAGGACGCGGTGCTGGCCCAGGCGGCGTGAACGCCTCTTAGGGCGCCGACCAGCCCTTGACCGAGACGGCCGCTGCGCGCGGATCGGCGTCGAAGCGCAGGTAGGCCTTGGCGTGGCCGTGGCCGGGGACGTAGTCCAGGCTGGCGGTCGCGGTCTGGTCGCCCAGAATCCCTTCGATATCCACGGCGGCGGCGGTGTCGTCGCCGTCGTTCTGGACCCGGACGGTCGCGACCTGGCCTGCGGCGGTGACGTCCACGGCGACGATGCGGGCGCTGAGCGCGGGCGGGGCCGTGGGCTGGAGCGCCTCCCACACCACGATGCCGATGGCGGTCAGGGTGATGACGGCGCCGAGCAAGGCCATGCTCCATTGCAACAGAGGGCGGGTCGATGCGGCGGGCTTCTTCTTCGTGGGCATGGCGTCAGACCAACAGACGGGCGGCGGCGGCGCCGATGGCGGCGGGGAAGCCCAGGACGACCGTGGTCTGGACCACGCCGGCGACGGCATGGCCGTCGGTGCGCCCGAACAGGAATAGGGTGAACAGGCTGACGGCCAGGGCGATGGCATAGCCGGGCAGGGTGAAATGCAGGAAGGCCTTGATCGGATGATCGGCCTCTTCCTGACCGGCGAAGCCCGCCTTGAAGACGATCAGGTGCAACAGAAGGATGGAGACGGCGATCAGGGCCAGGATGTGGGCGGGCGTCGCCTTGTAGGCGATCAGGATCATCTCCTCGGTCGGGGCCACGTTCAGGGCGAAGAAAAGGGCGCCGGCCGCCATCAGGAACAGTTCGCCGAAATAGGAGGCCTGATCTTCATCCGTGTCGCCTCCGCCGTCGCCGCTGAGCTGACGCCGGGCCAGAAGCGCGCCCATGGCGCCGGGAATGGCCTGAAGCGCGACCATGCCCAGGCCCTCGCGCGGCGGCGCGTCCCATTCGACGACACCAAACAGGATCAGCAGCACCGAGGCGGTGATGAAGCCGACCGCCAGGGCCACGGCGGTGTCCAGCGCATCGTTGACCGGCCCGCGCCGCTTGGAGAAGCCGGCGTAATAGGCCAGGCCGTAAAGCAGCGGCAGGCCGGCGACGATGAAGGTCAGCAGCCGCCAGCGGTCCATGATCACGCCCTGCGCCCACATCTCCATCGTCATCAACAGCGGGATGTTGAACACCAGAGCGCCAGCGAAGGCGCGCCCCAGATCGCGGGCATAGGCGCGCTCGCGTTGCAGATCCAAAGGGGGCGCGGCGGCGGTCATGCGACGGCAACGCTTGGACGTCGGCTTTGGCTCCGGACCGCTTGTCGAACGGCGTTCAGGCGGCGTTCATTCGCAGCCAAGCTTGGTATCAACTCTAGGGAGAGGGAACGATGAAACAGATCAAGACGACCGCCGTGATCGCGGTTCTGGCGTGTGCGGGGTTGACGGCCTGCGCCTCGGTGGATGTCGGCGGCGCGCCGATGGCCCTGTCGCCCGCCATGGCCGAGCAGGCCCGTATCGGCAGCGTCACGACGACGACCGGCTGGCTGGATGCCGAGGACGACTTCGCCGACACCTTCAACGACGAGGTGCTGAACGAAATGGGGCTGTGCGCCGGCGGCCGGCATCGGCTGAACCTGAGCATCCACGTCGAGGCGCTGAGCCGGGCGCCGCGCCTGGCCATTCTGGCCGGCGATCGCGCCGAACACCGGATGCGGGCGACGGCGGAACTGCGCGATCCGGCCCAGGGCGGTCAGGTGGTCGGGCGTTATCCGCTAGTCGTGACGGTGGATGCGGGGGCCGGGGTGCTGGACGCCTTGATGGACCGGCAGGCGGTCACGTCCCACGCCTTCGCCCAGGCCCTGTGCGACGCCGCCTTCGTCGCGCCGACGCGTGTGGCCGAGGCCGGCGCGCCGGGCTGAGGCCGAGGGCGGGGCGAAGGGGCGGGCGGCCTGGGCCGGCGCTTTTGAATGTCACGGGCGCGGGCTATCAAGACGGCGAACAGGAAACCGTCCCATGCATCTCGCCCGTTTCGCCCGTATCCGCCTGGCCCATCTGCCGACGCCGCTGGAGCCGCTGCCCCGATTGTCGGAGGAGCTGGGACTGGATCTGTGGATCAAGCGCGACGACTGCACCGGCCTGGCCGGCGGCGGCAACAAGACCCGCAAGCTGGAGTTCCTGCTGGGCGCCGCGTTCGAACAGGACGCCGACACCCTGGTGACGCAAGGGGCGGTGCAGTCGAACCATGTGCGCCAGACCGCAGCGGCGGCGGCCGCCCACGGTCTGGCCTGCGAGATCATTCTGGAAGAGCGGACGGGGTCCAAGGCGACGGACTATGTCGGCAACGGAAACGTGCTGCTGGACCGGCTGTTCGGCGCAACCCTGCGCACCGTGCCGGGCGGGACGGACATGGTCGCCGAGCTGGAGAGGACGGCGGCCGAGGTGCGGGCGCGGGGCGGCAAGCCCTATGTCATTCCCGGCGGCGGATCGAACCCTACGGGTGCTTTGGGCTATGTCGATTGCGCGCGCGAGATCGTGGTCCAGGCCGATGAGATGGATCTGGAGGTCCACCGCATCGTGACGGCGACGGGCAGCGCGGGCACCCACGCCGGTCTGGTCGCCGGGCTGGCGGTCATGGGGGCGGACATCCCCGTGCTGGGCATCGGGGTGCGGGCCCCCAAGGACAGGCAGGAGGCGAACGTCTTCAAACTGGCCGAGGAGACGGCCGCCCTGCTGGGGCAGCCGGGGCGAGTGACGCGCGAGCAGGTGGTCGCCGACTGCGACTATGTGGGCGAGGGCTATGGCCTGATCGACCAGGGGGTGATCGACGCCCTGACCCTGGCCGCGCGTCTGGACGGGATCGTGCTGGACCCGGTCTATTCCGGCAAGGCGATGAAGGGGATGATCGCCCTGGCGCGGGCCGGTCGGTTCACTTCTGGTTCTGGGGGCGAGACGGTGGTGTTCCTGCACACCGGCGGGGCGCAGGGGCTGTTCGGCTATCAGACCGAGATCGAAGGGGTGCTGTAGGCGCGCCGTCCGTCATGGATCCGCGCGAGGCGACCCTGGCGCTGCTGGCCGCCCGCGCCGAGGACGCCACCGTCTGCCCCAGCGAGGTCGCGCGGGTGGTCGCGGGCGAGGGCGGCGCGTCGCGCGAGGCGATGCCGCAGGTTCACGCCGCGGTGGACGCCCTTGTGAACTAGGGCGCGGTGCGACTGAGCTGGAAGGGGCGGCCGCTGGCGATGCGTGCGGGGCCCTATCGGATCGCGCGGGGCGTTGGCTGACGCGGTATCCGAAGGTTGTGTTTTCCCGGAATGCCGATAACGGATATCTATGGTTGAGCTTTCCAGATATTTCGCGCGACTACACCCTGCAGTCCTTACCGCCGTTCTCGTCGTTGCGATGGTCGTGCAGATTGTGCTGTCAGGGCTGCACGTAACCCCACTGATACGGGGGATTGTGACGGCTTTGCCGATCGCCGCCACCTGCCTTTGGTGCTGGTCGATTTTCAGGGTGGCGAAAGCCTGCGGAGCGCCTGGTGCTGGGGTGACTTGGGGATGGTTGTTTGCCGTCCCCCCGATAATGCCGATTATTGCGGCATTGGCGGGTTGGTCGATGCAGAACAGCCCCGCCGCCTTGGCGTTCTTCATCGTATTTTTTGTCGCCTTATGGTTTGCCGCTCAGGCGCTGGAAAACGCTGACGTCTTCAACGGCCAAGCATCGGCGGGACAGATCGTTGTGACAATGTTCCTCATGTTCTTTGCTCTGCTCGGTGTTTGGATTTTGAGACCGAAGATCGAGCGATTTGAGGCAAGGATGGCAACTTCCGCCGACTAGCCTTTATCGCCAACGGTTTGGGCGAGATCAGGTGATCAAATGACGGTGCGCGAGATCGAACCTGTCCCGCCGGCGATGTCTTTGACGGCGGTGTTTTTGCGGTTCTCGCGGTTCGGGCTGCTGGCGTTTGGCGGGCCGGTAGCGCAGATCGCGATGATCCGGCGCGAGCTGGTCGATCAGGACCGTTGGATGTCCAGCGCGCGGTTCAACCGGCTGCTGGCGGTGTTGCAGGTCCTGCCGGGGCCGGAGGCGCACGAGCTGTGCGTGCACATGGGCATGCGGGCGCGGGGGCGGATCGGCGGCCTGCTGGCGGGCCTGGGGTTCATGCTGCCCGGGCTGATGCTGATGCTGGGGATCGGCTGGGCCTATGTGGCGCTGTCGCCGGTCGTGGGCCTGCTGGCCGGGGCGTTCCTGGGCGTTCAGGCGGCGGTGGTGGCGGTGATCGTGCGCGCCGTCTGCAAGATCGGATCGCATATCCTGGAGGATCGCTGGCTGTGGGCCGTCGCCGTCGTCGGCTTTGTGGCGACCCTGGCCGGGGCGGCGTTCTGGATCGTGCTGGCGGCGGGCGGGGCGGCCTATGTGCTGGTCCGGGCCGGGCGGGTCGGCCTGGCCGTCGGGGTCGTGGTGCTGGCGGTCGTTGCAGCCTTGGCGATGTACGGGCTGGGGGACGGTGGGCCGGTCCTCGGACAGACGGCGGGGCCGGCGGGCGACGTCGGCTGGGTTGCGATGTTCTGGACGGGGCTGAAGGCGGGGCTGCTGACGTTCGGCGGCGCCTATACCGCCATTCCCTATGTGCGCGCCGATACGGTGGGGCGCGGGCTGATCGACGATGGGGCGTTTCTGGACGGGATCGCCTTTGCGGGGGTGATCCCGGCGCCGCTGGTGATCTTTTGCACCTTCGTCGGCTTCGTGGTCGCGGGCTGGGGCGGGGCGCTGGCGATGACGGTCGGGGTGTTCGCGCCCGCCTTCGCCTTTTCGATGATCTTCTATGAGCGGCTGGAGGCGGTGGTCGAGGACCGGCGGCTGCACGATCTTCTGGCCGGGGTCGCCGCCGCCGTCGTAGGGATCATCGCCGCGACCAGCGTGGAGCTGGGCTGGGCGACCTTGCAGCGGGCGCCGTCGATGGCGGCGGCTGCAGCGATCTTTGCGGGCGCCCTGGCGGTGGCGTGGGCTTGGAAGAGCCGCTACGCCGTGCCGGCAGTTCTGGCCGCCGCCGCGGTCGTGGGATGGGGCGTGATGCGATGAGCAAGATCCTGGGCGTCATCGGCGGCATGGGACCGGCGGCGACGGTGGCGTTTCTGGCGCGGGTGCAGGCGCTGACGCCGGCGGAAGGCGACGCCGATCACATCCGGGTGGTGATGGACCTGAACCCCCGGGTGCCCGATCGCAACACGCGGCCGGGCGAGGCCGAGGTGGTGCTGGGACAGATGGCCGAGGGGCTGGCGGCGGCGGGGGCCGAGGTGATCGCCATGCCGTGCAACACCGCCCACGCCCAGGCGGGCGGCATCCGCGCGGCGTGCGAGGCGAAGGGCCTGCGCTTCATCGACATGATCGCGGCGACGGCGGATGCGGCGGCGACCTCTGGAGTTAAGCGGATCGGGGTGCTGGCGACGCCGGGGGGCGAGCGGCTTTACACGCAGGCGCTGGCGGCGCGCGGTATCGACACCGTGCTGCTGGAGGGGGCGGACCGCGAGGCCTTCATGGGCCTGGTCTATGGGGTCAAGCGCGGCGATGTCGGCGAGGCGGCGCGGGCAGGGATGTCGCGCCTGGCCCAGGCCCTGGCGGATGCGGGCGCGCATGGGCTGATCGCCGGCTGCACCGAGGTGCCGCTGCTGCTGAAGGCCGAGGATGCGCCGATCCCGCTGACGGATTCGGCCGAGGTGTTGGCCCAGGCCTGCGTGCAGGCGTGTCGGGTGTGAGGCGCGGTTGCGGCTTGCTCCGCGCGGCCGGCCTGCCTAGTCATGGGCGGTGTCTATTCAGTCCCTGATCATCGATTGCGACCCCGGCGTGGACGACGCCGTGGCGCTGTTTCTGGCCTTCGCCGCGCCCGAGCTGGAGTTGCTGGCCGTCACCACGGTCGGGGGCAATGTTCCCGGCGCCAAGACCCAGCGCAATGCGCGGATCATCCGCCAGGTCGCCGGGCGCGAGGACGTGCCGGTGTTCGGCGGGGCGGAGCGGCCGCTGAAACGTCCGCCGGCGGGGGCGGGCGAGTTTCACGGCGTCGAGGGTCTGGGCGATCTGGAGCCGTTCGAACCGACGGGGATCGTCGGCGACGGGCCGGCCGCCAACGCCATCGTCGATCTGGTGATGAGCCGGCCCGAAGCCTCGGTCGCCATCGCCGTCCTGGGGCCGATGACCAATCTGGCGCTGGCGATGCGGCGTGAGCGGCGGCTGGCCGAGCGACTGGGGCCGGTGGCGGTCATGGGTGGGGCGCGGTCGGAAGGCGGCAATGTCACCGCATCCGCCGAGTTCAACATCTGGGCCGATCCGGATGCGGCGGCGGTGGTGTTCGGATCGGGATGTCAGGTGGTCGCCTTCGGCCTGGATGCGACCCATCAGGTGCGCGCGACCGAGGACCGGATCGTGGCGATAGAGGCCATCGACAGCGAGGCCGCGCGGGCGGCGGCGTCGACGCTGCGGTTCTCGCAGCGGGTGGAGCGCGAGATCGTGGGGTGGGATGCAGCCCCCTTGCATGACCCCTGTCCCATCGCCTGGCTGATCAAGCCCGACCTGTTTGAGACGAATCCCTGCCGGATCGAGGTGGAGACAAGTTCGGACCTGACGCGCGGGCATACGGCGGTGGAGTTCCGGATCGATCCGGCGACGGCGCGGCATCGCTGGGCGGTCGCGGCGGACGCGCAAGGGGTGTTCGACCTGATCGTCGGCAAGCTGAAGGCTCAGGCGCTGGAGGCCGCCGCATGAGGATCACCGTCGTCGGCTCGATCAATCTGGATCTGGTGGCCACCGCGCCCCAACTGCCGGCGCCGGGTGAGACGGTGACCGGGGCGACCCTGGCGCGGCATCCCGGCGGCAAGGGCGCCAACCAAGCGCTGGCGGCCGAGAAACTGGGGGCCGAGGCCAGCCTGATCGGGCGGGTCGGGGACGACGCCATGGCCGGCGAGGCCCTGGCCCTGATGGAAGACCTGGGCGTCGATCTGGCGGGGGTGGAGGTGGATGTGGCGGCCCCGACGGGCGTGGCCCTGATCGCCGTCGATCCGACCGGCGAGAACCAGATCGTGGTCGCGGCCGGCGCCAACCACATGGTCACCCCTGAACAACTGCCGCAGCGGATCGAGGGCGCGCTGATCGTTCAGCTGGAGCTGCCGATCGAGACGGTCGAGGCGGCGGTGGGTCGGGCGACGGGCTTCGTCTGCGCCAATCTGGCGCCCGCCGCGCCGGTGTCGGAACTGCTGCTGCGCCGCGCCGACCTGATCGTCGTCAACGAGACCGAGGCGGCCTTCTATGGCGACGGCCTGCACCGGGGCGGGGGACGGGTCGTCGTCACCAAGGGCGCACGAGGCGCGGCCATGTATCAGCGCGGCGTCGAAATGGCCTGGGCGACCCCGCCGGCCGTCGAGGCGGTCGATACGACGGGCGCAGGCGACGCCTTCGTCGCCGCCATCACGGTGGCTTTGCTGGAAGGCATGGACCCGGCCGAGGCGCTGCGCTTCGCCTGCGCCGCCGGAGCCTTCGCCGCGACCCGCCCGGGCGCGCAGCCCTCAGCGCCGGAGCGCGATCAGGTCGAGGCGCTGCTGGCGGGGTAGGGACGCGGTCTGCGCCTCTTCATCGTGGTCAGACCCCTGGCGGCGGACCGGGGGGCGTCGGGAAGGCGAGCGGCGCGACGGTCGCGCCGGGAGAACCG
The DNA here is from genome assembly GCF_016429195.1 of Brevundimonas sp. ASV9. Lineage (GTDB taxonomy): Bacteria > Pseudomonadota > Alphaproteobacteria > Caulobacterales > Caulobacteraceae > Brevundimonas. The sequence continues at coordinate 15,861 of NZ_JAELUF010000022.1, forward strand.
GCCGTGACGGTCTGGTAAAGCTGAAGGCCGAGCGGCGACCAGGTGAGTGCCTCGATCGCCGCGATCATGGCGATCTGAACCCCCAGACCCCAGAACCAGGCGGGGTGGATCCGGCGGGTCTTCGCCAGATCGATGATCATGCCGATGACCGGAAACGCCAGGGTGACGGGCGTCGTCGCCTCCCAGGCCCAGGGGATCAGCAAGGGCATGGGCAAAAGCCGACCGACCGCCGGCCCCAGCAGGATCGCCATGGCGGAATAGTGCAGGCGGCGATGCCAGTCCGTCGACCGACGAAGCCACACCGCCGCGATGGTGAGGCCGACGAAGGTCGCGAGCGAGAGGGGATCGAAGACCAGAAACTGCAAGGGCCGGAAGAAGAAGGGCACGTCGCCCCGACGCACCATGGCCTCGGTGACCAGCCAGCCCAGGATCAGCATGGGCGCCAGCCATGCAGCCGCCAGCCAGCCCAGCGGTCGGTGCCAACGCAGTTGGCCCGTGGCGATCAACAGGTTCTGAACCAGGAAGATGACGACCCAGCCCATGAAGACCACGGCGTGGGCGTGGACCAGCAGCGGGGCCTCGAAGCTGGAACGGCCCATGGCGAGCTGAAGCGAAAAGCCTGCCACGACGACAAGCGCCATGACGACGGCCAGCCCCGGAAAGACGCGGTCCGAAGTGCGGTCGGCCCCGCCCATCCTGTTCGCAGTCGCCATGACACACCCCCCGATGTTTCCGGCGAAACTTAACGCCGAAGCCCGACTGCGGCAATCTGGAATATCAGCGATATGTCGAGGATCGACTGGGCCAGGCGCAGGCGTCGCCGCGCCAATGTGACACTGTAACGCCGAAACGGGTTGTCGGCGGTGGAAAGGCGGGGTTAGGTCTGGGGTTCGGGATTTGTGGGGACTTCAGACGATGATGATGCGTGGACGTGGGGTTGGGCTGGTTCTGGCGGCGGTGCTGCTGAGCGGCGTGTCGGGTGGGGCGTTAGCCCAGAACGCGGGGCCGGCTGCGGGACCGATGGTCTATCAGCAGCCGCCGGCGCCGATCGCGGACATCCTGGACGCCAAGCCGACGCCGTCGTCGATGCTGAGCCCGGATCGGCGGACGCTGGTGTTGATGGACCGGTCCAACCTGCCCAGCATCAAGGCCCTGGCCGAGCCGATGCTGCGGTTGGCGGGGACGCGGATCAATCCGAGGAACAATGGCGCGGCCGAAAGCCGGGTGGCGTGGCTGACGGGTCTGAGCCTGCAGGCGGTGGATGGCGGGCAACCTCGCGTCGTGGCCCTGCCCGACGGCGCGCGGTTCACGGCGCCGCGGTTCTCGCCGGACGCCAAGTCGCTGGCCTTCGTGCTGGACCGGCCGACGGGGCTGGAGCTGTGGGTGGTGGACGTGGCCTCGGCGCGGGCGCGCAAGCTGACCGATCCGGTGGTCAATATGACCGGCGGGACGGGTTATGAGTGGCTGCCCGACAGTTCGGGCCTGCTGGTCGAGGCGGTGCCGGCGGGACGCGGTCCGGCGCCGGACGTGACGGCGGCGCCCACGGGGCCGAACATCGAGGAGACGGCCGGGCGGGTCGCGCCGGTGCGGACCTATCAGGACCTGTTGTCGAACCCTGGCGACGAGGCCCTGTTCGACCATTATTTCACCAGCCAGCTGACGCTGGTTCCGCTGAACGGCCGTGCCCGGACGATCGGGGCACCGGCGGTCTATCTGGATGCGTCGGTGTCGCCGGACGGCAAATACATCCTGCATGAGATCGCCAAGCGGCCCTATTCCTATGCAGTGCCGGACGACCTGTTCCCGACCGAGATCGTGGTGACGGATCTGAACGGTCGCGTGGTGCGCACGGTCGCCGACCTGCCGCTGAGGGACGATGTGCCGACCGCCTTCGACGCCGTGGCGCCGGGGCCGCGCTCGGTCGAGTGGCGGGCCGATGCGCCGGCGACCCTGACCTGGGTCGAGGCGCTGGACGGCGGGGACATCCGCAAACAGGCCGAATTCCGCGACCGCGTCTTCATGCAGGCCGCGCCGTTCACGGCCGAGCCCGTGAAGCTGATCGACCTGAAGGAACGGTACGGCGGGATTGTTTGGGGCCGGGACGACCTGGCCATCGTCAACAGCCGCTGGTTCAACACCCGGCATGAGACGCGCTTCGTGGTGGATCCGTCCAATCCGGGCGAGGGCCGGGTGCTGCTGGAGCGAAACTATCAGGCGCGCTACGACAATCCGGGCCAGCCGGTGACCCAGCCGAATGCTCAAGGGCGGTCGGTGATCCGCTTCGATCCGCAGGGGCGCATCCTGATGTCGGGCGCGGGGGCGACGCCGCAAGGCGAGTTCCCCTTCCTGGCCGCGATGAACCCGGCGACGGGACGCAGCGAACGGCTGTGGACCTCGGCCAATACGGATTACGAGGCCGTGGTCGGCTTCCTGGATGCGGACGGCAAGCGGGTGGTGACCCAGCGCGAGACGCGGCTGGATCCGCCCAATCTGCAGATCCGCGACCTGACGACGGGCCAGACGACGCGGCTGACCAACTTCCCCGATCCGGCGCCGCAGCTGGCCGAGGCGACGCGGCAACTGGTGACCTATGAGCGGGCCGACGGGGTCAAGCTGTCGGGAACGCTGTATCTGCCGGCCGGTTACGACAAGGACCGCGACGGGCCGCTGCCGATGCTGATGTGGGCCTATCCCGCCGAGTTCACCGATGCGGCGGTGGCGGGCCAGACGGTGGACGTGCAGAACCGGTTCGTGCGGCCGGGCGGGTCCAGCCATCTGTTCCTGCTGACCCAGGGCTATGCGATCTTCGACAACCCCTCCATGCCCATCATCGGCAAGGATGGGGCCGAGCCGAACGACACCTATGTCGAGCAGCTGGTCGCCGACGCAAAGGCCGCGGTCGATGCGGTGGTCGGCATGGGCGTGGCGGACCGCGACCGGATCGCGGTCGGGGGGCACAGCTACGGCGCCTTCATGACGGCGAACCTGTTGGCGCACAGCGATCTGTTCCGCACCGGGATCGCGCGGTCGGGCGCCTATAACCGCACCCTGACGCCGTTCGGCTTCCAGTCCGAGCAGCGCAACTATTGGGAGGCGACCGAGGTCTATACCGAGATGTCGCCCTTCACCTATGCGAACAAGCTGAACGAGCCGATCCTGCTGATCCACGGCGAGGCGGACGACAACTCGGGCACCTTCCCGGTCCAGTCCGAGCGCTTCTATGCGGCGCTGAAGGGGCTGGGGGCGACGGCGCGTTACGTCACCCTGCCGCTGGAGGCGCATGGATACCGCGCGCGGGAATCGGTGGGTCACACCCTGTGGGAGATGACCCGCTGGCTGGACCAGTATGTGAAGAACGCCCCGCCGAAGCCGGCGGCGAACTGAGCGATCAGGGCTTGGACGCCGCGGCCTCCGCCGCGGCGTTGACGGCCGCGAGACGCGCATCCTGCTCCGACTGGGGCGGGACGCCGAAGACGGCGCGCAGGCTGTCGGGGATTAGGGCGCGGTCGTAGGGATCGAGGGTGGCCGGGGCGTCGCGGGTCTTGCGGGTCTGGGTGCCGTAGATCTGGGCCTTGTCGGTCATCTGCAGATAGCGATCCAGCGTCGCGGCGGCGATCCAGGCGCCTTCGGGCGAGCCCTTGTCCACAGCGGCGACGGCCAGGCTATGGGCCAGCAGATAATCCTCGGGCGTAGAGCCGTGCTGGAAGACGAAGGCGGCGGCCCGGTAGTCCTCGCCGGTCTGGAGCGCGCCGGCGTCCAGCAGGGCGCGGGTCTGGACCCGGCGCGCGGCGTCTTCGGCGAGCATTGCTGTGACGCGGGCACGGTCCTTGAAGAAGTCCGGCGTCAGGTTCTGCCTTACGGCCTGGTCGGCGGCGAAGATGGCGGCCATCTCGGCGTTGTTTTGAGGCGGAGTCTCTTGAGCCCGGGCCGGAACGGCGAAGGCGAGGACGACGGCCGACATCGCGGCGGCGCAGGACAGGCGAGACGGGCGCATGGAAGATCTCCGCTGAAGCTTGAGCGGACATTGGTCTGCGGATTTGCGGCCGAAACCGGGCGGCGGGATTACAGTGTCGTCAGGGTCTGACGATCAACCGCACGACCTCGCCGGCGTGGAGGCGGTCGAAGCCGGTGTTGATGTCATCCAGGGGAATGACGCCGCTCATCAGGCGATCCACCGGCAGGCGGCCTTGGCGATAGAGGGCGACGTAGCGGGGGATATCGCGGCTGGGGACGCAGGTTCCGATGTAGGAGCCCTTCAGCGTGCGCTCTTCGCCGACGAGGGAGACGACATTGACGGCAAGGGCCGCATCGGGCGGCGGCAGGCCGGCGGTGACGGTGGTTCCGCCGCGTTTGGTCATCTTCCACGCCGCCTCCAGCGCCCGGACCGCGCCGGCCATCTCGAAGGCGAAGTCGGCGCCGCCGTTCGTCAGGGCGCGGACCTGATCGACCGCATCGGGGTCGGCAGCGTTGACCGTGTGGATAGGCCCCAGGGTTCGGGCCAAGGCGAGCTTATCCTCGGACAGGTCGACGGCGACGACGGGGCTGGCGCCGGAGGCCAGGGCGCCGAGCACGCTGGCCAGGCCCACGCCGCCCAGGCCGATGACGACGACGCTCTGGCCCGCCTTGACCCCGGCGGTGTTCACCACGGCCCCGACGCCGGTCAGGACGGCGCAGCCGAACAGGGCCGCCTCATCGAACGGCAGGTCGGGATCGATCTTGACCAGGGAGCGGCGCGAGACGACGGCCCGTTCGGCGAAGGCGGAGCAGCCGAGGTGGTGGTTGACCGGCTCGCCCTCGCGGAAAATGCGGCGGGCGCCGGACAGAAGCTCGCCCCGGCCGTTGGCGGCGGCGCCGGGCTCGCACAGGGCGGGACGACCGCCGGCGCACGGGTTGCAGTGGCCGCACGACGGCATGAAGACCATGACGACGTGATCGCCGACGACGAGATCGGTGACGCCGTCCCCGAGGGCCTCGACCACGCCCGCCGCCTCGTGCCCCAGGGCCATGGGCAGGGGGCGAGGGCGGTCGCCGTTGATGACCGACAGGTCCGAGTGGCACAGGCCCGCGGCCTTGATCGCGACCAGCACTTCGCCGGGGCCGGGCGGGTCCAGCGTGACGGTCTGGACCAACAGAGGGCGGCTGTCAGCATAGGGGCGGGCGGCGCCCCTGTCGGACAGGACGGCGGCGCGGGTCGTGAGGGTCATGCTTCAAGCCTTCGTCATCAACGACCTACCGATAGGCGCTTGACCTAACGTCGTCCAAGCTAGAGCGTCGGGATCGAGAGCGACGGTTCGCGTCGCCGAGGGAGACGACGATGCCGAAACGAGACGAGGGCGCGCTGGCGCAACGGGCGACCTATAAGGCCTTTCACATGGTCTCCACCCGCTGGGCCGACAACGACCAGTACGGGCATATCAACAACGCCAAATTCTACGAGTTCGTGGACTCGGCGGTGAACGCCCACCTGCTGATCGCCAATGCGCTGACGGAATCGATCGGCCTCGTGGTGGATTCGGGTTGTCGCTACACCTCGTCGCTGAAGTTCCCCGATGTGATCGAGGTCGGCATCAAGGTCGATGCGATCGGCACCTCCAGCGTCACCTACGGTTTTGCGGTCTTCAAGCGCAGCGTCGACGTCCCCGCCGCCATCGGCCATTTCGTCCACGTCTATGTCGACGCCGAAACGCGCCGGCCCAAGCCGTTGCCGGCGCGGCTGAGAAGCGTGGTGGAGAATCTTCGCGCGGGGTAGGGGCTGTCGCCGTTTTCCGCCGTTCAACGTCCAATTCCTAGATTCCGATGTCTTCCGACCCCGCTGATCTTGATGACGCCTTCTATCTGAACGTCTCGGAGACGGATGTGGCGACGACCGGGGACGATCCCCGCGCCAGCCTGGAACTGGTCGTGTCCATGCGCATCGCCTTCGTGGCCCGGGCATGGATCACGCGCGCCAATGCGCTGTTTCGCGGTCGAGGCTATACGGCGGCCCAGCGCGCGCACCTGTATGTTCTGGCGTCCAAGCCCAAGGGGCTGACGCAGGCGGAGTTGGCGGCGATCCTTCGGATATCGGAGGCGTCGCTGTCACGCCGCATCAAGCTGTCGATCGAAGAAGGTCTGGTGTCGCGCCATCCGTTTTGCGGCGACGGCCGGGCCAACCTGATCCGGCTGGAGCCCAAGGGGCTGGAGGCCCTGAACGCCTCCGACCGCGTCGCACGTGAAGACCGCACCCAACTATTGGCGGGCGTGACCGACGAGGAATTGGCGATCACCGCCAAGGTCCTGAAGCTGCTGACGGATCGCATCCCCCAGACGCCCGAACGGCCCGACGCCTGACGGCATCGGACCGCCCTGAACGTCAGTCGCCCGTCAGGACCCAGGTGCGTTCGTTGGTGGGGTCGAAGACGAACCGGAACTTGCGCATCATGGGCAGGCCGACATTGGGGGTTCCGCCCTCGATGAAGCGCAGCTTGGGGCTGTCGACTACGACGCCGCCGACCTTGACCGGGCCGTCGGCCTGGGCCTCGTACACCGGCTGGGTTCCGGCGGCCGAGGTCGCGATGCCGATCTTGCGCGGCTCGCCCTTCAGCTTGATCTGGCTGACCAGAGACAGCGGCAGGAGGAAGGCGCTGTCGTTGCCGGTGTCCAGGGTCGCCTCGACCGAGGCGCCCGGCAGGTCCAGGGCGACGACCGGCAGCCGTTCGTCGTCGGAATAGGCGTGTCCGGGGCCTTCGGGGCGCTGGGGCGCATCGGGCGCCATGATGCGCAGCTCGCCTTTCGCCAGGTTCATCTCGACCAGTTTCCCGGGAAAGCTGTTGGGGCCGAAGATGCCGACTTCGTCCTCGTCCCTGAACTCGAAGACCGTGGCGGGGCCCTCGGTGATCGCATAGCCGCCCAGGGTCACGCCCTTCAGACTGGTCGTATAGCCGGGCACCATCAGACCCGTGCTGCCGTCTCTGGACTGGGACGGTCCCACATTCGGCATGCCGATGTCGTCGGCGTAGGACTTGTAGATCAGATTGCCGTTGGTGCCGGTGTCGAAGACGACGGGCGCAGGATGGCCGCCGTTGATCCGCATCATCAGAAGCGCCCGGCCGTCCGAGACATAGAGCGGGATGCGGGCCACAGCGGCCGCCGGCGCCAGAGAGGTCGCCTGAGGGGGCGCTTGAGAGACGGGTGCGGCTTGCGCCGCAGCGAGGCCAGCCGATAGGCTGGCTCCGGCCAGGCAGGACGCCGCCATGGCGCGTTTGAACAGGGACCGGATCATGCATTCCTCCATGGATGTCGATAGTCCGATTGGGACTATCGAGTCGGATCGGGTCAAATGAACAATCGGCAAGGAAGCCTGACGGAGCTGGAAGGCGCCATCCTGTCGGAAATCCACCATCGCGGAGCCTCGACCGCCTTCAAGGTCCGCAAGGCGTTCCAAGAGTCGATGTCTCTGGAATGGAGGGGCAGCGCCGGCGCCGTCTATCCGGCCATTCGACGATTGACGGATCGTGGCGTGATCGACGCGGCCGAGACGGGCTCGGGCCGGGGCACGGTTCTTCTGTCCCTGACACCGCAGGGAGTCGCGGTGATGGAAGACTGGATCTGCGACGCCGAGCGCGCCGCCAGTGTCGGTCTGGATCCCTTCCGCCTGCGCTCAGGCATGTGGGACCGTCTGCCGCCTGTCCGAAAGGCTGAGGCCATGGCGGCCCTGAGGCGCACGGTGGAGGCGGAAATCGCCGCCTTGCGTCAGTATGTGGTGTCGCTGGACCCGATCGAGCGTCCCCGCATCGAACTGGCGATCAGCCTGCAGCTCAGCCGCCTGGACTGGCTGGACGGGCAACGCGCGTCATAGACCTCCCGCCCGCCCCTAGGCGTCGAGAATGACCTGGCCGTCTTCCTTGACGAAGGGCTTGGCGAGATGGTCGGGCAGCAGGTCCAGAACCGTCTCGGACGGGCGGCACAGTTTGACGCCCAGGGGTGAGACGACGATGGGACGGTTCATCAGGATCGGGTGTGCCGCGATGGCGTCCAGCAGCGGGTCGTCAGACAGGCTTGTGTCGTCCAGGCCGAGGTCGGCGTAGGGCGTGCCCTTTTCACGCAGGATATCGCGCACCGATCCACCCATCCGCTCGACCAGTTGGGCCACCAGCGCGCGGCTGGGCGGAGTCTTCAGATACTCAATCACATGCGGTTCGATCCCGACGTGGCGGATCAGGGCCAGGGTGTTGCGCGACGTGCCGCAGGCGGGGTTGTGATAGATGACGACGTCCATTGGGCCTCAGTCGCAGCAGGGGGCCAGTTCGGCCAGCAAGGGTTGGCAAAGCTCGGCGCGGCCCTGGCAGCAGTCCTTGAGCAGGAACAGCACGACCTCGCCCAGTCGATCCAGATCGGCGCGGTAGATGATCGACCGGCTGCGCCTCTGGGACGCGATCAGTCCGGCGCGAGACAGCACGCCCAGATGCGCCGACATCGTATTGGTCGGAACGGCGAGCCGGTCCGCGATCTCTCCGGCCGGCAGGCCGTCGGGCGCATGGCGGACCAGCAGCCGGAAGGCGTCCAGTCGCGTGGATTGCGCCAGGGCGGCGAGCGCGAGAATGGCCGGTTCGGATTCCATTATTCTAAGATACTGGAAATATGGTGTCATGCAAGATAGAGAGGGCGCTGCGGTCGTCGGTCGGCCGGGATGGAGCCGCCCATGGTCGTCGCCTTTCTGATCTTCGCGGTCACCATCACCCTGGTGATCTGGCAGCCGAAGGGCCTGCAGATCGGCTGGAGCGCGATGGGCGGTGCGGCGGCGGCGCTGTTGCTGGGCGTCGTCACCCTGGCCGACATCCCCGTGGTCTGGGACATCGTCTGGAACGCCACGGCGACCTTCGTCGCGATCATCATCATTAGCCTGTTGCTGGACGAGGCGGGCTTCTTCGAATGGGCGGCGCTGCATGTCGGGCGATGGGGTGGCGGCCATGGACGCAGGCTGTTCGTCCTGTTCGTCCTGCTGGGCGCGGCGGTGTCGGCGGTCTTCGCCAACGACGGGGCGGCGCTGATCCTGACGCCCATCGTCATCGCCATGCTTCTGGCGCTCGGCTATGGCCCCAAGGCGACGCTGGCCTTCGTGATGGCGGCGGGCTTCATCGCCGACGCGGCCAGCCTGCCGCTGGTGGTGTCCAACCTGGTCAACATCGTCTCGGCCGACTTCTTCGACATCGGCTTCGACCGCTATGCGGCGGTCATGGCGCCGGTGAACCTGGCGAGCATCGTCGCGACGCTGATCGTGCTGTTCGTGGTGTTCGGGCGCGATATTCCCAAGGCCTATGACCTGGAGCGGTTAGCCGCGCCGTCCAGCGCGATCAAGGACCGCGCGACCTTCCTCTGGGGCTGGATCATCCTGGCGGTTCTGCTGGTCGGCTTCTTTGTGCTGGAACCGCGAGGGGTGCCGGTGTCCGCCGTCGCCGCGACGGGGGCGGTCATCCTGCTGGTCGTGGCGGGGCGCGGCGCGGTCATCAGTACGACGAAGGTACTGCGCGAGGCGCCGTGGCAGGTCGTGATCTTCTCTCTGGGGATGTATCTGGTCGTCTATGGGCTGGGCAACGCCGGTCTGACGCGCCAGATCGCGGGCCTGCTGGACGGATTCTCGCAAGGCGGGGTCTGGGGCGCGGCCTTCGGAACCGGGTTCCTGACCGCCTTCCTGTCGGCCATCGCCAACAATATGCCGACGGTCCTGATCGGCGCCCTGTCGATCGACGCCTCGGGCGCGACGGGCGCGGCGAGGGAGGCGATGATCTACGCCAATGTCATCGGCAGCGACCTGGGGCCGAAGATGACGCCCATCGGCTCACTGGCCACATTGCTGTGGCTGCACGTCCTCGCGCGGAAGGGCGTGAAGATCGGGTGGGGCTATTATTTCAAGGTGGGCGTGGTGCTCACCCTGCCGGTCTTGGGCGTCGCCCTGGCGGCCTTGGCCTTACGCTTGAGCGTCTAGCGCCTTAGTCGTCCAGACGGCCGATCAGGAACAGGGCGCCGACGGCGGTCAGGGCGCCCAGGGTGAAGGCGGTGACGATGGCGCCGGTGGCGACGGCGGTGGAGACGGTGACCGGGCGGGCTTCGTACCACTCGACAATGTCGGCCTCGTGCAGGTCCTCGTCCATATAGCCTTCGGCTTCATAGATGGTGTCGTCTGCGGTCATGGCTTTACGCTCCGTCTGTCTTGCCCGGATCAATACGCCCAAACGGTACAGGTTCCACCCCTGTCGCCCCCGATCGGCGTATCGTGACAGGATGCCGCTCTTCGTTTAGGAGGCGCGGCTCAGGTTCAGAACGCTCAAAGACGATCCCATGGCCGGCCACTCGAAATTCAAGAACATCATGCACCGCAAGGGGCGCGCCGATGCGCAGCGCTCCAAGCTGTTCTCCAAACTGTCGCGCGACATCACCGTGGCGGCCAAGTCGGGCCTGCCGGATCCGGCGGCGAACCCGCGCCTGCGCCTGGCGGTCAACAACGCCAAGGCCGAAAGCCTGCCCAAGGACGTGATCCAGCGCGCCATCAACAAGGCCGCCGGCGGCGACGTCGATACGATGGAAGAGGTCCGCTACGAGGGCCGGGGTCCGGGCGGCGTGGGCATCATCGTCGAGGCCTTGACCGACAACCGCAATCGCGCGGCGTCCAACATCGGCGCGGCCTTCAAGAAGAACGGCGGCGCGCTGAGTGAGATGAACTCGGTCGCCTTCATGTGGGACAAGGTGGGCAAGATCACCTACGCCGCAGAGGCCGGTTCGGAAGACGCCGTGATGGAGGCCGCCATCGAGGCCGGCGCCCAGGACGTCGAGAGCGACCTGGTCAAGCCCGACATCTATGAGGACGCGCCGGGCCACACGATCTGGACCGCCTTCGAGGATCTGAACGACGTCGCCGAGGCCATGTCCAAGGTGCTGGGCGATCCCAAGTCCACCGCCATCGTCTGGAAGCCGCAGTCCGAAGTGCCGGTGACCGGCGAGGCCGTCGGCACCCTGTTCAAGCTGCTGGACGCGCTGGACGCCGAGGACGACGTGTCGGCGGTCTATTCGAACGAGGACATCTCCGACGAGGACGCGGCCAAGTACGCGGGCTGATCCCGAACGACCGCGAGTCGTTCGCACGGAACCGGGTCGTGCGCCGGGCGTAACGAGGCTTCACCGTTACGCCTGGAGCCCCCTATGGACATCACCCAGCTGATCCTCGACGACCATGCCGAACAGCGTCGGCTGTTTGCGATCATCGAACAGATCGACCCCAAGGACACCAATGCGCTGAGCGCCGTCTGGTCGCGGTTGTCGGCGTTCCTGGATGTGCACGCCGAGGCCGAGGAGCGGTTCTTCTATCCCGAGCTGCTGAAGCAGGGCGAGGGCGCCAATGACGCCGAGGACGGCACGGTCGAGGGCGAGACCGAGGACGCCATCGAGGACCACAACAAGCTGCGCGACGCGGTCAAGGCGGTCGAAAAGCATAAGGTCGGCACCAAGGCGTGGTTCGACGCCGTGGGCGAGGCGAACGTCGTCAACTCCAAACACATGGGCGAGGAAGAGCGGCAGGGGCTGACCGACTTCCGCATGAACGCCGACGTCGAGACGCGCCATGAGCTGGCGGTGAAGTTCGCCGCCTTCGAGGCCGAGTACATCACCGGCGTAAAGCCGGTGAACAAGGACCCCGAGACCTATATCGAAAAGCACGGCTGAGGCGGTCGCTGCGACCACGATGTCGCAGCATCGTCCGTCCAAGGAACATCCGCGCTCGCCCCATCGTTGAGCGCGGATGAATCTGGGTAGTCTGGAAGGCGCCGTCCTGCCGATCCTCGGCGCGGTGATCGCGGGCGGGGTCATCGGCTTCGAGCGTGAATGGCGGGGCCGGGCGGCGGGCCTGAGAACGCACATCCTGGTCAGCCTGGCGTCGGCCCTGCTGATGCTGGCGGCCATGTCGCAGGCCGATTGGGCGTTCCGCGCCCTGCCCGACGAGAACATCGTCACAGACCCGACGCGGATGGCGCACGGCGTGCTGACGGGGATCGGGTTCCTGTGCGCAGGCGTGATCTTCCGCACAGGGTTTTCGATCCACGGGCTGACTACGGCGGCGTCGCTGTGGATCACCTCGGCGATCGGCATTCTGTTTGGGGCAGGCCTCTATGCGCTGGGGACGGCGGCGACGGTGGTCACGGCGCTGATCCTGATCGGCTTGAGGCTGATCAACGGGCGTTTGCCCGCGCGCACGGTGGTGGACGCCGAAGTGTGCTGGGAACGGCGCGAGGCGTCGCCGGAGCCGGCGATCGAGGCGGCGCTGAAAGCCATCGATGCGGACGCGCGACACGACCGTTTCGAGCTGATCGATGGACAGACCGTTCGACGGACCTGGCGATTGAAGGCCGCCGAGGAAAGCCAGCTGAAGCGGCTGGCGGAACAGCTGTGCGCCATACCGGGCGTGGTCGCCTACAGCCTGGACCCGCGCGACGACTGAAACCGTTCATTGCCCGATAACCCTCTTTGCGGCATGAGGGGAACGGATGGCGAACGAACCTGTCAGAATCATCGGCCTGGACCCCGGTCTGCGACGCACCGGCTGGGGCGTCGTGGTGTCGGATGGCGCGCGCCTGAGGTGGGTGGCGCACGGGGTGGTGGCCCCGCCCGAGACCGCGCCGTTCAGCGAGCGGCTGCTGCATCTGTTCGAGGCGCTGGGGACGATCTGCGCCGACCACGGTTGCGAGGAGGCGGCGGTGGAAGAGGTGTTCGTCAATGTGAACCCGTCCTCCACGCTGAAGCTGGGCCATGCGCGGGCGGCGGTGATGCTGGCGCCGGCCAAGGCGGGCCTGACGGTGGCGGAATATTCGCCGAACCTGATCAAGAAGGCGGTGGTGGGCGCGGGCCATGCGGACAAGAGCCAGATCGCCTTCATGGTCAAACGGCTGCTGCCGACCGCGGGCGACGTGAAGGCGGATGCGGCCGACGCCCTGGCGGTTGCGATCACCCATGCGCAACTCAGGAAGCGGTCCTTGCTGGAAGCGATGCACCGGGGGGCGGCGTGATCGGGCGGTTGAGAGGCGTGCTGGCCGAGGTCGGCGAGGCGGAATGCCTGATCGACTGCGCCGGCGTGGGCTATGTCGTGTCGTGCGGGGCGCGGACGCTGGGGCGACTGCCGGCGCCGGGCGACGAGGCGACGGTGCATGTCCATTCGCAGTGGAGCGAGGATGCGGGGCCGCGCCTGTATGGATTTCTGACGCGCGACGAGCGGCGGGCCTTCACGACCCTGCTGGCCATTCAGGGCGTGGGGCCCAAGGCGGCGCTGGCGGTGCTGGACGTTCTGCCGCCCGGCGAACTGGCGTCGGCGGTGGCGCGCGAGGACAAGGCGGCGGTGGCGCGGGCCAACGGCGTGGGGCCGAAGCTGGCGTTGCGGATCGTGACCGAGCTGAAGGGCAAGCCCTTGGGCGACGTCAGTTTTGCGCCTGTCGCACCCGGCATGCACGTCGAGATCGCACCGCCCGTTCCGTCCATCACCGGCGAGGCCGTGTCGGCCCTGCTTGGACTGGGCGTCGCCGAGGTCAATGCGCGCCGGGCCGTGGATCAGGCGTTGATCCGTTTGGGCGAAGAGGCGGAGCTGTCGGCGGTGATCCGCGCGGCGCTGCAGGAGTTGGGGCGGTGAGGGGGCGTGAGCGGGGAGTCGTGAATCGTGAGTCGGGCGCGCAGTCCTTCACCAGCATGATTCATGCCTCACGATTCACGACTCACGTCTGGACTTTCTCATGACCCGCGTCATCTCCCCCGAGGCCGAGACCGGCGAATCCTTCGACCGCGCGCTGCGGCCGCAGACCTTGTCGGAGTTCGTCGGCCAGTCGCAGGCCAAGGGCAATCTGAAGGTCTTCATCGATGCGGCGCGCGGGCGGGCCGAGGCGCTCGACCATGTTCTGCTGTTCGGACCGCCGGGACTGGGCAAGACGACGCTGGCGCAGATCGTCTCGCGCGAGCTGGGCGTGGGGTTCCGGGCGACCTCGGGGCCGATCCTGGCCAAGGCGGGCGACCTGGCGGCCATCCTGACCAACCTTGAGCCGCGCGACGTCCTGTTCATCGACGAGATCCATCGCTTAAGCCCTCAGGTCGAGGAGATCCTGTATCCGGCCATGGAGGATCATGTACTGGATCTGATCATCGGCGAGGGGCCGTCGGCGCGCTCGGTGCGGATCGACCTGGCGCCGTTCACCCTGGTGGGGGCGACGACGCGGGCGGGCCTGCTGGCGACGCCGCTGAGGGACCGGTTCGGCATTCCGCTGCGGCTGGAATTCTACACCCCCGACGAACTGACCGCGGTGGTGCGCGGCACGGCGCGCAAGATGGGCGCGGGGATCGATGAAGGCGGCGCGCGCGAGATCGCGTCGCGGGCGCGGGGAACGCCGCGCATCGCCGGGCGCCTGCTGCGCCGGGTGCGGGATTTCGCCTCGGCGGAAGGGGCCGAGACGATCTCGAAACTGGTGGCGGCGCGGGCGCTGGCGCGGCTGGAGGTGGACGAGGCCGGGCTGGACAGCCTGGACCGGCGGTTCCTGAAGGCGTTGATCGAGAACTATGGCGGCGGGCCGGTCGGGATGGACACCCTGGCGGCCGCCATCGCCGAGGCGCGCGACGCGGTCGAGGACGTGATCGAACCCTATCTGCTGCAACAGGGCTTCATCATGCGCACGCCGCGCGGCCGCATGGCCTGCGCCAAGGCCTATGCGCATCTGGGGCTCAGCGCGCCGGCGCAACCCGCCGCCGGACCCGTGCCGGGCGACCTGTTCGAATAGGCGTTGCCAAGCGGGGCGGGCGGGGGTTTTCTGGGCGGTGAACCGGAGCCGTCGTCCCATGATCCTGCGCACCCTGGCCGTGATGGCGTTTGCGGCCGGCCTGACCGGTCTGGCGCCGCCTGCCAGAGCGGCGGCCCCCGTCTTCACCGAAAAGCCCTGTCCGGCCGATTTGCCGACCGACGTGCGCCAGGTGACGTGCGGGGCCCTGACGGTGGACGAGGCGCGCGACGGCTCGGTCAGCGACCGGCGCATCAACATCGCCATGGTGATCGTCAAGGCCAGCGCGCCTTACAAGGACGCCTCGGGTCAGACGCTGCCGCCGATGGTGATGTTCCACGGCGGGCCGGGCGGGGCCCTGACGCCGGGGGCGGGGCGGATGCTGGCGGCGCTGCGTCGCAATCCGGAAGCCTTTGCGGTGGATCAGGACGTGATCCTGTTCGACCAGCGGGGCGGCGGGGCGAGCAACCCGTCGATGGACTGTCCGGGCGTCGAACTGACCGATGCGGGGCCGCCGTCCGACAAGGATCGCGACGGGCTGATCGCCTGTCTGAAGGGCTATCAGGCGCAAGGCATCGACCTGAACCAGTACAACGCCGCCGCCATCGCCGACGATGTGAAGGACATGGCCCAGGCCCTGGGTCTGGCCAAGATCGACCTGTGGGGCGGATCGTACGGGCCGCGCATCGAGGCGGCGGTGATCACTCATCAGCCCCAGATCGTACGCGCCGCCGTGATGGACAGCCCCTGGCCGCCCGAGGGCAACTGGGCCGTCGGCACGCCCGAACAGGTGTCGGCGGCGGTGAAAATCATCCTGGCCAAATGCGCGGCCCAGACGGCCTGCGCGGCGCAGCATCCTGACCTTCAGGCGCGGTTCGAGGCCGAGGCGCGCAAATGGCTGGCCGGGCCGGTGACGGGCAAGGACGGGCGCACCTTCAACGTCGACGACCTGTCGGCCTTCCTGATGGACACGACCTATAGCGCGACGGGCGTGCGTAGCCTGCCGGTCGATCTGGACAAGATCATCGCCGGCGACCTGACGCCGGTCGCCGAGATCGCCGAGGACCGGACCTATTATTTCGAGGGCCAGCACATGGCCCATCTGTGCAAGGAAGAACTGCCGTTCGAATCCAAGGCGCGGCTGGCGGCCGGGGCGGCGGGCGATCCGGTCGCCGAGGTGCTGGTCCCGTCGCTGTCGCGGCTGTTCGACGTCTGCGCGGCGGTGGGCGAACGGCCGGCGCTGCCGATCGAGAACCTGCCGGTCCAGACCGACATTCCGACCCTGTTCGTCGCCGCCGAGATCGATCCCGGCTGCCCGCCGCCGCTGACCGAGGCCGCCGCCAAGGGCTATGCGAACAGCCAGGTCGTGATCGTGACCAATGCGACCCACGGCGTCATCAACGCCAGCCCCTGCACGCGCAAGATGGCGCGCGATTTCCTGCGTGATCCGTCCAAACCGGTGGATCGAACCTGCCTGCCCGCCGCCGACACGCCGCTGGACTTCACCCTGGATGCGCCCGCCGCATGAGGGTGATGCGCCATCGCAGCCCGCTTCAGCAGCGTCTGATTATCGCGGCGGCGCTGGTTCTAGCTCTGTGCGCGGTCGGCGTCTGGGTGCTGATGCAGCCGTCGAACACCCCGTCGCCCGAGCCGGCCGATGCGCGGGTGATGCGCCAGATCCGCACCCAGGCAGGGCGCGGCGCCGAGTTGCGCTACGCCGAAAACGGCGAAAGGCGATCGGTGTGCGGCTATGTCGGGCGCGTCGCGGGCGGGCCGGCGGTGGGCTTCGTCTCCATCCCCAATCGCATCCTGTTCAGCGACGACCCCCTGCCGACCGAGTTCCGCGAAATGCGCCAAAGCTACTGCCCCGGCTTCATGGCTGCGCCGAACCGCCAGCCGTGATCCGTCGTCGGTTGAAGGGGCCAGCACTCGCCCTGAGCGCACAGATCACGGCGACGGCGGCGATCAGCCTGATGGCGATCCGGGCGGCCGGGGCGGGGACGGCGTCGATTGCGGTCCAGGGCGCGGCGTTTCTGATCGGGGCCGTGGCGCTGTGGGCGGCGTCGCGGACGGCGCGGCCGGGCCGGGGCCCGAGGCTGATCTCGGCGGCGGCGATCCTGGTCGTCGCAGTCTTTATGCTGACGACGGGCGTGGAGATGCAGGGCGCGCGTCGCTGGCTGGCGCTGGGGCCGGTGCTGATCCATCCCGCCTCGCTGCTGGGCGCGCCGCTGCTCTGGCTCGTGGCGCAGGATGCAGACGATGTGTGGACGGCAGGCGTCGCCGCCCTGGCGATCCTGACGTTCGGCCTCGGCTTCGACGGGGCCGCCAGCCTGGCCTTTGCGGTGGGAACGACCGGGCTGCTGACGGCGGCGAAAGGGTCGTGGAAGACGCTGGCGCCGCTGGCGGCCCTGTCCTCGATTCTGGCGCTCTGGAGCCTGACGCGTCCGGAGGCCCTGCCGCGCGTTCCCTATGTCGAGGATGTCGTGCCGACGGTCTGGGCCGTGGCGCCGGTCCTCGGAGTGGCGGCGGGCCTGGCGTTAGTCGTGCTGTCGGCCCCGTTGCTGTGGATGGGATGGCGCACGCGCGGCGCCGGAGCCGCCGTCGGACTGGCCATGGCCGGCTTCTGGATCGGTCTGTCGGCGGCCAATCTGTTGGGCGCCTATCCGGCGCCGGTGGTGGGATATGGCGCTTCGCCCGTGATCGGATGGCTTGTCGCGGTCGGACTGGCTATGGCGTCTGCACGACGCACGAGGTTTCAGTGACCGCAATCTCCGACCAACCCACCGCCGGCCGTTTCGAGGAACGCGATCACCTGTTGCCGGTGCGCGTCTATTACGAGGACACCGATTTCACGGGCCTGGTCTATCACGCCAACTATGTCCGCTATTTCGAGCGGGGGCGGTCCGATTTCCTGCGCGCCATCGGGGTGGGGCACGCCGATCTGCTGGAGGAGGCCGAGCCGCTGGCCTTCGTGGTGTCAGAGTTAAATATCAGATATCTCAAGCCCGCGCGGATCGACGACGCCCTGGTGGTGCGCACCGTCTATGAACAGGTGAAGGGCGTGCGGCTGATCATCCGCCAGAGCGTGGAGCGGGCCGGCGAGGTGTTGTGCCGGGCCGAGGTGACGGCGGTGTGCATCCATCTGGACGGGCGGCCGCGACGGCCGTCGAAGGGACTGGTCGAGAAGGTCACGCCGTGGCTGGCGGCCAGTGGAACCGCCGACTAGGATCGCGCCAACGAGGGGGAAACGTCATGGCCGCAGAAACCTACAAGATGTCCGCCAGCGCGGTGATCGTCATGATCCTGCTGTTCGTGCTGCTGCTCGGCGGCGGGCTGGTGGGCTGTCCCTATTACAAGGTCTGGGAGCGCAAGATGGCGGGCCAGGCCGAGCTGCAATACCAGCAGGGCGCGCGCCAGGCCCTGATCGCGCAAGCCGCCGCAGAAGACGAGGCGGCGATCAAGCGGGCCGAGGCGGCGACGCGCCGGGTCCTGGGCTGGACCGACGCGGCCAAGCGCGGCTGCGCCGAACTGGGCCGGGCGGGCGATCGCCAGTGCGAGGAGCAACTGCTCAAGGACGCCGCCACCTATTCCATCGCCAAGGAAGGCCACGAGGGCGTCATCATCAGCGTCGGCGCACCCGTGTCTGTCGCGGTCGATCCGAACGCGCGGCGGACGGGCGCGGAGTGAGGCTGACGCCTCGCCGTCCATCGGCGTGAGGCGATGATCGTCGCCCAGATAGACGTCGCCATCCGGGCCGGCGCGGTGGTGACGATCCTTCTTCTGGCGGGGCTGCTGCTGCGCCAGCGACGGCGGGTCGGCCTGCCCGCCATTCTGTTTGCGCCGATGGCGGTTTGCGTTTCCGGTTTCGTCATCGGCAATACGCCCCTCGGTGATCTGTCGCCCGATGGCGGGGTCGGCGCGGTCGCCAATCTGGTCAGCGGCTTCACGGTGATCTTTCTGTGGTGGTTCTGCCTGTCGTGTTTCGACAGCCGGTTTCGGCTGAAGGGGGGCGTGCTGGCCGTTGGTCTGGCATGGGGGCTGATCGCCGGGCTTGATCGCGGATTGTTCGGCGAAGCTCTGGCGCAAATCGAATGGTCGCGTCTGCTGGTGCCGCTGGGCTTTGCGATCATCGGTCATCTGGTCTGGCGGCTGCTGGACGAACGATCGGACGACCTGATCCAGAAGCGCCACGACGCGCGCCTGATGGTGGCGGTCCTTCTGGGCGGGATGCTGTTCGTCGATCTGTCGGCGGATTTGCTGTTCGGTTTCTCATGGCGCCCGCTCGCCTTTTCGATGAGCCAGAATGGGGCGGTTCTGGCGTTCGGCTTGTGGTTGGCGGGTGAGCTTGTGACCGTAAGGACGGACCTGTTGACCTTTGGCGTCGCTGACAGAGGCGTGTCGTTCGTCGCCATGCAATCAAGCCGAGCGCGGGATGACGGCCTTCGTCGCCGGCTGAAGACCCTGATGGAGATCGAGCGCGTGTTCCTGGATCCCGAACTGACATTTGCGGGGTTCGTCGCACGCATGGACGCGCCGGAGCGCGCCGTCCGCAACCTGATCAATCACGAACTGGGACATGATCATTTCCGCAGCTTTCTGAACCACTACCGCGTCGCCGAAGCGCGCCGGTTGCTGGGGCAGCCAGGCCGCGCTGATGACAAGCTGATCGCCATTGCATTGGACAGCGGGTTCGCTTCATTGCCCAGCTTCAACCGCGCGTTCCGGGCGATCGAAGACTGTGCGCCCAGCCAGTATCGAACTGCCGCCAGGCAGACCGCGCCTTGTCCGGAATCTGCGATGACAGGTTCTGAGGAGCGAAAAGCCGAGTTCTGAGAAGACGCCTCGATCCATTCAAAAATAGCACCTCCGCCATCAACAGTTTGAGGGGATGCGGATGAACGGATTGATTGGCTTGGGAGGCGTTCTGGCGCTTCTCCTCGTGGTCGGAGTTTGCATCGGGATGATGGACCGTCGACGCTTTTCATGGCGATGGCTGATGGCGGCGGCCCTGCTGGTGGCGATCAACGATGCTCTGCTGACGGGCGTGTATGGATTTCTGCCGGATTTGATCGGTGGTTCGTGGAACTGGCAGGGCAAGCTGCTGGCTCTGGCCGCCACACTGGCCATCGCGGCCTCGCCGGCTTTCGGATGGCGTCGCAGCGGTTTAACGCTGCTTCAGACGCCAGGCAGTCTGAAGTCCGCCCTGCCGGTCGCCCTGCTCTATTGCGCCTTCTTCGTGGTGATCGCCCTGGCCTTTCCGGGTGGGCCGACGACGGGCGAGGACATCGCCTTTCAACTGACCTTGCCGGGTCTGGAAGAAGAGCCGTTCTACCGCGGGATCCTGCTGTTGGCGCTCTGCCAGGCCTTCACCAGCACGAAGCGTTTTCTTGGCGTCGACTGGAGCTGGGGCGCCGTCCTGTCCTGCCTGCTGTTTGGCATGGCGCACGCGTTCGGGTTTTCAAACGGCGCCTTCTCGTTCGATCCGATGACCATGGCGCTGACCGCCCTGCCGTCGTTCATCGCCGTTTGGCTGCGTCTGCGGACCGGGAGCCTGCTGCTGTCGATCCTGCTGCACAACTTCGGCAATGCGCTTTCGATGATCCTGTGATGCTGTCTCTCAAAAGGGGTAACCTGCTGTTAACCCTTATGACGCGCCTGTCAGATGACGGGTGAACGGGTCGGGGCTAAACGGGCCGGACGCCACACAATGGTCACGTCCGCTCGGTCGAAGAGGGGACGTGACGATCTCGATTCCGCCCGGAGCGCCTGAATGACCACGCCTGTCGACGCCGCGATGATGAACCCGGTCGAGCTGTTCATGACCGCCGACTGGGTGGTCAAGAGCGTGATGATCGGGCTGGCGGCGGCCTCGATCTGGTCGTGGACGATCATCATCGACAAGGCGGTGCGGTTCACGGCGCTGAACAAGCGCGCCGACGAGTTCGAAAAGTCGGTTCAGTCCGGCCGGTCGCTGGAAGAGGTGGCGTCCCAGGCCGGACCCGAGCCGGACCACGCCCTGCCGCGCATGCTGGTGATCGCCCTGTCGGACTGGCGCGAGGCGCGTCAGCGCGGGGCTTTGAACGAGCACCAGGGCGACCTGCTGCTGGTGCGCATCGACAAGGCGATGAACAGCCTGATCTCGCGCGAGGGCCAGCGGATTGAGAACGGCCTGGGCGTGCTGTCGGTCGTGGCCACGGCCTCGCCCTTCATCGGCCTGTTCGGCACCGTGTGGGGCATCATGAATGCGTTCGGGCGGATCGCGGCGGCGGGCAACACCAATCTGACGACGGTGGCGCCGGCCATTGCCGAAGCCCTGTTCGCCACGGCCATCGGCCTGGCGGCGGCCATCCCGGCCTATATCGCCTACAACAAGTTCTCGATCGACGCGGGCAAGTTCGTCGGCCGGCTTGAGGCCTTCGCCGACGACCTGCAGGCCGCCGTGGCGCGCCGACTGGGCAGCCCTTCGGCCCCGCCGCCTCCGCCCCCACCGTCCAGCGACCTCAGCCTGAAGCGGGGCGTCTGAGCCATGGCCCTGGGCGGTGGTGCGAGCGGCGGCGGGCGCCGGGGACGCAGGGGGCGTAAAGGGCCTCTGACCGAGATCAACGTCACGCCCCTGGTGGACGTGATGCTGGTGCTGCTGATCATCTTCATGATCTCAGCGCCCCTGCTGACGGTGGGCGTGCCGGTCGAACTGCCCAAGACCGAGGCCAGCGCTGTCGAGATCAAGTCCGAACCCCTGTCGGTCAGCATCGACCAGCAGGGCGCGATCTTCGTCGGCGACAGCGAGACGGCGTTCGACGCCCTGTCCACGCGCCTGTTGACCGAGGCGGGCGGCGCGGACCAGGCGGCCGAGCGGCCGGTGTTCGTGCGGGCCGACGGGCGCGCGCCCTATCAGGCCGTGGCGCGGGTGATGGCGCGGTTGAGCGCCTCGGGCTTCACCAAGCTGAACCTGATCACCGACACGGCGCCGGAGGCCTGAATCCTTTGCGTCGGCCGAGCCCCGCCATCCTCGGATCGCTCGCCCTGCACGCCGGGGTGGTCGCGCTCGCCTTCTTGATGGTGTCGCCAAAGATGGACGAGGACGAGACGCCGCTGGTCGCCTCGGTGCCGGTGACCATCGTGTCGGAGGAGGTGATCCAGGCGGCGCCGGCGGACAATCCGCAGCCCGAACCCTCGCCCGACGACGCCGCGACCGCCCCGGTGCAGCAGCCCGATCCCGTGCCGCCGACGCCCGAGCCGACGCCGCCGCAACCCCAGCCGCGCCCGACCCCGACACCGCCGCGGCCCCTGTCTCTTATACACATCTCCGAGCCCACGAGACCAGCAATCGTATCTCGTATGCCGTCTTGGGCTTGAAAAGGGGGGGGGGGGGGGGGGGGGGGGGGGGGGGGGGGGGGGG
>NZ_JAELUF010000223.1 GCF_016429195.1 Brevundimonas sp. ASV9
GCCGTGGAACGCCATGTCCGCTTCGACGTCCCCTCTAGCGACTCGGACTCGACCGACAGCGAAGATGACCACGCCGACTTATTTCCAGATATTTTCGTCTCCCAAAACTCTCTCGACCCTGCTTTTCGCCGTGAGATTGAGGACGATCAGGATGATGATTCGTCTGCCTCCGGCACCTTTTGGGACTATGGCACTGGCCACCAAGACGACGAGTCTGACGCTGAAGAAGTCGTTCGTCACCTTTCTGAAGACGAGACCCCTACTGCTACACCTATGGCTTCTCACGCCATCAAGGATGAGGATATCCTGTCTGCCACCTTTAACGGCGTGCAGGACCTCGACGGTTACGAAAGTGAGTCCTACTTCTTGCGGGACCTGACCCTAATAAAAATGCTAACAATGTTTTGCCTCCAGCTGATGGTGATACTACCGAGGAAGAAGATGATATTCCTCCAGTCCCAGTCCGACGAAAATCTCGCCGCCCGTCTGCTGCATCCACTGTACAAAGTGAAATGACGGATTCCGAGTCGGAGCCTGTAAAGAACAGTCGAGACCAACCCCGTGTAGGCCGAGTTAACCTTGATCG
>NZ_JAELUF010000224.1 GCF_016429195.1 Brevundimonas sp. ASV9
GTGCGTCATCATCTCTGGCGAGTCCGGTGCCGGCAAGACCGAAGCCGCCAAGCGCATCATGCAATACATCGCCAACGTCTCTGGCGGGCAGTCGAGCGAGATTAAGAAGATCAAGGAAATGGTCCTGGCGACGAACCCCTTGCTCGAATCTTTTGGCAACGCCAAGACGCTCCGAAACAACAACTCGTCTCGTTTTGGCAAGTACCTTCAAATCCACTTCAACGCCTCTGGCGAACCTGTTGGTGCCGACATCACCAACTACCTGCTGGAAAAGACGCGTGTTGTGGGACAAATTACCAACGAGAGAAACTTCCACATCTTTTATCAGTTCACAAAGGGCGCTCCTCGCCAGTACCAAGAGCTGTTTGGCATTCAGAAACCCGAGACGTACCTCTATACCAGCCGCTCCAAGTGCCTGGATGTCGACGGCATCGATGACGTCTCCGACTTTCAAGATACCGTGAATGCGATGAAGGTTATTGGCCTCTCGCAGTCTGAGCAGGATGAAATCTTTCGTGTCTTGGCCGCCGTCTTGTGGATCGGCAACATTCAGTTCCGCGAGGACGAAAGTGGCTACGCCGAGGT
>NZ_JAELUF010000225.1 GCF_016429195.1 Brevundimonas sp. ASV9
GGGCTCATCTACGATATTTTCAGAACAAAGAATCGCCAACCATGATGGGAACTGTTTTTCAATCCAACCGAAGGGCTATTAGCAGCTCGAAAAGGTCGTTTCTCTTTTGCACCGTCTTACTAGCCGCCTGCGTCTGTGCTCTGCCTCTCTCCAAACAGGGCAGCGAGGAAGCCTTCCAGCCACGGGCCTGGGGCGGTTTCGATCAGCGCCCCATGTCGGAAGAGTGTTACCGACAGGAACGTACGGCGACGTTGCTCGCCCTCTTTCTTGGTGCTTTGGGGGTCGATCAGTTTTATGCCCACCACTGGGTACTTGCTGCATTCAAGTTGCTCTGTTGTTTGCTGAGCAGCACCCTTCATCTGAACCCCTACGCCAATGGCCTCGATGATGGGAAACGATCCCGGTGTACCATCTTGGCTTCTACGTGGTGGCTTGTCGACCTGATACTGTGGATCGTTGGGGGTGTTTACGGTACCCCGGGCTGTCCAGGTGGATATCATGGACTGTGAAGATCTACCCAATGGCATGGCAGCAAGATTTCCGGCATCGGGCACCAGAGCTGGCGCGGTATGCTGCTGCAATTG
>NZ_JAELUF010000226.1 GCF_016429195.1 Brevundimonas sp. ASV9
GTTATAGATCTTCGGCTCTTTCGGTTCAGGCCATGTCAAAGAGACGGTCCTCATAATTGAAAGCATGCCGAGGTACCACGTAGGCACACTTCTTGAATTCTGTCGGTTGCAAAACCTCACGCCTTTTTTTTTATCACTCAAGATGTCTGAACATGAAATATATAAACAGATTCGATTGCATCATAATAATGCTTTAAACGGAATTCGTAGCGACATATCGATTCTAATTGCTGGCAACGGTCGTCTTGGACGTTTTACTCGAGCGAGAAAACGGCTTCATGATCCGAAGGCGTAGCCAGACAAGAGGTGCCATGATCCATTTAGCAATGGTAACGTAGAATTTCTCTTGAGGGTTCACTGTTTGAGCAACAGATTCTTCCCGTGGGCTAGAATCAGTAGCCTCTGGAGTTGCCTTTACGGGCTGTTCCAGACTTCCCTGAGTGTTTTCTGTTCCCTGGGTGTTGGATTCAGACGTTTTCGCTGCATCTTTTGGAGCGTCTTCTGCCGTTGCAGCGTTTTTACCAGGGGCTGGTGATTCATCTACCGTTTTGGCCGCAGCTGATTCACCTGCCTCAGTTTCGAC
>NZ_JAELUF010000227.1 GCF_016429195.1 Brevundimonas sp. ASV9
GAACTGTCCTCGTCTATTGGCTTTCAAAGCTCGGCCACGACATTACTGTCATCGAACGCTTCCCCGAGCTACGCACAAGCGGACTGCAGCTCGATCTGCGCGGTCATGGCATAGAGGTCCTGAAACTGATGGGCTTGGACGCCGACTTTTGTGCCTGCGCGGCGCCAGAGCAGGGCATGCAAATCGTCAACCGCGCTGGGAAACGCGTCGCATACTTTCCCGTCAACAAGTCTGGAAAGGGCGTGCAGAATATGACGAGCGAGTATGAGATTATGAGGGCTGATTTGTGTCGTTTATTTTATGATGCTACCAAAGAGAAAGTAAGATATGTATTTGACACAACTATAAAGGACGTCTCAGACACCGGCTCTGGCGTGCAAGTGACGTTTGCAGATGACTCAATCGACCTGTTTGATCTCGTTGTTGGAGCCGATGGGCAATGGTCACGTACACGGAGAATTATGCTTGGTCCCGTCGCTTCTGACGCGATGAACTTGATCAACAATACATATTTCGCCTACTTTACCATTCCCTTGCCCTTGCAAGACCAAGGAGATGGCTATGACTGCACTATAT
>NZ_JAELUF010000228.1 GCF_016429195.1 Brevundimonas sp. ASV9
CCCCATGGGCAGTCTCGACAACATAAGGACAATTTTTCTTTATAAAAAAGTTGAAACTGACAGACATTGCCAAAGAGGTATGGGTAATCTGTCCAAAATACTTGCCAGATTTGCATTTGGTGTGGGTTTTCTACGCAACAGGCGACCACCTTCACAGCGCATTGTGTCGCAGAAATGCAGCGTATGCACAACTCTGCAGGCTCGAAACTGAGGCCATGAGCCACACCACGTTTTCAACGTAACCCCATGACAAAGGAGTGGGCTTTGTTGCCTATTTTCTGACCAGTTAATAGGGAGGGTAAGTAAGCCACCAAGGCAGACTTCAGAAAATGCCAGTTCCGAGTTCAGGTTCCTAGTGGCCCTCAATAAAAGAAAATCATCCTCTTCTGGAGTCAAAAAAGTATAAATAGCCGAGAAAGTCCTCTTAAATTTCTGTAAAAGCTCAACTTACTTGCACGACAAGCTCTACCTGCTGGTGTTGAGAGGCTCAGCAACGACTGCCCCTTCTTCTCAAAGTCTTGATTACTTTGACTGCAAGTTGTTTCTATCCTGTCTCTTATACACATCTGACGCTGC
>NZ_JAELUF010000229.1 GCF_016429195.1 Brevundimonas sp. ASV9
ATATCAAATTATCGCCATCGCTTTGCAGGCGTTGTCTCGCCTCTTTCTCTTGCGCGAATCGCAATGCGGCACAGATGGGCAGCGTAAATACCAAGCTGACGATCCACAACATGATGAAGTCGTTTATTTGTAAGAAATACAAGTACAAGCAAAATTTGAAGCTATTGAGAAAAATTACTCAAAATTTGCCTTTCGTCTGCGCCGTTGCATTCTACTTTATAAGGTCATGCAGGGGCTAGCAAGAGACCAGTCCTGGTGCAAAGACGCAACAATCCGTGTTTCATGATTTCGACGGCGCCAGCTGATAGCCAGAAATTCTCGATTGAAATTTCCGCCGTACTTATTCAACTTGTCACGATAGACTGTTCATTTTACATGTACCTGCAATAATGGTCAAACTTTGGCAGAGTCTCGCCGCTGCTGTAAATGTGCAGTCAGTCCTCGCTGTCGGAGATGCGCAGTTGCCGCTATCGGGCAGTCTGGCTTCCGCCGAATACAAATGCACAGACGTGCCTTACAAGATGCATGTTTTTAGCAATTCGCCACTTGTCATGTATCTAGAAAACTTCATTAC
>NZ_JAELUF010000230.1 GCF_016429195.1 Brevundimonas sp. ASV9
TCGCCGACCAGCCCAAACTTCAAGCCGAGTTCCACGGAGCCGTTTCCTGATCACCACATCGGCGCCAACCCGCCTCCAACGCCGCCGCCCTACCCAGAAGGCAATGGACAGGCTCTAAAAGACTCGGCACAGAACACCTCTCAACAGAGACAGCGCACCAACTCACGACCGCTGTCCACCTACCAGCCGCCCCTCATGGACATCTCCGAAGATACCATCCCCGAGCTGCAGCCCGTCTTTGCTTTTCTCAACAGCCATTCCAACAAACTCTACCAAGAGGGTTACTTTTTGAAGCTCGACGACCAAGACACCCGTACGTATCTACCCTGCAACAGGTGCCTCATCCGCCTCAGCTTCCAATTCTTCCAATCTGTCACTGTCGGTCAGGCTGCCGTGACCGAGCCATTGCTTTCCATCTGCGCAAGATGAGCTAACCTTTTTCGTTTTGTGCAAAATCTAGAGGGCCGCCCGAACCAAGATCGAACATGGACTGAATGCTTTGCCCAGCTCGTCGGCACCGTTCTATCACTATGGGATGCCGCTGAGCTCGACGCCGCTGGTGAGGACGGTGA
>NZ_JAELUF010000231.1 GCF_016429195.1 Brevundimonas sp. ASV9
GCGAGGAACTCTTCGGGCGTGATCTGGCCCGTTTGGCGAAAGGTAGACGTATGTGTGATGGGTGCGTAGCGATCACGCAGGGTGTTGACTGTTGACTTGATGTAGTTCATCGTTGATTGGCGGTTTCGTATGCTCGGGTATTTTTTTCTCTGCTGAGCTCGCAAGAAGGATGAAACGGGAGCTTGATGGATTCGTTTCCAGAGGCTGGAGATCGAGCTTTGGGTTTGAGTCTATGTTTCGGGGTGGTGGTAGCACGTAACCCTTGGTAGTTAGGATGTTGTAGATATGATGTTGCGTCAAAGGCCGATGTGATGTTGTTTGTAGGTAGAGAGTCTGCCTGGTGGCTTGTGACTGCAGCAGTTACGGTGACGACCGGTCATGAGCAGAGTCGGGAGCTGGGCTGTCACATGGCGGGGGATGGTGGGGTCGGCGACATGATTGGTGGTCTTGCGGGGTGCGACCATGTTGGAGAATGAGTGGCGCGGAGCTATTTTTGTGACGTAGGCAACGACGAGCATTTAGAATACCTCGTAGGTAGTACGTCTGTATAACAACTCGAAGTCATTG
>NZ_JAELUF010000232.1 GCF_016429195.1 Brevundimonas sp. ASV9
GACTATTACACTTGGACTCGAGACAGTGCCTTGGTGTTCAAGTATCTCGTTGACAGGTTTACGCACCAGTATGACGCTGAGCTACAGACTCTGATTGAGGAGTACATTGTTGGCCAAGCAAAGCTGCAAGGTGTATCTAATCCGTCAGGCTCTTTCTCAGACGGCGAAGGGTTGGGCGAGCCGAAATTTGAGGCTGACCTGACTCCGTATACGGGACCATGGGGTATGCAGAACATTGCTGCGTAGCTAGTATGTGATGCTGACTAGATACAGGTCGACCACAGCGAGACGGTCCACCATTGCGAGCTATCGCCATGATTTCATATGCCAATTGGCTTATAGAGAATGGCTATTCAAGTACCGCAAAGGACATTGTTTGGCCTGTGGTGCGCAATGATCTCACCTACGTAGCACAATACTGGTTCGTGGTCCCGCAAAAGCTACCGCAACAATGTACTGATGACCGTCAAGGAACCAAACTGGCTTTGATCTCTGGGAAGAAGTCAGCGGAAGCTCTTTCTTCACAACCATAAGTCAGCATCGATGTAAGTATCGTATCCTGCAGG
>NZ_JAELUF010000023.1 GCF_016429195.1 Brevundimonas sp. ASV9
GCCCAGATCCCCACGTTCTGTTTGGTCGCATGACGCTAAGACGAAGGTTCTAAGACGATGTGAACGCAGTTCTTTCGCTCAGCCAGCCTCCTCCGGCGTCAGCGCCTTGATCGAAAGGGCGTGGACCGGTCCGGCCATTTCGTCCTTCAACAGAGCGTTCACCGCGCGTTGTCGCGCCAGCCGCGATTGCCCCTGGAAAGCGGCCGACACGATCACCAAGTTGAAGTGGCTTTCGCCGCCAGGCTTGGCGTCCATTCCGCCTTCATGATGATGTCCGGCGTGGCGCCAGCTGTCGTCCTCGACCTCCAAACGCACAGGCGACAGCCCTGCCGTCAGTTTTGCACGAATAATCGTCGCCACCGGGCCTTCAGACATGATCGATTCCTTGATGCTGTCCCAATCGGGCTTACACTTCGGCTGATGTCCGCCTCCTTTCAATACAAGCCGCGCTTCACCGACATTCGGGTGAAGCCGCCCAAGCCCGAGGAAGAGGCGGCGAAGGCCGACGTCCTGCATCTGAAGCCGGGTGAAAAGCCGTGCCAGTGGCCCGACTGTCGCCGGGCCGCCGCGGCCAAGGCGCCCAAGTCGCGCGAACGGCTGAACGACTTCTATGAGTTCTGCCAGCCGCACGCCGGCGAATACAACAAGGGCTGGAACTTCTACGCCGGCATGACCGAGGGCGAGATTCGCGCCGCCCAGGAAAACGAGGCCATGACCGGCGGGCGCCCGACCTGGGAGATGCAGGCCGGCAAGTTCACGCGCGAGGCCGCCGCCTTCGCCGCCAAGATGGGCACCTCGAACACCACCGGCGCCGGCTCGTGGCGCGACAGCTTCGGCCTGTTCGGGCGCAAGGGCGATCAGGCGCCGCAGTCCGCGACCGAGGACCGACGCATCGGCAAGCTGGAACGCGCCGCCCTCGCCGACCTCGATCTGGATCCGGGCGCCGACAAGGCGAAGATCAAGGCCCAGTATTACGAGCTGCTGAAGCGGTTTCACCCCGACACCAACAGCGGCGACCGCAGCGCCGAAGCCAAGCTGCAACGCGTGATCAAGGCCTGGAAGACGCTGAAGAAGGCCGGCCTGGCCTGACGGCCTAGTCGGCGTAGATCATCTTGCGCGTCATGCCGCCATCCACGGTCAGCACCTGGCCCGTGACGAAGCACGCTTCGGCGAGATAAAGCACGGCCCCGGCGATATCCTCGGCGCGGCCGACGCGGCCGACCGGATGCTGTTCGTGATCGACAGAACGCAAATCCTCGCCATCCGAAATCCAGCCGGGCGCAATGGCGTTCACGCGAATCCGAGGGCCTTCGCTGATCGCCAAGGCGTGGGTCAGGGCGAACAGCGCGCCCTTGGACGCCGCATAGGCCTCAGTGTGCGGCTCGGACATGAAGGCGCGCGTCGAGATCATGTTCACGATGGCGCCGCCCTCGTTCAGCATCGGAATGGCGGCGCGGCTCATCAAAAAGGCGCCGGTCAGATGGCTGTCGATGGTCTTGCGCCAGTCCGCCAGCGACAGTTCAGCCAGCGGGCCGTTCACCGGATCGGCGATGCCCCCGTTGTTGACCAGCAGATCCAGCGACGACCACCCCAGCGTCTCGAACGCCTGTTTGACCGAATCCTCATCACCCAGATCGCAGTCGATGTGACGGGCGTCCCCCTCGCTCGGTTTCAGGTCGAAGGAGGCGACCTCCCATCCGTTGGCCAGCAGGGCGTTACAGACGCCCGTTCCGATCAGGCCCGATCCGCCCGTGACAATCGCTTTTTTCATGGTCCGAAAACCGGCGACGGCCGGCTTGGTTGCGCCGGATCAGGGCTGACCGGCCGCCTGGCTGTTCGCGGCAGCCATCATCGGGCTCGACGGCTCGCGGAAATAGCGATCGATCCCGTCCGCCACCGACTTCATCAGGCGACGGCGCGCGCGCTCGTCAGTCAGAAGCCGCTCGTCCTCGGGGTTTGTGATGAAGCCCATTTCCAGCAGCACGGCCGGCACGTCGGGCGCCAGGAGGACGGCCAGGCCCGCATCGCGATGGCTGCGGCGAAGCAGAGGATGGTCCGAGCCCTCCAGATGGGTCAGCAAGACGCGCGCGAACTGGGCCGAGCGGTTCTGAGTCGCACGTTGCGTCATGTCGAGCAGGATGCGATCCACCGACGGGTCGCGCCCCGGCAGATGCAGCTCGCGGTGCCAGTTGTCGCCGCGCGTGAACTCGCGCACGGCCCGGCCCGCGCCCTGCTCCGACAAGGTATAGACGCTGGCCCCGCGCAGCGCCGGGTCGGCGCCGGCGTCAGCGTGCAAGGAAATGAACAGATCGGCGTCGGCCTGACGCGCGATGGAAACACGGCGATAGAGATCGACGTAGCGGTCGTCGGTCCGGGTCAGGCGCACGCGATAGCGGCCGTTCTTCTCGAGCTCGGCCTTCAACGCCAGGGCGGCGGCCAAAGTGACCTGCTTTTCCTGGGCGCTTGCGCCGCTGGCGCCCGGATCATTGCCGCCATGGCCGGCGTCGATGACAATCAGGGGGCGTTCAGCGCGGCGCGGCGGCGCGCTGGCGCGCGGCGCCGGCGTGGTCGAGGCGCGCGCGGCGACTCCCGTCGCCTTCAGGTCCACGACATAACGATAATGGCTGACGCCGTCGCCGGGCGGCAGAAGGAAGCGCCGTTCGATCTCGCTGCCGCGCGCCAGTTCCAGCTGAACACGTGACGAACCGCCAGACGAAGTGACCTCATAGGAGCGCACCAGACCGGAACCGCCACCGTTCAGACCACGCCCTGGCGCAACACCGCTGAGGGCCAGCACCACCCGGCCTTCGCCGCCCGCGTCGATGACGCGTCCTTGCGCCGTCTTGTCCAGATCGATGACGACGCGGGTCCGATCGCCATCGGCGCCGAAGCGCACCGCCAGCACATCGCCCTGCGCGCCCCAGGCGAAACCGCGCGTTGCGGACAGACCGACCATGCAGATGACCACGAAGGCCAGGGCGGTCATCGCCCACTCCTTCGCGCCCCAGCGCATCAGACCTGTCAAAACGCGACCGCTCATCTGCGTCGGCGAACCCGGTTTAAGCCTACTTGAACCCCATCATGACAGAGGCTCGTATTCAGGGGGTTAAGGCGAGCGCCTTTTAATTCTCCCGTTGCATGACTATGCTGTGACCGCTCGCGAACCGATCGCGCCGATTTCGCCTCTGCGAATCTTGGCGCGCCCTCCTCGCGGCGTTGACTTTCACCAATCCTAGAACCGCCCCGGCCTGGCCGATGGTTCGAAGAGCGGACCAGGGACGCGGCCTTCCCAAGGGATTGGCGCGCCCGGTTCAGGACCGACGACTTAATGGGCCTTTCCGCCTGCGTTACCCAATGGCTTGATCAAGCCTTCTTCGCCGTTCTCGGCGAGGGGATGTCGCGCGCGCCGGCCCTCACCTTCATTCGGCGAGCCGCCATGACCCTGTCCGGAGATCCGGGACGGTCGGCCTGCGCGCGCCAGAGAGAGACTTTCCATGTCAAAGACAATGCTGATCGATGCGGCGCATCCCGAGGAGACCCGGGTCGCAATCGTGGACGGGCGCAAGATTGAGGAATTCGATTTCGAATCCCGTGCGAAGCGCCAGCTTCGCGGCAACATCTACCTCGCCAAGGTCACTCGCGTAGAGCCCAGCCTGCAGGCCGCCTTCATTGAATACGGCGGCAATCGCCACGGCTTCCTCGCCTTCAACGAAATCCACCCCGACTACTACCAGATCCCCGTCGCCGACCGCGAAGCCATCATGGCCGAGGCGCACGATGATGAGGACGAGGACGATCTCGACCGCGAATCGACCGGCGACGACGTCGACCCCGAATCGGCGCTGGCCGACGAGGAGCGGCTGAAGCGCCGCCTGATGCGTCGCTACAAAATCCAAGACGTCATCAAGCGCCGCCAGATCCTGCTGGTCCAGGTCGTCAAGGACGAGCGCGGCGCCAAGGGCGCAGCCCTGACCACCTGGCTGTCGCTGGCCGGCCGCTACTGCGTGCTGATGCCCAACACCGGCAAGGGCGGCGGCATTTCGCGCAAGATCACGAACACCTCTGACCGTCGTCGCCTGAAGAGCGCCGTCTCGGCCCTGGAAGTGCCCAAGGGCATGGGCCTGATCATCCGCACGGCGGGCGCCAAGCGCACCAAGGCCGAGATCAAGCGCGACTACCAATATCTGCTGCGCCTGTGGGAAACGATCCGCGAGACCACCCTCGCCTCTCACGCCCCCTCGGTGATCTACGAGGAAGAGAACCTGGTCCGCCGCGCCGTGCGCGACATGTTCGACAAGGATTTCGACGGCATCCAGGTCGAGGGCGTCGAGGGCTTCAAGGAAGCGCGCGACTTCATGCGCGTGCTGATGCCGGCGCAGGCCAAGAAGGTTCACCTGTATCGCGGCTCGCGCCCCCTGTTCGCCGCCAACGGCATCGAGGAGTTGCTGACGCAAATCCATCAGCCGGTCGTGCCGCTGAAGTCCGGCGGCTATCTGGTGATCAACCAGACCGAGGCCCTGGTAGCCATCGACGTCAACTCGGGTCGCGCCACCAAGGAACGCAACGTCGAGCAGACGGCGTTCAAGACCAATATGGAAGCGGCCGAGGAGGCCGCCCGCCAGCTGCGCCTGCGCGACCTCGCCGGCCTGGTCGTCATCGACTTCATCGACATGGATGAGGGCAAGAACAACCGCGCCGTCGAGCGCGTGCTGAAGGAGGCCCTGTCCTCCGACCGCGCTCGCATCCAGATGGGCCGCATTTCGCCCTTCGGCTTGATGGAAATCAGCCGCCAGCGTCGCCGACTGGGCGTGATCGAGGGCGCGACCGAAGCCTGCCCGCACTGCCAGGGCACGGGTCGCATCCGCTCGGCCGAATCCGCCGCCCTGATGACCTTGCGCGCGGTCGACATCGAGGCCGGAAAGAACGGCGCGGGCGTCGTGGTGCTGAAGGTTTGCACCGCCGTCGGCCTGTACATCCTGAACCACAAGCGCGCCTATCTGCAGTCGCTCTTGGAACGTCGCGGCCTGAACGTCATCGTCCAGATCGACGACAGCTTGGGTCAGGGCGAACACAATATCGAGCGCACCGAGACGAACGAGGACTTCGTCGCGCCCGAGATCGAGATGCCCAACCTCGACGACGACTTCGACGCCTCGCTGTACGAAGACGAGGATGAGGACGACGACGAGGAGATCATCGCCGACGACGATGACGACACCGTCGAATCCCTGGATCGCGAAGACAGCGACGACGACGAACCGCGCGAACGTTCGGAACGTCACGACGGCGGTCGCGATCGCGGTCGTGGACGCAACCGTCGCCGTCGCGGAGGTCGTCGCGACGAGGAAACCTCCGACGTCGAGGCCGTCGATACGGTCAGCGCCGACGACGCCTCGGACGATGAGGAAGACGAAAACGGCCGCCGCCGTCGCCGTGGCCGCCGTGGCGGTCGCCGCGTCCGCGAGGATGGCGAGCGCGACGTCTACACCTGGGTTCGCGGCCGCACGCCGTCGCTGGACGACCCCTATGTCTGGTTCGACCCGCTGAACCCCAGCCGCTCGGAAGGTCGTCCGGAACGCGGCGAGCGCCCTGAGCGGGCAGAACGTCCCGCTGTCGCTCAGTCCGAGATCGAAGGCCTGGATGTCGTTGCTGGCGAAGGCTCCGGCGAGGAAGGCGGCCGTTCGCGTCGCCGCCGTCGTCGGGGTCGCGGTCGTGGCGACGGTCCCGTCAGCCACGAGATCAAGGTCGAGAACCGCGCCACCAACGAAGGCATGCCGCCCGACGGCTCGCCCGAGACGCCGATGGCCGTCATGGTCGAGCCGACCGAGGCCGTCGAAACGTCTGCCCCGGCCATCGCGCCCGAACCTCAGCGTCGTCGCGTGCGCCGCAAGTCGGCCAGCGCCAACGTCGAGATCGCGACCGAACCGCATCCCGACACCGCCATCGAGCCGAACGAGGCCACGGTCCAAGGCGCGCCGGCCGAGCTGGACGTGACCCCGCACGAGGCGCTGGCCGCCGAACCGGCCGAGGTCGCCCCGGTCGCCGCCCCGACGGCGGTTCCGGTGACCGAGGCCGTGCTGGCCGAGCCCTTCGTCGCCCCCACGCCGGAGATCGACGTTCAGGCCATCATCGCCGAAGACCCGAACCAGATCGTCGCACCGCCCGAAAAGCCCAAGCGCGGGTGGTGGCGCCGCTGATCGGTCACGATTAGACTGTCTGGATACAGGCGGGGGCCGGTCGTTGTTGGAGTAGAGCCATGAGGTGGCTTCCTCGATCTGCATCCCGCGTTCTGGCGGCGGCGGCGACGGCCTTGATGGCTGTTTCCGTCGCCGGCCAGGCCTCCGCACAAAGCCTGATCCGCGACACCGAGGTCGAGGGCATTGTGCGCGAATGGGCCGACCCGGTCTTCGTGGCCATGGGGCTGAACCCGAACGACATCGAAGTCCTGCTGGTCAACGACAACGACTTGAACGCCTTTGCGACACGCGGGCGAATCATGGGCGTCAACACCGGCCTGATCCTGCGCACAAAGACGCCCGGCGAACTGCTGGGCGTGATGGCGCACGAGGCGGGCCACATCAAGAACCGCCACACCCTGCGCGACGGGGCCGAGAACGCCGGCAAACAGCCGATGTTCATGACCATGGCGCTGGGCGCCCTGGCGATCGCCGCCGGCGCGCCGGACGCAGGCGTGGCCCTGCTGGGTTCCAGCCAGTATTTCGGCGCTCTGGGCGCGCTGCATTACATGCAGAGCCAGGAGGGCGAGGCCGACATCTCGGGCGCGCGGGCGCTGGAGGCGGCCGGCGAATCCGGCGCCGGACTGGTGTCCTTCTTCGAGAACTTCCGCTCGCAGGAGGTCTTCTCCGACGCCCGCCGCTATCCCTATTTCCGCAGTCACCCCCTGTCGTCGAATCGGATCGAAAGCCTGCGCCGCTATGTGCAGGAACAGCCGCACTACGACCATCGCGACAGCCCCGAACGTATGGCGCAGCACGCGCTGATCCTGGCCAAGATTCACGCCTTCATGGATCCGCCGAACGCCACCCTGCGCGACTATCCGTCAACCGACACCTCCCTGCCCGGCCGCTATGCGCGAGCCATCGCCTGGTATCGCGACGGCCAGACGGACAAGGCGCTGACGGCGGTGGACGCGCTTATCGCCGGCGACGTGAACAACCCCTATTTCCAGGAACTGAAGGGCCAGATCCTGTTCGAGGAAGGTCGCCCGGCCGAGGCCGTCGCCGCCCACCGCGAGGCAGTCCGCCTGAAGCCCGACGCCCCCCTGCTGCGCGTCAACCTGGCCCACGCCCTGATCGAAACCAACGACAAGGCCAAGCTGGACGAGGCCATCGACCAGCTGAAACACGCCGTCGTCGCGGAGAAGGACAACACCATGGCTTGGCGACTGCTGGCCCAGGCCTATGCCTCCCAGGGCAAGGAAGGCGAGGCGCGACTGGCCTCGGCGGAATACTATTTCGCCGGCGGGGACGAGAAACAGGCCACCCAGTTCGCCCTGCGCGCCCGCTCCATGCTGGATCCCGGCTCGATCGAATGGCGCCGCGCTGTCGATATCGTCCTGGCCTCGGGCGCCACGCCCGACGATCTCAACGACCTGGACCGCCGCGACGCCGCGCGCCGACCCGCCACCCTCAACTAATCCCTTACCGCCGACTGCGAGCCTGAATGACCGACGACGCCCTCACGCCTGCGCCCGAACCCAAGACCGCCAAGCCGGGATGGCTCAGCGGCGGCCGCGCCGGCTATCTGGCCCTGGGCCTATCGGTCATCGCGCTGGGCTTTTCAGCCGCGCCCTATCTGACCGGCGGATCGAACGTGCGTGCGTATCTGCTGGAGCATCCCGAGGTGTTACAGGAGGCGCAGATGGCGCTTCAGACCAAGGACGCCGAGGCCGCCGTCGAGGAGACGAACCAGGCCGCCGCCGCCAACGCCGGCCTCCTGGCGCCCGACGCCCGCGATCCGGCCTTCGGTCCGGCGAACGCCAAGGTCACGGTGATCGAATTCTTCGACTTCCGCTGCCCCGGCTGCAAGGCCGTGGCCCACGACTATCGCGCCCTGATGGCCGCCCACCCGGAAGTCCGCTTCGTCTTCAAGGACTGGCCCATCCTGGACCGCGGCGACGACATCACCTCGCAATACGCCGCCCGCGCCGCCCTCGCCGCGCACCAGCAGGGCAAGTATCTGGAGGTCTATGACGCCCTGATGACCGAGCGGGCGCTGTCGATCGAGGCGATCGACGCCATTGTGGCGGCGCATGGCGTGGACATGGCCCGCGCCAAGGCCGCGATCGCCGCGCCCGACACCACCCGCCACATCGCCGACATTCACACCACGGCCGCCGCCCTGCGCCTGCGCGGCACGCCGACCTTCTTCGTCAACGGCAAGGCCAGCCCCGGCATCGACCCGGCCGAAATCGGCAAACTGATCGAAGCAGCGAAGCGCTGAAAAAACTGAGGCCGAGGCGCTATGCCTCGGCCAAACTCATCTGTCCGCCGATCCATTCGACGCCGGCGTGGCGCAGGGCGTCATTGGCCGCCGTTTCGTCGCCCAGCGCCTGTTCGGCGCGGTAGAGGACGTAGTAGCTGTAGGGATCGTTCGGCCAATCTTTCAGCAGTTCGCCGATCTTGGCCTTGGCCCCCGCCGCATCGCCGGACGCCAGCATGACGGCGGCCAGGCTTCGGCGCGTGGGATACCAGATCATGGGCGGATCGCCGCCCTCGGGCGCCATGGCCTGGATCGCCGCTGCCCGCCCATAGGCGGCGATGGCGGCGGGATAGTCCCGATCGATCATGGCCGCACGGCCTTCCAGCACCTTCTGGAACAGTTCGGCGAAACCGGTCTGACGATCCGCCATCGGGCCTTTGAACGCCTTGTCCGCCAGCAGGGCGGCGATGGCTTGGGCCTCGACCCGAACCGCCGCCGCATTGCCGCGCCGCGCCGCCGCCTCACCCCGCGCATAGCGCCAACCGACCCGCATCAGCGGACGGCCTGCGTCCGGTTCGGCCAGGGCCGCGACCTGGGCGTCCGAACCGAACCGGCCGTAGAGCGCATAGGCGTCCGCCGCCATCACCTGACGATAGACGACATAGCCGTCCTCGCCCGCCTCGGGCGGTCCCGCCAGCTGCGGATAGGTCGCCATGTACCAGTCGGCCAGCTCCAGCCCTCGCTCGGCCCCGCCCGCCATCAGGGCGCCGCCCATGCCGAAATGGATGTTGTGGGCGTGCAGCCGCATGCCGCGAATGCCGCCGGGCGGGCCGACCAGTTGGTCGTAGCTCTTGTCCAGCGCCACGGCGTTGACGTTGGACATCATCGCGTCCTTGTAGCGCCCGACGCGATAGAAGGTGTGCGACGGCATGTGCACCAGATGGCTGGC
This sequence comes from Brevundimonas sp. ASV9, assembly GCF_016429195.1. Taxonomy (GTDB): domain Bacteria; phylum Pseudomonadota; class Alphaproteobacteria; order Caulobacterales; family Caulobacteraceae; genus Brevundimonas. The sequence goes on from NZ_JAELUF010000023.1 coordinate 9,392, forward strand.
GCCCGGCGCCAGCAGGGCCAGCCGCTCGCCATAGGCCAGCGCCCGGTGCGGATCGTCCGACCATTCGGTCAGGTGGATATACAGGTGAATGGCGCCCGGATCGTTCGGCTTGACCGTCAGGGCGTGCTCCAGGATCGCCATGGCGCGGGTGACGGCCGGATCGGTCGCCTTGCCGTCCTCGTCCCACCATTCGCCCTCGGGCTGGAGCATCCAGGCGTCTGCGGTTATCGAGGCGACCGACACGTTGTCGGCGTGACGCTTTGCGATCCGGTCCATGGCGCGGGCGAAGCGTAACGCGCGGGTCTTCTCCTTGCCGGAATAGCGCTGGATCAGGGCGTCGATCATCTGGCGCTGCATCGGCGTGGCGTCGCGGGCCAGACGCCGCGCGTCACGCGCGACGCGGAGGCCTGTGGCGATCGATTCGGGATCGCCGCCGCCGCCATTCAGGTTCGGCCCGATCGCCCAGGCCTCGCCCCAGGCGCACATGCCGCACGACGGGTCCAACTGCCTCGCCTTTCTGAACGCCCGCACCGATTCCGAATGCTCGAACGCCCAGCGCAGTCGAACCCCGTGGTCGAACCAGGCCTGGGCCTCGGGGTTCTTCGTATCGACCGCGAAACCCTCGTCGCCGAAGCCCGGAGCCATGACCATGTCGCGTGTCGGCTGGACATCGCCGACGGCGCCGACCCGGCCGCAGACCTGCGGATTGGTGATCAGGGCCAGGGTCGCCGCCGTCGCCGTGGCGTCGGCGACCGCCACGGGCGCAATCAGACAGGCGACCGAAACCGTCGCGACCCACAGACCTTTGCGCATCTTCGCCCCTCTTCCTCTGGCGACCAGTGTGCGCTCAAATCGTCGGCTCGCCAATCACCCCATCAGGGCATGGTGACAGGCAAGGTGTCTTGCGCCCGCCCGTCGCCGGCCGGCGCCGCGATCCCGAGCATCCGCGCCAGGAAGGGCTGCATATCGACGCTGTCCAGATCGGTCAGCCGACGCCCGGCGACCACACCCGGCCCGTGGGCGATGAAGATCGCCGCCATCTCCGGCGCCTGATTGTCATAACCGTGGGCGCCGCCCCCTCGCGTCACCGGCCGATCCCGAGTCGCCGTCAGCCAGCCGGTTTCAACCAGACAGACGATCTGCGCCACGCGCGGGTTGGAGCCATAGGCCAGCCGCGCCGGCACATCGGCCTTATTCCAGCATTCCATATGCGGATGGCGGCCGACCAGCTTCTGCTGCACCTCGGCCTCCCGGCCCGGCGCCGGATCGGCGGTCAGGACCGCTCCGCCATAGCCGATCTTCAGCGCCGCCGGATCGATGATATCGTCGATCCACACGACCCGATCCGGCGAGGTCGCGGCCATGCCGTGATCCGAAACCACGACCAGCATCGTGCGATCATAAAGCCCCCTCGCCTTCAGCCCCTCGATCAATCGTCCCATCGAGGCGTCCACCGATGCGGCGGCGGCGCGCGTCTCGGGCGCATCGGGGCCGTTGCGGTGACCGGCCGTGTCGACGATGTCGAAATACAGCGTCTCCAGCTTCGGTCGCTGATCCATCGGCAGGTCCAGCCACGACAGCAGGCGATCCACGCGCGCATCGCCCGGCATTGCCTGGTCGAACGGCGCCCACTGGCTAGGCCGCACGCCGTGAATTTCCACCTCCGAGCCCGGCCAGAACATGGTGCCGGTGCGCAAGCCCGTCTTTTCGGCCGTGACCCAGATCGGCTCGCCCTGATCCCAAAAGCCGCTTTCCTTGCTGGCCATGGTGAAGACGCCCAGCTGCGCGTCGGTGAACCGGTTGCCGACCACGCCGTGGTGGTCTGGGTGCAGCCCCGTCACCAGCGTATAGTGGTTGGGAAAGGTCACGCTGGGGAACGACGGCCGCATCGATCCGAACGCGCCGCCGGCGACCAGTCCATCCAGCACGGGCGTCTGCCCCTTGCCCAGATAGTTCGGCGAGAAGCCGTCAATCGACACTAGGATGACCAGATCGGGACGGGCCGTCTGCGTGGCCTGCTCTACGACCGGCGATGTAAGAGCGGGTTGCGGGGCCCCGGCGCAGGACGCGACGGCGAAGGCGGCGGCCACGGCCAGGCTGGCGGCGACGAAACGAGACATGAACTTACTCCAAGGCGACACTGAACCATTGCCTAAACTTAATGGACGACAGCTACGCGACGGCTTGTGCGACCGGCGTTCACTCGCCAAGCTTGGCGTATGGAAACCGTCATCGATATTCGCGGCCTGACCAAGACCTACGGGACGGTAAAGGCCTTGGACGGCCTGACCTTGTCGATCCCGCGCGGCGGGGTTTACGGCATTCTGGGTCCCAATGGGGCGGGCAAATCGACGCTGTTTCGCACCCTGCTGGGTCTGATTCGGCCGACCGAGGGCGAGGCGACGGTGATGGGCGGTCGGATCGGCGATCCGGCCTCGATGCGGCGCATGGGGTCGATGATCGAGACGCCGCGCTTTCCGCCCTTTATGACCGCCCGCCAGGTGCTGGAATGGCTGGCCCGCGCCCATGGCGGCGTGTCCTCGGCCGAGATCGACAATTGGCTGCAACGCGTCGGTCTGACTGAGGCGGCCAACCGCCGCGTGAAGGGCTTTTCGGTCGGCATGTTGCAACGCCTGGGCGTCGCCGCCGCCCTGATGACCAAGCCGGACCTCGTCATTCTGGATGAACCGACCAGCGGCATGGATCCGCCCGGCATCCAGGAGATGCGCGCCCTGATCCGCAGCCTGGCCGACCACGACGGCGTCACCGTCATATTGGCCAGCCACCAGCTTCAGGAGGTCCAGCGCGTCTGCAACCGCGTCGCCATCTTCAACAAGGGTAAGGTCATCACCGAGGGCCGGGTCTCCGACCTGACCGCCTCGGGCGAGCGTCTGCGCCTGTCCGTCACGCCTCTGGCCAAGGCCCTGTCGCTGCTGGGCGAGCGCGCGACGCTTGAGGGCGATGCGATCGTGGCCGCCGTGCCGCGCGCCGAGGCCGCCGCCGCCATCAAGGCCCTGGTCGAGGGCGGCGTCGATATCGAAGAGGCGCGCTGGATCGGCGCGGACCTGGAAGACGTCTTCATGAGCGAAACCGGCTGGACCGGCGTGCAGGAGCAAAACCGTGCTGGCTGACGCGATCCGTTCCGAAACCTACCGCCTGTCCAAGAACCGCACCGCCCTGTTCTGGAGCGTGCTGTTCATCCCGATCATGGGCGTGATCCTGGCCACCCTGGGCTTCGTGGTCGCCAAGGCCAATGAGGCCAAACTGGCGGGCAAGCTGCCGCCGGACATGATGAAGGGCGGCCCGCTCGATCTGGGGATGACCCTGGTCAAGAGCGCGGGCGATTTCGCCAATCCGGCCATCCTGATGTTCGTGCTGATCGGCGCGGCGACCATCTACGCCGGCGACTATCGCTGGGAGACTTGGCGGCTGATCAGCGCGCGCAACACTCGGCCGAACCTGCTGACCGGCAAGGTCGCGGTCGTTGGTCTGGTGATCGTGCTGGCGACTTTCGCCGCCCTGATCTCCGACGTGATCGCCAGTGTGATCCAGGCGGCGGTGTTCGGCCGTCCCCTCGCCTTCTCGATGACTGGCGCCGCAGCGGCGGACTTCGGCCTTTTGACCCTGACCTCCTGGGCGCGCCTTCTGCAGTTCACCATGCTCGGCCTTCTGGCGGCCGTGGTGACGCGCTCGTTGCTGGCGGCCCTGTTCGCGCCGCTGGTGATCGGCGTGGCCCAGTTCTTCCTGCCCCAACTGCTGCTGCCGATGGGCGTGACGCCGGACGGCTGGCTTCTGCCGCTGCTGTCACCCGGCATGGCCACCGACCTGCTGAAGGCCGCCATCGCGGGCGGCGCCTCGACGGCGCAACTGCCCGACCACGCCCTGCTGAAAGGCGTCCTCAGCCTGGCCCTGTGGATCGGCGTCACCTTCGGCGCCGCCGTCGCCTGGTTCAACCGCCAGGACCTGTCGAAGGAATAGGCGGCGACGGACTGCGCGCGCCTTCCGCAACCAGCCAGTCGCGGAAGGCGTCCACCGCCGCGTCCTTGCGACCTTGCGGCCGCAGAAAGACGAACCGGGACGGTCGCTCGACGAAACCGAACGGCGCGGCCAACCGGCCGGCCATGACATCCGGCGCCACAAAGGCCCAAGGCGCGATGGCGACGCCCAGTCCAGCGATCGCCGCCTCCACCAGCGAATGATTGTGCGCGAACTCCCGCTCCATCGTCGCTGCCGGCAGGGTCACGCCGGCCAGTTCGGCCCAGACCGACCACGCCCGACGGAAGGTCGCCGAATGCAGCCGCGGCGCGCCAGCTAAGGCGTCTATCGTCGGCAGCTGGGCCATCATGGATGGCGATCCGACAGGCCCCTGATGTTGGCTCAGGAAGGGTGTCGCTTCGGTTCGCGCATGAACCTGATCCGGCTCCACGATGCGGATGGCGCCGTCGAAACGGTCGCGCCTATAATCGACCGGCGCATAGGATTCCGACAGCCGGACCCGCACCTCGGGATGGGACTGGAGAAACCCCGGCAGGCGCGGGATCAGCCATTTCAGCGCAAAGGTGCCCAAGCAGGAAATCTCGATCTCACGCGCTGCACCCTGCCGCACGCCCTGAACCGCATCGATGATCGCGCCAAAGGCGGGCGTCAGCCGCGCGGCCAACTGCGCGCCTGCCTCAGTCAAGATCAGCGCATGGCGCGGTCCGGTCACAAGGATCACCCCCAGCGAAGCTTGTAGGGCTGCGATCTGACGACTGACCGCGCCGTGGGTAACACACAACTCGGTTGCTGCACGGGTCATGCTGCCGTGCCTCGCGAACGCTTCAAAGGTTCGCAGCGCATTCAGCGGTGGCGGGGCTCGACCCGACATGTGACCTCCCCTCACAGAGTTCCACCCGCTTAATCGATTTCGCTGTCGTCGCCTATCGGCTTCAAGCTTGGCGATGCCGCTTCCGAACCAACCGCCCAAGCCGCCCCGCCGCTCGCCTCAGGATCAGATCGCCTATGGCCTGTGCATTCTGCTCATATGGAGCATGGCGATCGCCGCGCTTTGGGACGGCTAAAGCCGTTTCTCCATAAAGACGTTCGCGCGCACATAGGGCGTGGGTCGTGGCGGCAGGTGAACGAAGCCGGCGCTTTCATACAGGGCGATCGCGCGCTTCAGGGCGCTGTTCGTTTCCAGATAGAGACGGTCAGAGGCCGCTTGCCGCGCCGCCTCGCAGGCGTCCAGCAGGCGTCGCGCCAGCCCCAGGCCGCGCGCGGCGGGCGTGACGGTCATCTTGCAGACCTCCACCCCGTCATCGGTCGGGACCATGGCGCAGCAGCCCACGGCCTCCCCATCCCTCTGCGCGATGAAGATGCGCCCGCCCTTGTCCAGGAACACGCCCTGCGGATCATGGATCGCCAGTCGATCCTTCGCTTCGATGGCAAAGCCGCCCTCGATCAGCCAGGCAATGTTAAACTGCGCCCAGGCGGCAGCGTGATCAGGACGGAAATCGACGATGGCGACGGTCATTCAACCGTCATGACTGGTTTGAACGCAAAGCAAAAGGGCGGTCGGATCACTCCGACCGCCCTTCCGGCGTTTGGTCAAACGACCAAATCTTAGTCTTCGTCGTTGCCTTCGAAGGCCAGGACCGGACCGGAGTCCTTGCCCTTGGCTTCGACGTCGCGGTCGACGAACTCGATGACGGCCATCGGAGCGTTGTCGCCGTGGCGGAAGCCGGCCTTCATGATGCGAATATAGCCGCCGTTACGCTCGCTGTAGCGCGGGCCCAGCGTTTCGAACAGCTTGCCGACTTGCGGCACGTCGCGAACCTGGCTGATGGCCTGACGACGCGCGTGCAGGTCGCCCTTCTTGGCGAGGGTGACCAGCTTCTCGACGAAGGGACGCAGTTCCTTCGCCTTGGGCAGGGTCGTGGTGATCTGCTCGTGCTTGATCAGCGAGGCGGCCATGTTGGCGAACATGGCGGTGCGGTGGCTGGTCGTGCGACCGAGTTTACGATGGGCGGCGCCGTGGCGCATCTGGGTCTCTCCTACTCCGGAACCGGTATCCCGACAGGGACCTGGAACCGTAATCTTCTAACCGCCCCGACATTCTCCCGGAGGAGACGGGCGGAGGGTTGAACTTAGATCTGGTCGTCGAACTTCTTGGCCAGATCTTCGATGTTTTCGGGCGGCCAGTTCGGCACGTCCATGCCGAGGCTGAGGCCCATCGTCGTGAGAACTTCCTTGATCTCGTTCAGCGACTTGCGGCCGAAGTTCGGGGTGCGAAGCATTTCGCCCTCGGTCTTCTGGATCAGGTCGCCGATGTAGACGATGTTGTCGTTCTTCAGGCAGTTGGCCGAACGAACCGACAGTTCCAGCTCGTCCACCTTCTTCAGCAGCGCCGGGTTGAAGGGCAGGTCGGGCTTGCCGTCCGACTGCTCGACAGCCTTCTTGGGCTCTTCGAAGGTGATGAAGATCTGGAGCTGGTCCTGCAGGATGCGCGCGGCGTAGGCCACGGCGTCAACCGGCGTGACCGCACCGTTGGTTTCGACTTCCAGCAACAGCTTGTCGTAGTCCAGCGACTGACCCTGACGGGTCGGCTCAACGCGGTAAGCCACCTTCTTGACCGGCGAATACAGGGCGTCGACGGCGATCAGGCCGATCGGCGCATCTTCCGGACGGTTCAGCTCGGCGGCGACGTAGCCCTTGCCGTTCTGGACGGTCAGTTCCATGCGCACCGATGCGCCGTCGTCCAGCGTGCAGATGACGTGGTCGGGGTTCAGAACCTCGATGTCCGCCGGCACGTCGATCTGGCCGGCCGTCACCGGACCGGGGCCCGTGGCGCGCAGGGTCATGCGCTTGGGGCCTTCGGCGTGCATGCGCAGCGCCAGTTGCTTGATGTTCAGGACGATATCGACCACGTCTTCGCGCACGCCTTCCAGCGACGAGAATTCATGAACGACGCCGTCGATCTGGATGGCCGTGACGGCTGCGCCTTGCAGCGAGGACAGCAGAACGCGACGGAGCGCGTTGCCGAGCGTCACGCCGAAGCCACGCTCGAGGGGTTCGGCCACCAGGCGCGCCTTGCGCTGGGCGTCGGAACCGATCTCGATCTGCGGCTTCTCGGGACGGATCAGCTCTTGCCAGTTTCTTTCGATCATTTTGTCCCTCGAACGGGTTTCGCCTGCTCCGGCCTTGTCGACGAGGCCATGATGGAGCGGACGGAGATTGGGGGTGCCTTAGAACGCTATCGCTTAGACGCGACGACGCTTGGGCGGACGGCAACCATTGTGCGGCATCGGCGTGACGTCGCGGATCGTCGTGATCGTCAGACCGACCGACTGCAGCGCGCGCAGGGCCGATTCACGGCCGGAGCCCGGGCCCGAGACGTTCACTTCCAGCGTCTTCACGCCGTGTTCCTGGGCCTTCTTGCCAGCGTCTTCCGCAGCCATCTGAGCGGCGTAAGGGGTCGACTTACGCGAACCCTTGAAGCCCATGTGACCCGCCGAAGACCACGAGATCGCGTTGCCCTGGGCATCGGTGATCGTGATCATGGTGTTGTTGAACGAAGCATTCACGTGGGCGACGCCCGAGGTGATGTTCTTGCGCTCGCGCTTCTTTACGCGACCCGGTTCCTTGGCCATGTGTCTGTCTTACTTCTTCTTGCCGGCGATCGGCTTGGCGGGACCCTTGCGGGTGCGGGCGTTCGTGTGGGTGCGCTGACCGCGGACCGGCAGGCCCTTACGGTGACGCAGGCCGCGATAGCAAGCCAGATCCATCAGACGCTTGATGTTCATCGACGTCTCGCGGCGCAGGTCGCCCTCGACGGTGTGATCCTTGTCGATCGTTTCGCGGATCGACAGGACTTCGGCGTCCGTCAGCTGGTTCACCCGGCGGGCGGGCTCGATGCCCACCTTCTCGGTGATGTCCTTGGCGGCGGCGGGGCCGATGCCATGGATATACTGAAGCGCGATTTCTACGCGCTTGTTGGTCGGGATGTTGACGCCAGCAATACGGGCCACGAAATTCTCCAGATACGCGTTAGTCAGACGCAACAAACGCTCCGGTTAACAAACCAGGAGCGTGGCGCCCTTCGCGGGAAGGCGCCCTTATACAGATGATTCACCGGGCGTCAACATCCGCTCCCGCGCGGCGCCGCTTCAGCGTGGCGGGCGGCCGAAATCGACGCCGACGGTGACCCGCTGGCCCTCGACCGGTCGACCGTCTTCGGTCGGCGGCTGGAAGCGGAAATAGCCGGACACCTGCAAGCCGGCCGCGCCGAAGCCCAGACCGGGGGGCGTCTCTTGAATGACGCGGCAACCGTCCAGCCGGCTGTCCAGGCGAATAACGCAGGACAGTTCGACCCGGCCGTAACGGCTGCGGGCGCCCGGCGGATGATTGGCGCGAATCTGGCCGATGGTGGGACCGGTGACCAGACGCGGTCCGGTCGAGCCGCTACCGGGGCCGGCCCCAGAGCCGACGCCGGATCCGCTGCCTGTCCCCTGCCCGCCCTGGCCGAAGCCGGGTTGCGGCGACGGCGCCGGCGCGACCCCGACGACGGGCGCGGGTTCCGGCGCCTTGACAGGCGGGGCGGGAACTTCGCGGGGGCGTTCCTTGGGCGGGGGCGGCGGTGTGTGAATGACGGATGGCGCAGCGGGGGCGCCGCCGCCGGTCTTGGGCGCCGGGGGTTCGTTGGAAATGGGCGGCGGCGGATCGTAGAGCACGACCTCGAACGGCGGCGGCTCCACCACTGGCGTCCGCGCGGGCCCCCTCACCTGTCCCAGCAATAGAAACAAGCCGATTTCGGCTACGGCGACGCCGACGAATATGCCCGCCATGCGCCAGCGACGCAGGCGGGTTTTTTCAGGTTTGGGATCGTCCAACTCGGTCATCAGGCGATCAACGCCCGAAAACGCAAATCAGGCCAAGGCCTCGTCGATCGCCTTGGCGACGGACTCGATCGAGCCCATGCCGTCGGCCTCTGTCAACTTGCCCTGGGCTTCGTAGTAGGGAAGCAGAGGCGCGGTGTTGCGGTTGTAGGCCTCGAGCCGGACCTTGAAGGATTCCGGATTGTCGTCCGGGCGGCCCTGTTCGGCGAAGCGCTTCGCGATCCGTTCGGTCAGGGCGGCGTCATCGACCTTCAGGCGCACGACGGCGTCGATCTGAACACCGCGCTTGGCCAGCATCTCGTCCAGCGCCTCGGCTTGGGCCACGGTGCGAGGGAAGCCGTCAAAGATCGCGCCGCCGGCGGCCTCGGCCTCCGTCAGGCGATCTTCGATCAGGGCGATCACGATCTCGTCGGTGACCAGATCGCCGCGCGCCAGCACGTCCTTGACCTTGAGCCCCAGCTCCGAGCCCGAGGCGATGGCCGCGCGCAGCATGTCGCCGGTGGAGAGCTGGACCATGCCCTTCTCTTCCACCAGCCGCTTGGCCTGGGTGCCCTTGCCCGCCGCCGGCGGTCCGAACAGGATCAAGTTCATGCTTCAGCCCTCCCCTGGGCGTCTGACAACCTAAGACTTAGCGGCGAACGGGCGTGGGAGCGCCGCGACCGCCACGACCACGCAGCTTGGCCTTCTTGATCAGGCCTTCGTACTGATGCGCCAGCAGTTGGGACTGAATCTGGGCCACAGTGTCCATGGTGACCGAGACGACGATCAAGATAGACGTTCCGCCAAAGTACAGGCTGTTACCGAACTGGCTGACGATGAACTCCGGCAGCAGGCAGACTGCGGTGATGTAGGCGGCGCCGATCACGGTCAGGCGGGTCAGGACATAGTCCAGATATTCCGCAGTCCGCTTGCCGGGACGGATGCCCGGCAGGAAGCCGCCGTATTTGCGCAGGTTCTCGGCCGTGTCCTCGGGATTGAAGGTGATCGAGGTGTAGAAGAAGCAGAAGAAGACGATCAGGGCGGCATACAGCGCCATAAACAGTGGCTGGCCGTGCGTCAGCTGCGCCGTCACCAGCGGCAGCCAGCTCATCCAGCTGGGCAGGTCGGCGTTAGCCGTCATGGTCGCAACCGTCGTCGGCAGCATCAGCAGCGACGAGGCGAAGATCGGCGGGATCACACCGGCGGTGTTGACCTTCAGCGGCAGGAACGAACGCTCGCCCCCGGCCATGCGGTTGCCTTCCTGGCGCTTCGGATACTGGATCAGAAGACGGCGCTGGGCGCGCTCCATGAAGACGATGAAGACCACGGTGGCCACAGCCAGGATGGCGATGAACAGCAGGGCGAAGGCCGACATCTGACCTTGTTGGGCCAGGCCCAGCAGCCGGGCGATGGTCGACGGCAGAACGGCCACGATCCCGGCGAAGATGATCAGCGAGATGCCGTTGCCGACGCCGCGCGCCGTCACCTGCTCACCCAGCCACATCAGGAACATGGTGCCGCCGGTCAGGGTCACGACCGTCGAGATGATGAAGAAGATCCCGGGGTTGTCGACCAGCCCGGCCGTGCTGTTCAGGCCCGCCGCGATACCGAAGGACTGCGCCAGCGCCAGGAACACCGTCAGATAACGCGTGTACTGGTTCAGCTGCTTGCGGCCGCTTTCGCCGCCTTCCTTCTTCAGCTTCTCCCAGGGCGGATACACCGTGCCCATCAGCTGCACGATGATCGAGGCCGAGATGTAGGGCATCACGTTCAGGGCGAAGATGGCCATACGCTCGACCGCGCCGCCCGAGAACATGTTGAACATGTCCAGGATGCCGCGCTGACCGTCCGGGTTCTGGAAGAACTGCAGGAAGGCCTGCGAGTTGATGCCCGGGATCGGGACATAGGTGCCGATGCGATAGACCAGAAGCGCGCCCAGCGTGAACAGCAGGCGTTTATGCAGCTCGGTCGCTTTCGCGAACGAGCCCATATTCATATTGGCGGCGAGTTGTTCTGCGGCCGAAGCCATTATGCGTCCCCACGACTGATTGAGTCGTCAGATAGGCGGAAAGCGGCCTTCATGCGAGGGCCGCTTCCGTTCTTTCGTCGCTGCGATGTGTTCAGGCCACGGCCTAAACGACCGCAGCGACGCGTTGATCAGGCTTTAGCGGCGGTGCGCTTGGTGCGGGCCGAGATCTTGTTCTCGTCGCCGCGCGGCGCCTTGGGAGCCGGAGCCTTGCCCTTGGCGGCGTTGCGCTTCTCGACGCGCGCGGCGGCCTTGGCTTCGGCTTCGATGCGTTGTTCGACGACCGAGCCGCCAGCGGCTTCGATGGCCTTCTTGGCGCCGGCGGTGGCCGACCACACGACCAGGTTCAACGCTTGCTTCAGTTCGCCGGTGCCCAGCAGACGCACGCCGTCCTTGACGCGACGGATCACGCCGGCGGCGACCAGGGCGTCGCCCTTCAGTTCCGACTTGGCGTCCAGCTTGCCGGCGTCGACGGCGTCTTGCAGGCGCCACAGGTTCACTTCAGCCAGCTTCAGAGCATTGGCGTTGTTGAAGCCGCGCTTGGGCATACGCATGTACAGCGGCATTTGGCCGCCTTCGAAGCCGCCGATGGCGACGCCCGAACGCGACTTCTGACCCTTGACGCCACGGCCAGCGGTCTTGCCCTTGCCGGAACCGGGGCCACGGCCGACGCGCATGCGCTTCTTGTGGGCGCCTTCGTTGTCGCGGATTTCGTTCAGTTTCATGTGCCTGATCCTTTCGGGTGCTAGCGCCCGGACATCGTCCAGACTCGGCTTGGAAAAAATGAAGGGCCGCTGATAGGCGACCCTTTGGGTATTCGCAAGTGCAGAAACGCCCTCCCCCGGGTTCGGGAGAGGGCGAAACGGCTTACTTTTCGACGATCTCAGTCAGGTGGGCGACCTTGGCGATCATCCCGCGAACCGAAGGCGTGTCCTCCAGGGTCGATTCACGACCCAGGCGGTTCAGACCCAGGCCCACCAGGGTGGCGCGCTGGTCGTTCTTGCGGCGGATCGGCGAACCGGTCTGCTTGACGGTGAGGGTTTTCTTCTCAGCCATGACTTAGGACTCCACGGCTTCGGGCGCCGAGGCGCCGTCGTTGCGGCGGCCCATCAGATCCGCGACCTTCTTGCCGCGCTTGGACGCGACTTGACGGGGCGAGGACTGGACCTTCAGCGCTTCGAACGTCGCGCGGATCATGTTGTAGGGGTTCGACGAACCGGTCGACTTGCCCACGACGTCCTGGACGCCGAGGGTTTCGAGCACTGCGCGCATCGGACCGCCCGCGATGACGCCGGTCCCGGGAGGGGCGGCGCGCATCATGATCTTGCCGGCGCCCCAACGGCCGTTGCCGTCGTGGTGCAGCGTGCGGTTCTCGCGCAGCGGAACGCGGATCATCGTCTTCTTGGCTTCTTCGGTCGCCTTGCGGATAGCTTCCGGCACTTCGCGCGCCTTGCCGTGACCGAAGCCGACGCGACCCTTGCCGTCGCCGACGACCATCAGGGCTGCGAAGCTGAAGCGACGGCCGCCTTTGACGGTGGCGGCGACGCGGTTGATGTGCACCAGCTTCTCGACGATGTCGGAATCCGGACCATCAGCAGCGGGACCGTTGCGGTTGTCACGACGGTTGCGATCGTTGCCGCCGCCGCCGCGTTGGGGTTGTTGCGCCATCTGTCGCGTCCCTTAGAAGTTCAGGCCGGCTTCACGCGCGGCTTCCGCCAGCGCCTTCACCCGTCCATGATAGATGTACTCGCCACGGTCGAAGACGACGTCCTTGACGCCCTTCTCGATGGCGCGTTCGGCGATCAGCTTGCCGATCGCAGCGGCCGCAGCCGTGTCCGAACCGCGCTTGCCCTTGCCGCCTTCCAGCGACGAGGCAGCCACGACGGTCACGCCTTGGGCGTCGTCGATGATCTGGGCCGAGATGTTCTTGTCCGAACGGTAGACCGACAGACGCAGACGACCGTTGGCGACAGCCTTCAGGCGGCGACGCGTGCGCTCCGAGCGACGCTTGGCTTGTTGTCGAAGAGAAAGAGCCATGACTTACTTCTTCTTGCCTTCCTTGCGACGGACCTTCTCGCCCGCGTAACGGACGCCCTTGCCCTTGTAGGGCTCCGGCGGACGCAGCTTGCGGATGACCGAGGCGATCTGACCGACGGCTTGCTTGTCAGCGCCCGAGATCTTGATCTCGGTCTGCTTCGGCACAGCGAAGCTGACGCCGGCCGGCGGAGCGATATCGACTTCGTGTGAGAAGCCGAGTTGCAGCGAAAGGGCGTCGCCCTTCATCGCGGCGCGGTAACCCACGCCGACCAGCTCCAGTGACTTTTCGAAGCCCGTGGTGACGCCGACGACCATGTTGTCGACCAGGGTGCGCGACAGACCCCACATCGCGCGAGCGCGAGGCGTGTCCGAACGCGGCGTCAGCGACAGTTCGTCGCCTTCCTGCTTGACTTCGATCTCGTCGGCGACGGTCCAGGCGCTCTCGCCCTTGGGTCCCTTGACGGTGACGTTCTGGCCGTCGAGCGTGACAGTCACGCCCTTCGGCACGGCGATGGTTTTCTTGCCAATACGGGACATATCAGTAGACCCTGCAGAGGACTTCGCCGCCGACGTTAGCGTCGCGGGCGGAAGCGTCGGACATGACGCCCTTCGAAGTCGAGAGGATCGAGATGCCGAGGCCGTTCTTGACGGGCTTCAGATCGCCGATCGCCGAATAGACGCGGCGGCCCGGCTTGGACACGCGCGCAATCTCGGCGATGACGGGCTGACCGTCGAAGTACTTCAGCTCGATCTCGAACTGCGGAAACTCACCCGGGTTCTGAACCAGGTTGTAGCCGCGGATGTAGCCTTCGTCCTGCAGCACGTCGAGGACGCGCTGGCGCAGACGGGAGGCCGGGGTCAGCACCTTGGAACGCTTGCGGGTCGCCGCGTTCTTGATGCGAGCGATCATGTCGCTCAGGGGATCGTTGATCATCATGTCTGTTCGCTCCCCTTACCAGCTGGACTTGGTCAGGCCGGGAATCTGGCCCAGGTTGCCCAGTTCACGCAGCGCAATCCGGCTCATCTTGAGCTTGCGGTAGAACGCCCGCGGACGACCCGTCACTTCGCAGCGGTTGCGAATGCGGCTCGGCGCGGAGTTGCGCGGCAGTTCGGCCAGCTTCAGGCGCGCGTCGAAGCGCTCCTCCAGCGGCAGGTTTTCGTCGTTGGCGGTCGCCTTGAGGGCGGCCCGCTTCGCGGCATACTTCGCAACCAGGGCCTTAACGGCTTCATTGCGGTTTACGGCGCTTTTCTTAGCCATTGTGCTCTTCCCTTCCCGCTCAGTTCTTCACGAACGGGAACTTGAACTCGGTGAGGAGAGCCTTGGCTTCCTCATCGGTCTTGGCCGTGGTGCAGACGACAATGTCCATGCCCCACATCTGATCGATCTGGTCGTAGTTGATCTCCGGGAACACGATGTGCTCCTTCAGACCCGTGGCGTAGTTGCCGCGACCATCAAAGGACGTGCCCTTCAGACCACGGAAATCCTTCACGCGCGGCAGCGCGATCGTGATGAACCGGTCCAGGAACTCGTACATCTGGTCGCCACGCAGGGTGACCTTGCCGCCGATGACCATACCTTCGCGCAGCTTAAAGCCGGCGATGGAGTTACGGGCCTTGGTGGCGACGGCTTTCTGACCGGCGATGGCGGTCAGATCCTTGAGGGCGGTGTTCGCCTTCTTGGAGTCTGCGACGGCTTCGCCGATGCCCATGTTCAGGACGATCTTGTCCAGCTTGGGCACCTGCATTTCGTTCGTGTAGCCGAACTTTTCTTTCATCACCTGACGGATGCGAGCGTGATACTCGTCCTTGAGGCGCGGGGTGTACTTCTCGGTAGCCATCAGATGACGTCTCCCGTCGTCTTGGCGATGCGGACCTTCTTGTCCCCATCGATCTTGAAGCCGACGCGGGTCGCCTTGCCGTTGGCGTCGGCGATCGCGACGTTCGACAGGTGAAGCGAGGCTTCCTTATTCTTGATGCCGCCCTGCGGGTCAGCCTGGCTCGGGCGCGTGTGGCGCTGAACCATGTTGACGCCTTCGACGAGGACGCGGTTTTCGGTGGGCAGGACCTTCAGCACGTTGCCCGTGCGGCCCTTGTCCTTGCCGGTGAGGACGACGACGCGGTCGCCCTTCTTGATCTTGGCGGCCATGTTACAGGACCTCCGGAGCCAGCGAGATGATCTTCATGTGGTTCTTGGCGCGCAGTTCGCGAGGAACCGGGCCGAAGATCCGCGTGCCGACAGGCTCGTTCTGCTTGTTGACGATGACGGCGGCCGACTTGTCAAAGCGGATGACCGAGCCGTCCTTGCGTTGGATGTCCTTGGCGGTGCGCACGACGATGGCGCGAACGACGTCGCCCTTCTTCACACGGCCGCGCGGGATGGCTTCCTTCACGGAGGCGACGATTGTGTCGCCGATCGAGGCGTAGCGGCGCTTGGAGCCGCCCAACACCTTGATGCACATGACCCGGCGGGCGCCCGAATTATCGGCCACTTCCAGGTTAGTTTGCATCTGGATCATAAGATCAGATCCTTCTGATTACGAGGCGGAAGCGTTGGAAAGGACTTCCCAGCGCTTCAGTTTGGACTTGGGGGCGCACTCGACGATGCGAGCGATGTCGCCGACCTTGAGCGCGTTGGCTTCGTCGTGCGCGTGGTACTTCTTGGACGACCGGACGGTCTTCTTCAGAAGCGGGTGAAGCAGGGTGCGCTCCACCTTCACAACGACAGTCTTCTCGCCCTTGTCGGACACGACCACGCCTTCAAGAATTCGCTTGGGCATATTCGTTTCCTTACGAGGCCGCACGCTTCTCGCGCAGAAGCGTCGAGATGCGAGCGATGTCTTTGCGGACTTCACCAACGCGGTGAGTCTTTTCCATTTGGCCGGTGGCCGCCTGGAAGCGCAGGTTGAACTGTTCCTTCTTAAGCTTCAGCAGCTCGTCGGACAGTTGGTCGGTCGTTTGCGACCGCAGATCGGCGATCTTGGTCATTAGGCGGCAGCCTCCACATGCGCGACGCCGGCGTCGATACGGGTCACGACCTTGGTGCGGACCGGCAGCTTGGCGGCGCCGAGACGGAGTGCTTCGCGGGCGACATCGTCCGGCACGCCGTCGATTTCAAACAGGATACGGCCCGGGTGGCAACGCGCGGCCCAGTGGTCGACGGCGCCCTTGCCCTTACCCATCCGGACTTCGGCCGGCTTGCCCGTGACGGGCAGGTCGGGGAAGACGCGGATCCAGACGCGGCCCTGACGCTTCATCTGGCGAGTGATCGCGCGGCGAGCCGCTTCGATCTGACGCGCGGTGATGCGTTCCGGCTCCAGCGTCTTCAGGCCATACGACCCGAAGTTCAGCGAGAAACCGCCCTTGGCCGAGCCATGGATCCGGCCCTTGAAGGCCTTGCGGTATTTGGTCTTCTTCGGTTGCAACATGACTTAGTTCTCACGTCCCCGGTCGCGACGCGGACCGCGGTCGCCACGGGGGCCGCCGCGTTCGCGGCCTTCGTTCGAGGAAGGACCCGAAGCTTCCTGGGCCCAACGCTTGTCCTGCGCCATGGGATCGTGCTCCAGCACTTCACCCTTAAAGACCCAGACCTTCACGCCGATGATGCCGTAGGTCGTCTTGGCTTCGTAGAAACCATAGTCGATGTCGGCGCGCAGCGTGTGAAGCGGCACGCGACCTTCGCGGTACCATTCCATACGTGCGATTTCCGCGCCGCCCAGACGACCCGAGACATTCATACGAATGCCCTTGGCGCCCAGACGCATGGCCGACTGCATCGAACGCTTCATGGCGCGACGGAAGGCCACGCGGCGCTCCAGCTGCTGCGCGATGTTCTCGGCGATCAGCTGCGCATCGGTTTCCGGCTTGCGGACTTCGATGATGTTCAGGTGAACTTCACCCTCGGTGCGCGCCGAGATGTCCTTGCGGAGCTTCTCGATGTCAGCGCCCTTCTTGCCGATCACGACGCCCGGACGGGCGGCGTAGATGGTGATGCGGCACTTCTTGTGCGGGCGCTCGATGATGATGCGCGACACGCCGGCGGCGGCCAGGCGTTCCCGCAGCCACTCGCGCAGCTTCAGGTCCTGGTGCAGCAGGCGGGAATAGTCGGCGCCGGCGGCGAACCAGCGGCTGTCCCACGTGCGGTTCACGCCGAGGCGCAGACCGACCGGATTGATTTTCTGTCCCATCAGGCGGCCTCGCCGGCTTCACGGACCACGATGGTGATCTCGCTGAACGGTTTCAGGATGCGCGACGAACGACCGCGAGCACGGCTCGCGAAACGCTTCATCACCAGGTTCTTGCCCACGAAGGCCTCGGCGACGACCAGATTGTCGATGTCGAGGTTGTGGTTGTTCTCGGCGTTCGAGATCGCCGAATACAGGACCTTGCGGACGTCGCCAGCGATGCGCTTACGGCTGAATTCCAGCTCGTTCAGCGCCTTCTGGACCGGCATGCCGCGGATCGAAGCGGCGACCAGGTTCAGCTTTTGCGGGCTGATACGCACGTTGACCAGCTTGGCGCGGGCCTCGGTCGGGGCGACCCGACGCTCGTTTTTTGTCTGGGCCATCGGTTACTTCCTTTTGGCCTTCTTGTCCGCCGCGTGACCCGGGAAGTTCCGGGTCGGGGCGAACTCGCCGAGCTTCATGCCGACCATCTCTTCGGAGACCGACACGGGCACGTGCTTCTGACCGTTATGGACGCCGAACGTCAGACCGACGAACTGCGGCAGGATGGTGGAGCGGCGCGACCAGGTCTTGATCACGTCCTTGCGGCCCGACGATTGAACGGCGTCGGCCTTCTTGAGCAGATACCCGTCGACAAACGGGCCTTTCCAGGAGGAGCGGGCCATTCTTAGCGAGCCTTCTTAACGTGGCGGGTACGGATGATGTACTTGTCCGTAGCCTTGTTCTTGCGGGTACGAGTGCCCTTGGTGTCCTTACCCCACGGAGTGACGGGGGTACGACCACCAGAGGTCCGGCCTTCACCACCACCATGCGGGTGGTCGATCGGGTTCATGGCGACGCCGCGAACGTGCGGACGCCAGCCCATGTGACGCTTACGACCGGCCTTGCCCAGGTTCTGGTTCATGTGGTCGGGGTTCGAAACCGCGCCCACCGTGGCGATGCAGCCGTCCAGAACCATGCGCAGTTCGCCCGAGCCGAGACGGATCTGGGCATAGCCCTGATCGCGACCGACCAGCTGGGCGTAGGCGCCGGCCGAACGGGCCAGCTGGGCGCCCTTGCCCGGCTTCATTTCGATGTTGTGGATGATCGTACCCACCGGCATCGAACGAAGCGGCATGGCGTTGCCCGGCTTCACGTCAGTCTTTTCGCCCGCGACGATCGTGTCGCCCGCCTTAAGGCGTTGCGGCGCGATGATGTAGGTCTTCTCGCCGTCCTCGTAGGTCACGAGCGCGATGAAGGCCGTGCGGTTCGGATCGTATTCCAGACGCTCGACCGTGCCGACCATGTCCCACTTGCGACGCTTGAAGTCGATCTTGCGGTACAGGGTCTTGGCGCCGCCGCCACGGAAGCGGACCGCGATGCGACCGCCCTGCCCGCGTCCGCCCGACTTGGTCAGGCCTTCGGTCAGCGACTTTTCCGGACGGCCCTTGTGGAGTTCCGAACGGTCAACCAGCACGAGGGCGCGACGGCCTGGCGAGGTCGGATTGTAATGTTTCAAGGCCATCTGATCAGAGCCCCGTGGTGACGTCGATCGACTGGCCGTCAGCCAGCGTCACGATCGCTTTTTTGATGTCGACCCGGCGACCCAGGATACCCCGGAAGCGCTTGGTCTTGCCCTTTTGAACCAGGGTGTTGACCTTCAGGACGTTGACTTTGAACAGGCTTTCGACCGCCGCGGCGATCTCGTCCTTGGTCGCCGTGTCGGCGACGCGGAAGACGACCTTGTTCTGCTCGGACAGGATCGTGGCCTTTTCGGTGATCACCGGGGCCAGGATGGTGTCGTAGTGCTTGGCGGTAGGTTGAGCGGCCATTACGCGGCTTCCTTATCGCTGAAGCGGGCTTCGATTGCCTCGATGGCGGCCTTCGTCAGCACCAGCTTGTCAGCCCGCAGGATGTCATAGACGTTCAGGCCGGCGTTCGGCAGCACGTCGATGTGCGGGATGTTGCGTGCGGCCAGGCCGAAGTTCGTATCGACTTCGGGACCCGCGATGATCAGAGCCTTGGTCCAGCCCAGCTTGCCGAGCGTTTCACGCAGCGAAGCGGTCTTGGCTTCCTTCACCGAGACGGTGTCGACCACGATCAGGTCGCCCGACTTGGCCTTGGAGGACAGGGCGTGACGCAGAGCCAGCGCGCGGATCTTCTTCGGCAGCGAGAAGCCGTGATCGCGAACGATCGGGCCGAAGGCGCGCGATCCGCCGACGAACTGCGGTGCACGGCGCGAACCGTGACGAGCGCCGCCGGTGCCCTTTTGCTTGTACATCTTCTTACCCGTACGAGAGTTCTCGTTGCGGGTTTGAACCTTGTGCGTACCGGCGCGGCGCTTGGCCAATTGCCAGTTGACGGTGCGGGCCAGGATGTCGCCGCGGATGTCCGAGATGCCGAAGACGGCGTCCGACAGTTCCACGTCGCCAGCAGCCTTGCCGTCGAGTTGGATGACAGAGAGTTTCATTACGCTTCACCGCCTTCGGTCGCTTCGACGGGGGCTTCTTCAGCCGGCGTCGAAGCGGGTTGAGCAGCAGACTTGCTCGACTTCAGCGCGCCGGGGAACGGGGCGTCGGCCGGGCGAGCCTTCTTGATGGCGTCGCGAACCTTGACGTAGCTGCCGTCGTGACCGGGGACAGCGCCCTTGATCAGGATCAGGCCACGTTCGGCGTCCACGCGGACGACGGTCAGGTTCTGGGTGGTGACGGTCTCGGTGCCGTAGTGGCCGGCCATCTTCTTGCCGGGGAACGTGCGACCCGGGTCCTGACGGTTACCCGTCGAACCGTGCGAACGGTGCGAGACCGAAACGCCGTGGGTGGCGCGAAGGCCGCCGAAGTTCCAGCGCTTCATGGCGCCGGCGAAACCCTTACCGATGGTCTCGCCCTGGATGTCGACCTTCTGGCCCACCAGGAAGTGTTCGGCCGACAGTTCGGCGCCCACGTCCAGCAGACCGTCCGCATCGACGCGGAACTCGGTCACATAGGCTTTCGGTTCGACTTCCGCCTTGGCGAAGGTCTCGCGTTGAGCCTTGTTGGTGTTCTTAGCCTTCTTCGTGCCAGCGCCCAGCTGGAGAGCGACGTAGCCGTCACGCTCCTGGGTACGTTGGCCGACGACTTGGCAGCCGTCGAGCTGCAGCACAGTGACCGGTACGTGCGCGCCGTCATCGGCGAACACGCGGGTCATGCCCAGCTTCTTGGCGATCACGCCCGTGCGCATCGGATCCCGCCTCTTTCTACTTTAAATCTTGATCTCGACGTCCACGCCGGCGGACAGGTCGAGCTTCATGAGCGCGTCCACGGTCTGCGGGGTGGGGTCGACGATGTCGAGCACGCGTTTGTGCGTGCGGATTTCAAACTGCTCACGCGACTTCTTATCGACGTGCGGAGAGCGGTTCACGGTGAACTTCTCGATCAGGGTCGGCAGCGGAATCGGACCGCGAACGGTCGCGCCGGTGCGCTTGGCGGTATTAACGATCTCGCGCGTCGAAAAATCGAGGACGCGGTGATCAAAGGCCTTGAGCCTGATGCGGATGCTTTGATCCATATCGGTGCTTACTTCCAATGCGGTCGGAGGACCGCGTCCCTGTGAACCATTTCAAAGACCGAAGGCCTTCGGGCAAAAAGCCCTCAGGGAACGCAAATCCGCAAAAACGATCGGCCCACGCAGTTGCCCGCGAAGGCCGTTGATATCCCAAGAAGCTGCAAAGAACAGTGACTTAGGTCGTTCTTGCGAACCGCGTTTGCAGCGAACTGCACAGCCGGTCCAACAAGAGTGGTGGCTTATGCCTATCGATTCTGATTTCGTCAAGCGCGCAAACCCGGGCTGCCACAGGATTTCGACGCGGTCTTCGCCGAGGGCTCAGCACAGCGTCACGAGGCATTCGTCGGCGACGTCGGCGGCGTCGGACGCCTCTTTATAGTGCATGAGCGCGACTGCGGCGCGCGATTAACGACTTGCCCCACAGATCGCCAAGTCGTGACACATTCTGGCCGCAACGCGTGGCTGTTGCGCAACAACCTTGCCATCCCAAGCCAATCGAACGTCGGTTTATTGCTCCGCTTCGTCTTAGGCTGATAGCAGCGCCCCTCCCCGGACCCCCATCCGGGAGCAGACTGCTAAGGACAAAAGAAAAATGAAGACGATCCTCCTCGCCACGGCCGCCGCCGCCCTGTTCGCCGCCCCGGCCTTCGCCCAAGACGCCATCGGTTCGGTCGGCGTGACCTATTCCAACCCGTCGATCGAAGTCGCCGGCGACGATGTCGACGCTGACGTCTGGACCGTTGACGGATCGGTCGCCCTGCCGGCCCAGGACTGGACCGTGACCCTGAACGGCGCGATCGACTACACCAAGGCCTTTGGCGAAGAAGACGTCACCGGCGCCGCCGCTGCTCACCTGACCAAGATGTGGTCCTCCGACGTCCGCGCCGGCGCCTTCGTCGCCGCCAACGGCATCGGCAGCGGCAACGAGCCGATCTGGACCGTCGGCGCCGAAGCGCAGAAGTATCTGTCGAACGCCACCCTGACCGGCCAAGTCGCCTACACGACCGCTGACAATGTGGACGCCGACATCTGGACCGTCGGCGCTGACGCCGCCTTCTACGTCATGCCGAATCTGCGCCTGAACGCTGGCGTCGCCTACAACAACGTCGACTTCTCGGGCGGCGACACCGACGCCTGGACCTACGGCGTGGGCGCCGAATACGAGTTCGAGAACACCCCGTTCTCGCTGGGTGCCGCCTACACCCGCGCCGACATCGATTCGCTGGACGTCGACACCTGGTCGGTCGGCCTGCGCTATTCGTTCGGCGGCGGTCTGCAAGCGCGTGACCGCGCCGGCGCCAACCTGGGCGTCTCGGCCATCTCCAGCGTCCTGAGCGTCTTCTAAGCGTCTCGGACCTGATCCATGCGAAGAGCCCCGGCGGAGCAATCCGCCGGGGCTTTTTGTTTGGCCGGAAAAGACCCCCGGGGTTCCACGACCGGGGGCCTTCTCGTCGCTCGGGTCTTACCGCCCGATCTGCAGAGTTCCAGATCCGACAACGGAGCGAGAGACCGATCCCGTGGCCGAGGCGACGCGGACGCTGCCCGATCCGGCGATCGCCACGTCCAGATCGCGCGTTGCGCCGCCGTAGCGCACATCGCCGGAACCGCCGATGGCGACCGACAGCTTGTCCATTCGGCCCTGCCGCACATTCACACCGCCCGAGCCGCCGATGGACAGTTCGCTGCGTCCTCCGGCGCTGGCCACCTCGACATTGCCCGATCCGCCGACAGCCGCCTTCAGGGCTCCGGTCGCTCCGGCCGAGATGGAGCCAGACCCGCCGACGCTGGCGTTCAGCGATCGAGATGTGCCCGCGCGGATCGCGCCCGAGCCGCCGAGTCCCAGTTCCAGATCGCCGTCCACATTGGCCACGTTCCAGTTGCCGCAGCCGCCGTTGTCCAACTCGACCGATCGCGCGCCGCGTCCGACCGAGCCGAAGACCGCGCCGCTGGCGCTGACATCCACGACGCGCGGCGTGCGCACGACGATCAAGGGCGCGTCTTCCAGACGGATGCGGCCCAGGTCGCGCACCTCGACGGTCGCGCCCTGCCCCGGCTGGCCCGCATCGCTGCGGCCGGAGTTGCAGCCGCGAATGGCGCTGTTGCCGCCCCACATGCCGTTACGGCGCAGGCCGCCGTCGATCTTGACGTCGTTGCCTTCGCGGCGAACCTGGATGGCCGGCAAGCGCGTCTGGCCTTGCGTGACCTCGACGCCGATATCCTGACGATCCTCGACGATGACCACCACGCGGGCGACGGCGTTGCGGATCTCGACCTCGGCGGCCGAAGCGGGCGCGGCGACGAACCCGGTCAGGGTGGCGACGGCGGCGGCGGCGATCAGTGCGGTTTTCATGAGCGGTGTTCCCTTCCCGAATGTGAGCAGAAGGTGCGCGCCGCCCGCGCCCAAGTCATTTTAACTCGAGGTCATGAACTCGAATTAACGCCCCGAGCTCATGACGTCGCGTTCAGCGCGCCCGCGCCGTCAGCCGCGCCGATCTCCGGCTCGAAGTCGCGCTCGAAGTTTGCGATCTTGCTTTTCATCGCGCCCGCCTTCTTCAGCGCCAGCGACGCGGCCCAGCGCGCCGCCAGCTCCGGCGTCGTCATGCCGTCGGTGAAGCGCGGCCGCCCGCCCCGGCTGCGGATCACCGCATTGGTGAACAGCGCGCCGTTGCGGAACCGCGACGGCCAGGTCTGGAAATCCATCGACAGGCTGACGCAGAAGCGGTCCAGATTCTCCACCCGGTGCGGCGCATACAGGGGCCAGGTCAGGGCGCGGCCTGGCTCCAGATCCATGACCTGCGCATCCTGTTCGAACGCCAGCGTGTAAGGCAGTTCCTCGGTCGTCTGACGCGCGACCACCTGTTCCATGTTTCTCTCGGGCAGATGCCCCTCGTCGCCGGGATAGACGAACAGCCGCTTGCGCCCACGCAGGTGGAACAGCACCACGCCCGCCGCGTCGAAATGATAGGGCACGCGCGCCTTGGGCGACGACAGGATCAGCTGCCCCGCGTTTCGCACCGCCCGCATCCCCGGATAGGTCGCCTGGATCGCGGCGAAATCCTTCATCGCCGCCGCCCACAGTTCGGGCCAGCCGGTCTCGACCCCGCGCAGATTGACCCACAGCCGACCCTGTTTGATCGCCTCCAGCAACTCCTCACCTGACAGCCGCCCGCGCGCGCCGGTGCGCAAGGACACCTGCCCCTCCTCGTCGTAGTCATACAGGTTGATGTCGAACAGCTCGGCCGGATAGCGATCCAGCACGGCGGCCAGCGCCGCGTCCTCGGCGAATCCTTGCTCGATCAGGGTGTGGGCGTGTGTCTTGGCCTCGGCGATCGGGCCCGGATAGCGTGTGCGGCGTTGGGTCATGCCGATGTCCTCAAACGTGGGCGACGCGCGCTGGCGTCTTCTTCTTGGCGGCCGCCTTCTGGACAGCCGACCGTGCGGCCACCGCCGCCCCCCTCAGCCGCCCGACCGGCGTCGCCTCGCAGGCTTCGATCGTGGCCCAGCGCCGACGCAGCGACGCCCGCACCGCCTCGCCGCGCCCGCCCGCCCTGTTCAACGCCGCCACCGTGATGTCGCCCAGCGCCCGGCCCACGCCGGGCTGCATCACCACGGCTTCGCGCACCGTCTGGCGCGCATTGACGAAGTATTTCTTATAGGTCTCGCCCTCGAAGCCGAAGTCGAACACCCGGAAACCCTCGGCCGCCGCCAGCCGCATCGTGTCCATACTCAGCAGGATGCCCGGCGAGCACCGCGCCAGCGTCGGCTCATAGGCCGGGAACCAGAAATGGTAATGCCGCCCGGCGTGCAGCGAGAACTCGATCGCCACCAGCTTGTCGCCCGCATGCATGGCCGCCATCGAAGCGCCGAAGCCTTCTCGCGCCTCGCTCATCAGAGCGTGCAGCAGATCCCGCGTCCAGCCGCAGGCGAAGATGTCGTGCAGACCCGAGCGCCGATACTGCGCCGCCTTCAGCGCGATCAGATGATCCAGCAGAGCCGGATCGCGCAAACCGCGCTCCACCCGGATCGGCCCTAGTTCGGCCTCCAGGCTGCGACGCGCCCGCTCCTTGTCCTTGAAGTATTTGCCAAAGGTCTTGCGACGCTCGGCGTACCAGTCGCCATAGCCCGCCTCGGGCATGGCCACCTGCACGGTCTCACGCGCCTGGCCCGTTTCGCCCGCGCCGATCCAGCCGGGCACGTTTAGCCGCTTGGCTTTCAACAGCCGCGCCACCTCTTCCAGCGTGATCGTCTCGTCCGCCGGGGCGATGACGCCGTGATAGTCGTTCATGGGCGCGCCCAGCGGCTGCACCGCCCCGCCGCGTCGCTGATGCGGGAAGAAGCCGACGATCTTGTCATCTCGCCGGAATACGGCGATCGCCGCGCCGGGGCAGACCCGCGAGGCAATCTCGGCATAGTCCCAGCGGAAATACGGGCTGGCCAGATCAGGATTGCCCGCCGTCCACGCACGCCACAGGGCGACGGCGGCGGCGTCCATCGCCGCCGCGTCCATGATCTCGACCTGCAGCATTCCGGCCATACGCATCCTCTAGGGCCCTGAGAAGCAAGGTCCATTCCAGACCGCACCCTGCCCCATGCGTGTTTCATCAGGGTTCACCGGCATGGTGAACGCGCGTTGACGGAGCCGCGGTCGCCCTGGCGCGTTTGAGTGACCCAAGGAGAAGACCATGACCGATCAACGCCCTGACAGCCAAGCCGTCGAGAACGAAAACCTGCGGCCGGACGCCGACGGCCAGCCGCCGCGCCCGGCGACCGAACCCAAGGGTTCGAAGGATTCGTCCAACTCCGGCAAAACCGAAACCGACCCCGCGACCGGCGAACCCAACTGAATAACGACCGCCTGCACTCACCGTCTCGAAAGTCTCTTATGAACCGTCCCGCCTACCTCGCCGCACTCGCTGTTCTCGCTCTGGGCGCCTGTTCGCCAAAGGAAGAGAACACATCCGCCCCAGCGGCGCAGACGGCCGAGACCGCGCAAGTGGGCCAAACCGGCCCGCTCTCTCGAGACGCCATCGAAAACACCGCCTATGCGCCGCCGCCCGCCGCGCAAGAGGGGCAGCCGGCAGCCGCGAATGCCGCCCAGCAGCAGCCGCAACCCGCCCTGATCCGCGCCCAGGTTCTTCTGGAGCGCGCCCGCTTCTCGCCCGGCGCGATCGACGGCCTGGCGGGGTCGAACATGCGTCAGGCGATCTCGGCGTTTCAGGAGGCCAACGGCATGACGGTGAACGGCCAGTTGAACGCCGACGTGATGGGCCGACTACGCGCCGCCGCCGGACCGGGCGCGGTGACCACCACCTACACCATCACCCAGCAGGACATGGCCGGACCCTACCTCGGCGTCGTTCCCACGGCGTTGGAAGCTCAGGGTCAGGCGGCCCACATGGGCTACGCCAATATCGTCGAGGCCTTGGCCGAACGCTTCCACGTCACAGAGGCCTTGCTGCGCGCCATGAACCCCGGCGCCGACTTCAATCGCGTGGGCCAGGGCCTGCTTGTCCCCGCCGTCAACACCGCCCCCCTGCCCGCCGACGTGGACCACATCGACGTCGACAAGAGCGAAGGCTCGGTCAAGGCGTTCGACGCCGACGGCAAGCTGATCGCCTACTTCCCCGCCACCATCGGCAGCGGCGACAATCCCACCCCGACCGGCACGGTCAAGGTCAACGGCGTGGCGCGAAACCCGGACTACACCTATGACCCGTCGAAACTCAGCTATGGCGACGGCAAGAAGAAGGTCGTCGTCAAACCCGGTCCGAACAACCCAGTGGGCGTCGTTTGGATCGACCTGAACAAGCCCAGTTACGGCATCCACGGCACGCCGGACCCGCATCTGGTCGGCAAGACGGCCTCGCACGGCTGCGTGCGCCTGACCAACTGGGACGCCTGGATGCTGGCCGACAAGGTCAAGCCGGGCGTCACCGTCCGCTTTATCTAGTGGACGGCGCCGAACGGCGTCCCATCCCAGAAGTCGCAGTGGTGACGCTCGAAGAAGCTGTCGTCGATCACATCGCCCTGAGGCCTGAACACCCGCACCGGCCCCGCACCCTCGACGCGGGGCCACTCTGCAGCGAAGGCCGAACGTCCGAACGTCGCCCACAGCCTTTGCATCCGCTTAGACAGCGCCTTCTGTTCAGGCGTGAACCGCTTGGGATCAGCGAACACCCAGCGCGTTCCGAACACATAGGCCAGCTCGCTGGCGTGATAGGCGCCCAGGTCCAGACCGATGATCCAGTCCGGCAGCACGAACGGCGCCTCGCGATCGGCAAACTCATAGCCCCACACCGGCACATGCTGGGCCAGCAGTCGTCGCAAAGCCTGTGACGGACAGGCGAACCTCTGGTCCGTGAAGTTGGCAGCGATGGCATAGGCGGGCCCGTCCTCACCCACCGGATAGCGCGCCAACACCCGCTCGCCCTGATCGCCGTACATCCAGATCGTCTCCTTCTGATAGCGATCCATGTCCTGCACCTCGTTGGCGAACAGCCGCCCCTCATCGAGGTTCGTCCCGACGAGGACGGGCACGCGTGTGAACCGCCCTTCGCGGATCGCGACCGCCGGGCTTTCCGGCACGGTGGCGTCGGTGTGCACCGGTCCCCACGATCCCGGCCCGTTGATGCCCGCCCTCAATGACGCCGCCCGCGACAGCCGCCAGGCCGGCAGCGCCTTCAGGCACGCGATCTGATCCTCGCCGGTGCAGCCCAGCCTTTCGGCGAACATCGGCCCCGACTGCGCTGCGTCCTGCGCCCTGACCAGGGACGACGGCTCCAGGCACCCGCCGCTCTGCATGATGACCCGCTGATAAAGTCCTTCCGACTGCGGCGACGCCATCAGATAACAGGCCGTCCAGGCCCCGGCGCTTTCGGCGAACAGGGTGACGTCGGACGGATCGCCGCCGAAGGCTGCAATGTTTTGATGCACCCACTTCAACGCCGCCTGCTGATCCATCAGGCCGAAGTTGCCGCCGAAGCCTTCGCCGGTCGCCTGAAACCCCGGATGCGCCAGCCAGCCCAGCGCGCCGAGCCGATAGTTCATCGTCACAACCACCCGCCTCTGCTCGCGCGCCAGTTTCGACGGGTCGTAGTTGGCGCCCGCCCCCACTGTGAAGGCGCCGCCGGGGATATAGACCATCACCGGCCGCGCCTCTGCCGCGTCTCCGCCCGGCGCATAGATGTTCAGATACAGACAGTCCTCTGACCCGACGACGATCCCGCCGCCGCCGCCCAGGATCGAACGACGCCCGATCGCCTGGGTGCAGTCCGCACCGATCCGCATCGCATCCCGAGCGCCCTGCCAGGCCTCGACCGGCTGCGGCGCGCGCCAACGCAGATCGCCGACCGGCGGCGCCGCGAACGGCACGCCGAGGAACGCGCGCGTCCCCGCCCCCTCGACGCCGCGCACCATCCCGGCTTCGGTCGTCGCCAATATCGGCTCGGCGTCCTTGGCGAACCGGACCTGATCGACCTTGCCGGGATGGGTGGCGCAGGCCGACAGGGCGACAAGGCACGCAAGCAACGAGATCAGACGCATCGTGAACCTTGGCTGTTGGGCAGACAATCTCAACGCCTGAGCGTCCTGCCCGTTGCGGGCCCGGTAGTCGCCCAAACAGCAAAACGGCCCCCGGATTGCTCCGGGGGCCGTTCTGTTACGCGACTTTGTCTTTCGGCCTATGCGCGCCTCGCGGAGGCGCGCGGCTTGAGGCCGTTTCGCTTAGGCGATGATCTTGGCCACG